>DASRVB010000036.1:0-3716 GCA_035687725.1 Gemmatimonadota bacterium
ATGCCTGCAGATGAACATCACGAGGAGCGCCGCCGCCTCCGAGAGATCGGTGAGCTTCACGGTCTCGCCCGTCACGACGTCGGGGAGGGCGAAGTCCGGGGCCTCGGTACCAAGGGGCAACATCTGCGACTCGGCCGCCATCACCCGAGCCTAACGCGTGGCGAGCGTGGCGTAGTATCGGCGCGATCGTGGACGTCCGCCTGTTTGACAGGTCCCGCGCGTCTCCATTCCGGCCGGCGCTCGCCGGGACCGGATCTGCAAGCCGTTCGGGCTGACCTCATACGTTCGTCCGGCTCCAGGGAGCGGACGCATCCTCCGACGCCACCACCACCACGGCCTAGCGATTCGTCGACCGATCCATGTTCTCCCGGGACGGAGCCTCGGGGGGTTGCTCTGCCCATTCGGCCACGTCCCGGCCGATTATCCTCTCGACACGCTCGGCCAAGACCTTCAAGCGGTCCTCCGGATCAAGATCATAGGGGTCGATCTGCGCTTCGTAGAGAAAATACTGACGCTTCAGCGCTTCTCTCACCTGTGCCCGTTTCACGGCGTTCCCACTGTATTGCTTGAGTTGTTGGACCCCTTCCAGGATCACGATGAGTCCACCCAGAGCCGCGATCAAGCTCTTGAACGCGAACGGTTCGCCACTGGTTGCAACCAAGACGGGTACCGCAGCTGCCGCGACGATCTGAACCACCTTGAGGGTCGTGTACCAGCGTGTCGCCTGAAGGGAAGCCAAGTGATACCACCTGATCGAGTTGTGCAGTCTCTGAAGGGTAGGCTCGGTCCCTTCTTCCGCCTTGTCCGGCCATTCATCCAGCTCCGTGAGCCGTCGGCCCAGCAACCATCGCGAAGAGAAGCGCCTTCGTCGAGTCTCTCCGTCGGTCGAATGGGGGAAGGGAGCCTCCTCATCAGGCTCAGGAACGACCAACTCAAATTCGACCGGACTCTCTGGAGGATTGTTCATAGCCGATCCCCTCAACCAGGACATCCCCTGTACCTTGAGGCCATCCGATCTGTCAAGCCGGGACCGGCGACTACCGAGACAGACGGCGGGGCCGACGTCGATCGACTATCGCCGTCAGCGCCGCGTTCCCCAACCATCCTGCGTGCCTGGAACATGGAGGACTTCCGGCTCGTCATCGAGGCTGACGACGTGGGCTCGGTCATGAGTCTCGGTGTCGATCCCCGATCAACCGGCAGACGTCCGTGTCGCGCTTCCGGAAGGGCTGGTTTTCGGCGCAACACGATGGACGACGTGGCCGGCATCTTCGGGGAGCCGTTTCGGCGCGACGATCTCGCCGGAGAGGATGTCCGGTTCTCGATCCAGGTGTACGTCTACGGCCCGGAGGGGACCCACGAGCTGAGCTTCACCCCCAGCAATGAGGGCGGGCCAATCGACGCCGCGGAACTCGGGAGCCGCCGGATCACGGGCTTCTCGGCCCAGTACGCGTCGTAGACCACGCTACGAACCCCCGCGGGTGTCGGGGAGGCGCCTTGCGACGAACGCGAGCAACACGGCGGCGGCGATCCCAACACCGAACGCGCCCGCGAGTCCTTCGCGGATCGTGAGCGTCCCCGCGTCCGCGAGCGCGACGCTCGCTCCTCCGAGCCCCGCGCCGATCCCGACGCCCAGGTAGTCCATCAGGATCATCGAAGAGAGCTCGCCCGCCTCCCGTCCCTCCTCGGCGCTGCCCATCACCGACAGCGGGATCGTCGGGAAGACGATGCCCATCCCCACGCTCCCGATGGCCCAGCCCACGTAGGGGACGACGAGCGGCACCTCGAGGAGGCCCGCCGCGACCACGGCGGCGCCTGACGCGATCATCATCGCGCCCGCCACCGTCAGCCGGCGTGCGCCGAAGCGCCCGACCACCCCCGACTGCCACCACGAGCCGGCGGCCCAGGCCAGCGCGGACGCTGTGATCACGATGCCGGCCGTCCCGATCGAGAGCCCTCGCGTCTCCGTGAGCATCAGCGGGACGAAGCCGTCGATCGCGAAGAACGCCGCCGATGCGAGGAATGCGGCCGCCGATGCGGCCGCGAGCCCCGCCCGGGCGGTGAGCGTACCGGGCGGCGTGATCCTCCGGAGCGCCGGGATCGTCACGGCGGTCCCGATAACGACGAGCGGGATGCTCCACACCGAGAGATCCGTGAGGCCGGCGAGCAGCGAGCCCGCGCCGAGCATCAGTACGAGCGACGCGGCGACCGGCAGCTTCGACCCCTCCTCGCGCACGCTGACGCCGCGGAGCGACGGTATCACCATCGCCGTGGCGAGCACGATCAGCGGGAGGGGTGCGAGGAAGGCCCAACGCCAGCCGACGGTCTCGGCGAGCACGGCGCCGACCGGCGGCCCGAGCAACCCGGGGAGGATCCACATCGAGGCGAGTAGCGCCATCACCCGGGGTCGGATCCGCTCGGGATAGGTCTTCGCGACCGTGGAGAGCGAGACCACGTAGAGGCCGCCGCCGCCGATCCCCTGCACGAACCGCGCGATCACCAGGACGAGCATCGTCGGAGCCGATGCCGCGAGGACGAGCCCGATTACGTAGAAGCCGATCGCGACGGCGAGCACGCGCCGCGGACCGAGGCTGTCGGTCAGCTTCCCCGCGATCGGGACCGTGCCGAACGACGCCAGCGTGAGCGCCGCGTAGTTCCACCCGTAGAGCTGCAGACCCCGGAGCTCTTCCTGAACAGCGGGCAGGATCGTCGCGACGACCATGATCTCGACCGCGACGAGGGCCTCGAGGATCAGCAGCCCCGCGGTGAGCCGGCCCCGCGCGCCGGCGAACACCTCCCGCCACCGAGGAGGAGCCGTTTCCTCTGACGTCGTCCGGGCCATCAGCCGAAGGGTACGCGGGGACGAACCGGAGCGAGGTGGCGCGCCGGTCCTGGCTGCTAGCCGCTTTCCACGTGGTGCTCGGGCAGGAACTCGTCGTAGAGGCGCGCCATGATCGGGTTCACCTCCTCCTCGGGCCGCCACTTCCACCTGGCGCGATCTCCCGCCATGAAGTCGTTCATGTCGTCCGCCCACCACAGGACCTCGAGCGGCGGCTCGACGTAGCTTCCCCATCCGCTCGTGGCGATCGGCTTGATCGGCCGGATCACGGACATGAGCCAACGGGTCCCCAGGACGAACCCCTCGCTGGAATGGTGGCCCTCCCCATCGAGCATGAGGAACTGCATCTCCGGTACGTCTCCGGTACGTCCACCTCGACGAACTCGTCGGCCGGCGGCAGGTAGAGCTTCTTCAGAAGCGTCAGGCGCCTTCCTCGATCGCCAGCGTGGCGCACGTGATGTCGCCCTCCACGCGCGCCTGGCCGCTCAGCTGACGGCAGCGGACTCTTGCCCGATCCGCTCCGCGCGTTCGACCCAGGGTTTCGCCTGCAGACTCTCGAAGATCGAGCGAGCCTCCAGGACGAGCGGGGCCACGTCCGGCCCGCGGTCGCGGGATTCGAGCCATTCGCCGTACTCGAGGAGTGTCACCGCCAGCCAGAACGGGAACCCGATCTCGCGGAACGTCCGGACCGCTGATCGGAAGAACCGCTCCGCTTCCTCGTCGTCCGTCGTGCCCAAACGAGCGTCGATCCTCGCACCCTGTGCCAGGAAGAATCGCGTCCTCCGACCGATCGGATCGGTCCGAACGATCGTCAGGATCTCGTCGACCTTCGCCTGATCGCCGAGCGAGAGTGCGGCCTCGAGGCCCGTCACGATCG
>DASRVB010000037.1:0-33459 GCA_035687725.1 Gemmatimonadota bacterium
GGCAGGTCATCCGGGGAAAACGACCGTCGACTAAGCCTGTAGCGGTCTTCATCGCGCCTTCTTCGGACGTGGGTTCGACTCCCACCGCCTCCACCAGAGCGACGAGCCCGGCTCGAGAGAGCCGGGCTTTCTGTTTCCCGACCCCTATATTGGCGGCCGATGTTTCCCGTCCTTTTCCGTGTCGGCGGATTCACCGTGACCTCGTATGGGGTCATGCTGGTGCTGGCCTTCATCGGCGCCGGGGTGGTCGTGACCCGCGAGTTCAAGCGCCGGGGCTGGGACCCCGGAATCGGCCAGGATGTGGTACTGGCCGCGATGCTCGGCGGCCTGGTGGGGTCCAAGCTCTACTGGGCGCTCAGCGAGTGGAGGCTCCTCGTCGCCGACCCGGTGGGGATTTTGTTCTCGCGGGGAGGGTTCACCTACTACGGCGGGCTGGTAGGCGGCATTGTCTGCGTGATCCTGCTGCTGCGCTGGCGAAAGCTGCCACTGGGAGAGGCGGTCAACGCCGTCACCCCAGGTGTGCCGGTTGGCTACATGCTGGGGAGGGTGGGCTGCTTCCTCGTGGGAGACGACTACGGCCGCCCCACCGATCTCCCCTGGGGGGTCGCGTTTCCGGCCGGCAGCCCGCCGACGACCGTACCCGTCCATCCCACGCAGATCTACGAAATCCTGCTGACCCTGCCGATCTTCGCGCTGCTCATGTGGCAGCTGAGGAAATCGCCCCCCCCGTGGTTCGTGTTCTGGGAATTTCTCGTCCTGGCGGGAATCGAGCGGTTCATCGTCGAGTTCTGGCGACTGAATCCGCGGATCGCGCTCGGTCTGACCGGAGCCCAGTGGATCTCGATCGGGCTCGCGTTGGTCGGAATTGCGGGGATGGCGATCGCGGCGCGCGAGAAGGCGGCGACGCCGGCTCTCAGAAGATCTGCAGGTTGATGTACTTCCGCGGGTTCTGCTGGATGTCCGCCAGCAGCGCCTGAGATTCCACGACGAACCGGTTCAACCTCTCGTACAGCGCGGGATCGTTGACGAGCCGGGCGATCGTGCCCTCGCCCCCTTCCATCTCGGCGAGGAGCTGCTGGCCCTCGCGCATGGTCGCCACCATCTCCCCGTACAGCTCCGGGTCGCGCACGAGCTTGCCCAGCGTACCCTCCCCCGTGCGGATCTGAGAAGTGAGCTGCTGCAGGTCCTCTGTCGTCCGGACGAGTTGCTCGTACAGCTCCTGGTCGTTGATGAGGGCAGGCAACGTGCCGTCTCCCGACTCCATCGACGTCAGGAGATTGCTTCCGCGCTCGGTCAGCGTCACCCACGAATTGTAGAGAACCGGATCGTTGATCAACTTCCCTAGAGTGCCCTCGCCGTTGTTGATCCGCGCCACGAGCACCCGCGTTCCCTCGAGCGATCCCACGAGCTCTTCCACGCCCTCGGCGGCCCGAGCGATCAGCCCCTCGTAATCGATCGGCGCTTCGTTGAGGACGATGTCTCCGGACTGGAGCGGGGCCTCGCGCGGATCGCCGACTTCGAGGTCGAGGTACTTGTCTCCCAGCAGGCCGACGGTGCCGATCTTGGCCCGCGAAGCCCGCGTGACTTTCTCCTGGACGTCTTCTTCGACCGTGAAACGGATGAGCAGGGCGCGCGCGCCCAGGGAGTCGCCGTACGCCTGCGAGAACCGCTCGTCGATCGAATCACGCTCCGCGGCGGAAATGAACTCCACCTCGTCTACCGTACCGACGTCGACCCCGGCGAGCCGCACCGGCGCACCAGGCTGCAGGCCCGAGACGCTCGGCATGTAGGTGTAGAGGGGGTACTTCTCGGTGAAGACGCCGAGCCGGCCGCCGAGGGTCATCACGGCCAGGATCAAGATGGCGAGCGCCGCAACGACCAGGATGCCGACCCGCAGCTCCGCCCACGTCACGAACGTCGATTGCTTCATGCTCCGCTCATCCGCGCGTCGATGAACGTGCGCATATATTCGTCGTCGGTGGTGCGGACCGCATCGGCGTCCCCCTCGAAGATGATGTGGCCGTCCTTGAGCATCGCGAATCGGTCTCCCACCGTCAACGCAGAGCCGATGTCGTGGGTCACGACGATGCTGGCCACGTTCTGCCGGTCCCGCAGCTTGTTGATGAGCTCGTTGATCGTCTCGGAGGTGATCGGATCGAGCCCCGTCGTGGGCTCGTCATAGAGAACGATCTTGGGGCTGCCCATCACCGCCCGGGCGATGGCGACCCGTTTCCGCATGCCGCCCGACAGCTCCGCGGGCATCAGGTTCTTCACCCGCGGCTCGAGATCCACGAACGAGAGCTTCTCTTCGACCAGTCGCTCGATCTCCTCGTCGGAGAGGCCGCCCGTCTCGTGCAGGCGGAAGGCGAGGTTCTCGCCCACGGTGAGAGAGTCGAACAGAGCCCCGCCCTGGAACACCATGCCGATCTCGCTGCGCACCTGGTCCAGGACCTCCTGGTTGGCGTGCACGATGTTGACGCCGTGGACGTAGACGCGGCCGGAGTCGGGCTCGAGCAGACCCAGGATGATGCGCAGGATCGTGCTCTTCCCGGTTCCCGACCCGCCCATCACCACCAGCGTCTCGCCGCGGTCGACCTCCAGCCAGATGCCGTCCAGGATCTCCTTGTCGCCGAATGCCAGGTGGACGTCCTCGAGGTCGATCATCCGGTTCTCGGGATCCGGCGCACGGTCGCGTCCAGGCACCGCGCGGGGCGCCCATCGGGGATCCGGATGTAGATCCGGATGCCCGATCGTCTTGCGCTTCTTGCGGCTACGGAACATCGGTACCCGATCTTTCCTTTCGCTTCGCCCGCACCTCGTGCGGATCCGTTCTCAATGCCCGAAGATCTCGATGAAGAGCTTCGTCATGAAGAAGTCGGTCGCCAGCACCAGTACCGAGGAGAGCACGACTGCCTGGGTGGTCGATCGGCCGACCCCTTCCGTGCCTCCCGAGGTCGTCAGGCCGCGGTAGCAGGCAACCATCGTGATCACGAAGCCGAACACGACGGGCTTGGCGAGCCCCGTGAACAGATCGCTGAGGTACAGGCCGCTCCAGACCGCGTTCCAGTACGTCGAGGAGCTCTGGTGGAGCATGAGCCACGAGATGAGCTGCCCGCCGATGATGGCGATGAAATCGGTGGCTATCGTGAGGATCGGCATCATGATGATGCCGGCCAGAACCCGCGGCTTGACGAGCTTCTTGACGGGATCGGTGCCCATGGCCTCGAGCGCGTCGATCTGCTCGTTGACCCGCATCGATCCGATCTCGGCCGCGATGCCCGAGCCCACCCGGCCGGAGACCATGAGCGCCGTCAGGACGGGGCCGAGCTCGCGCACCACGGACGCCCCCACCAGCTGACCGACGAACAGCGAGGCGCCGAATTTCGACAGCTGGACGGCCGACTGGAGGGCCAGCACCATGCCGGTGAAGATCCCCGTCAGCGTGACGATGACGAGGGACTGGACCCCGAGGACGTCCATCTGCACGAATGTGTCCCGCCAGTAGAGCGGCGGCCGCGCGATCGAAACCATCGTGCGCCCGACGAGGATGGACATGTTCTGGACGCCGAGGAGGGCGGACTTCACCGGGCGGCTCAGTGTCGCTGTCGTCATCGGCGACGACAGGATACCCGCCCGGCGCGGGAAGCCGCAAGAGTCGCCCGGGCATACATTGCGGGCCATGGCGAAGGGACAGCCAGCCGGTGTCGAAGCCCCCCGCTCGGACGGCCGCGGGCCGGCCGAGCTCCGCTCTACGACGATCGAGCGCGGGGTGCTCCAGCACCCCGAGGGGTCGTGTCTGATCGGAGTCGGCCTGACGAAGGTCCTCTGCACGGCCTCGGTAGAAGAGGGCGTGCCGCCCTGGATGCGGGGGAAGGGAAGGGGCTGGGTGACGGCCGAGTACCGGATGCTCCCGCGCGCCACCCACACGCGGACGGCCCGCGAGTCGAGCCGGGGCCGGGTCGGCGGCCGGACGCACGAGATCCAGCGCCTGATCGGCAGGAGCCTCCGCAGTGTGGTCGACATGGGCGGCCTGGGGGAGCGCACGGTGTGGCTCGACTGTGACGTGCTCCAGGCCGACGGGGGCACGCGGACGGCTGCCATCACGGGCGCCATGGTCGCGCTCTACGACGCATTGCGGCGGGTGGCGGACGAGGGGCGCATGTCCGTGATTCCCATCCGGGAGTTCGTGGCCGCGACCTCGGTTGGGATCGTGGGGTCGTTCCCCGTCCTGGACCTCTGTTACGGCGAAGACTCGGCCGCCGTCGTGGACATGAATCTCGTCATGACGCAGAGCGGCCGGTTCGTCGAGATCCAGGGGACGGCGGAGGGCGAGCCCTTCGACCGCGGAGCGCTCGACACCCTGCTCGAGCTGGGCGCCATCGGGATCCGCGAGCTGATCGGGCTCCAGCGCGCCGCGCTCGGCCTCTGACGGGCCGGAGTCCCACGCGGCTCGTCCTCGCCTCGGCAAACCCGTACAAGGTCGAGGAGATCGAGCCGTTGCTCGCGGCCACCGACGTCGAGCTCGTCCCGATCACCAGTCTCGTCGAGGATTGGGACGTCGAGGAGACAGGCGAGACACTCGAGGAGAACGCCAGGCTCAAGGCGCTCGCTGCGGTCGAGGCCACCGGCATGGCGGCCGTTGCAGACGACACCGGTCTGTTCGTAGACGCGCTGGGTGGCCTGCCCGGGGTGAGGTCCTCTCGCTATGCCGGTCCGGGATGCACCTACGCCGACAACGTGCGGAAGCTCCTCGACGCCATGGCGGGAATCGAGCCGGCGTCGCGCGGGGCCCGCTTCCGATCGGCGGTCGTCCTGGCCTGCCCGGACGGGAGCCGGCAGACGTTCGAGGGCTCGCTCGCGGGATCGATAGGCGAGGAGCCGCGCGGCGCCGGTGGGTTCGGATACGACCCGGTGTTCGTGCTGCCCGACGGCGCGACCCTGGCGGAGCTCGCGCTGTCGGAGAAGAATCGTGTCAGCCACCGGGGCGCGGCGTTTGCTGCGTTCGCCGAGTGGGTGGCGACCCGGGGCGAGCGCGGCATTTGCCCGTGCGACCCGGGCGTTCGATACTAGTCCGGCAGCCGCTCCAGCCCGAGGAGGCAGCATGAACGTCCAGGACATTCTTGACCGAAAGCGATCGAACGCGGTCCGGACGATCGCCCCGGACCGGACCATCGAAGAGGCCGTCGCGCAGCTCGTCGAGCACAACATCGGCTCGCTCGTCGTGGTGGACGGCGAGCGCCCCGTTGGGATCGTCACCGAGCGGGACATCCTCAAGTGCTGCGCGAACGGGATGCGGGAGTCGGCCGCCATCCGCGTGGCCGACGTCATGACCCGGGATCTAATCATCGGCGAGGCCGAGGACACGGTGGACTACGTGATGGGCATCATGACGCGGAATCGGATTCGCCATCTGCCGATCATGGGGCCGGGGCGTGGGATGTTGGGTATGGTGTCGATCGGCGACGTGGTCGAGTCGCAGCTACGAGAGACCCGGTACGAGAACCGCCATCTCAAGGAGTATATTTCCGGCAGCTATTGATCCATTCTGCCGCCGCTCCCCGCGGCGGCTCCGTCGGGGCGTGGCGCAGTCTGGTAGCGCACCTGCTTTGGGAGCAGGGGGTCGCCGGTTCGAATCCGGCCGCCCCGACCATCTACAAGTCCCAAGACCGTAATGAGGATTAAAAGGGAGCCCAGCGTTCGGAGATATATAGGACGGCTGGAAAACACGCCGCGAATGCCCAGACAAACGAATTCAGACCCATGACGATCGCGCTACCTAAATGAAACATCACTCCGAAGAAAATAAACACAATCGCCGCTTTCGGTCCCATCAACACCGACAGGGGACCTACAACCTCTAACACCATAGTTCCTCGGGACAACGGCCCTGATAGATGGAGCCGTTCAATCAATCTACTGACGCTCTTCTGTCCATACGATTCGGTTCTTACGATCAAGCCGACAGCTTTTCCGCTTCTCCAGATCGGAGAAAGAAGTTTCGCTATGCCCGATGTCAAGTATGAAAGGAGCAACTGCGCAGCAATAAAGACTAACGCCAGATCCTTGATGGAAGCAGAGGGGCTAGCAAGAAATACCAACAATCCAGCCCAGACAATAGCGTGCATGTGATCAGAGCCGTCAAAGCCATAGATCAGGCGCAGGCCCAGTAACAAGCGAATGGCCAGGATGTAAGCACATAGTCCAATGGCCCACGCACCGGAGTGGAAGAATATCACCAGACAGATAGCCGCGATCGCCTGCAGGACGATGGCGATTGCGAACACAGTTCCGCTCGAAACCGACCATTCCAATGGAGAGGGGCTGCACCCTGATAACACCCTGTATCTCGTTCGCAGGACGTTCCAATCATGGAAGGTCAACACGTTCTTACGAGCAACCAGCAGTTCGAGCGCGTTTATAACAACCCCAACGGCTGCAATGCCTGCGACCAGCTGGGCAACTACCTCGCGCTGCACCGGCACCCCTTAGGCTTTCGGAAGCACATGAAAGGCCGACAAAAACATGATATGCGGATTGTCGTCTGATTCTACGCCCCTGGTCTGTGCGATAAGGAATTGACGCTTAACGGCACGAAAATCTCGCGGCTGCTTTTCTACAAAGTTAAGGATTAAGAGGTAGGACACTTCCAGCAGACGCCGCTTCTCAAACCTTCCGGCCGCGATCGCGCGCCGCACCAAGGATGCAACTGAGACATTCAGGCCTTTCTGAATCCGACGCTCCGGATGCCACACGGAACGAAGTAACGAGGTATTTCTGTATGTAATCTCCTTCCACGAAGTTAGCGTCCCATCGCCACTCATATCCCTGTAGAGAAAACGGTAGTCGCTTACAATCGGTGTCGGTGCAAAGAACGTCCAGTCGGGTAGTACGCCGAATCTGTCGAATCTCTTGATCCGTCTAATCCACCGGCCATGCGGAAATTGATGAAGCACAGAGAGGCCCAGCCAAATGCCGAAAACAACGTAGGGTGCGGCTTCAATGATGGAGGTCACCGGCGTCTTCTCAATTGCATTCGTATGTTTAGAAGAGTGTCTGAAGATGCAGTCTCGTCCAGCCCGGAGAAGTCCTGCTGTTGTAAGGCGGCTAAGGCAGCATCGAGATCTCCTGAACCAATCTCATCCTGAGCTTCAACATCCTCCGCGTCAGGTCCATCGATCTCCTCGACCCGGGCCTCATCAACAGGTCTGTCTGCAACGTTCGCGGAGATTGCTGCCTCGTCGGGTACCGCCGCAGCTCGCGCAATGAAGCCTGGTACAGAAACGAATAGCTCGGAGTGCTCTTCGGGAACACGACTGAGAATGGCTTGCTCGAGCACCGTGAGTGACGGCATTGAGACTACGACAACGTGTTCAGTGTCCGGGATAATTGCAGGATGGAAGTGATCGACTGCTTGAAAGTCATCATGATCAAGAGAACCACCACCATAGAAGACCGAAGCCGTGGCCACCTCGAGCATCTCAGTTGTGAACATCCGTTGTGCAAGGATTTGGGTCCCGTATCGAAACTCGGTTAACACCGGCATGTCATTCAGTGACTCGGAGAGGTTCTCCCGCCCGCGAGATACTGCGGCAAGTTCCCTGGCGATCGTGTTACGGTATCGACGAAGTGCCGAGTAATCCTTTCTTTGCGCGGCAGACTTTATCTGTTCGAGTAACGGAGAGCCCTGTTTGGCTACGAGGCACGTCACCGTCCCGGACGGTGTCAGCGACCCTGGTTGCGCGGGAACACCTTCCAACAGGATTATTTCGGGCGACGAATAGCGAAGACTTCGTCCGAGTAGCTCGGGAATTGACGAGGACGTCCTATTCATAGAGTCTCTCAAGCTACTCAGTGTGACAAACTCGCCGAAGCAGACTCAGAAATCGCGAATATACACGTGCACAGTGCATAGGGAGCTCGGGTCGCAACCGCACCCCAGGGCCGGCATGTTGCAATTTGTGCAGCAATGAGCATACTTGCCCTATAGTCAGGGTGCGGCACGGGGACCCGGCGGGTGAAGCCTCGTGCAGGTGCGCTTCTGACGCGACTGGAACGGGGGGGGATGAAATGATCGCCGAGACGATGGGCAACGTGACTCTTTCGATTCACAAGTATGTCCGTGTTGCGACGATGACGATTGTCGCATTGATCGCCGGAACCCTGATAGTCGGATGCGAGGAGAGGAACTCCGAGGAAGCGGAAGCCCCACCACCCGATACCGTCGCGACAGAGGAGACGTCGCCCGAACTCCTCACCGAAGGACAGCGCATTTTCCGCTTCGACACTTTCGGGGACGAGAAATTCTGGACCGACACGCTGCGCATGAACGAAGTCGTCGAGCAGAACGTGGATCCGACGACAGCGCTCGGGGTGGGCCTGAAGGTAGACGCCGACGTGCTGCCGCCCGGAATCCTCGAGCAGGTCGACCTCACTAGTCCCGCGACCACCGTCGCATTGCTCAAGATGAACGCCGTCGTCGGCGTCCAGGCCACCGTGGACGAGAACGACCACATCACGAGGCTCGGCATCACCTGCGCTTTCTGTCACTCGACGGTCGACAACTCGGTCATGCCCGGAATCGGCCGGCGGATGGACGGCTGGCCCAACCGAGACCTCAATGTCGGCGCGATCATCGCCCTCTCACCGGCGGTGACGGCGGAGCAGAAGGCGGTCTACGAGTCGTGGGGCCCAGGCAAGTACGATCCGCGCTTCAACTTCGATGGAAAGAGCACGCCCCTCGTACTCCCACCCGCGTATGGCCTGGCCGAGGTCGAGAACGAAACGTACACGGCGGAGGGGCCGATCTCGTACTGGAACGCCTACGTCGCCGTCACGCAGATGCATGGGCAGGGCAACTTCTCGGACGAGCGGCTCGGGATCGACGTCCAGCAATCGCCGGACTTGGTCACCTCCAAGCTTCCCGCGTTGCGGGCGTACCAGCACAGTCTGCCGGCACCCCCGCCTCCGGCCGGGAGCTTCGACACCGCGGCCGCGGATCGCGGCCGCGCCCTGTTCGACAGGACATGCGCAAGCTGCCACGTAGGCGGCTCCGGGACCGACAACAACGACGGCACGTTGCACGCGCCGGCCGAAACCGGTGTCGACGGCGCCTACGCGGAGCGGACGGCAAACAAGGCGTACCGGACGACTCCGTTGCGGGGCCTGTGGCAGCACCCGCCATACTTCCACGACGGGAGCGCGACCACTTTGGCGGATGTCGTGGGACACTATACCCGAGTTCTTGCTCTCGAGTTGACGGCGGAAGAACAGGCAGATCTGGTGGAGTTTCTGAAGTCGCTCTGATCCGGGATCTGGAACCCCGACGACAGTTTCTCCTCAGGATGGGGGAATCTTCTCGAGGTACCCCAGGTCGAGAGCCTCGCGCACCATCGCCATCGTGATCCGGGCCGTCTCCCGAGCGCGCTCGGTACCGGCGGCCAATGCATCACGGACGAGTCTCATATCCGCTTCGTAATGAGCACGGCGTTCCCGGATCGGGTCCAGGAACGCGTTCAAAGCCGCGGCGAGTTTCTGCTTGACTTCGACGTCGCCGACGGCGCCGCGGCGATATCGGTCCTCGAGGTCGGCCACCTCCTCCCGGTCAGGGTTGAACAGGTCGTGGTACAGGAAGACGGGGTTCCCTTCGACATGGCCGGGATCCGTGGCCCGAAGACGCGTCGGATCGGTGTACATGGATCGGACCTTCTCGTTCACGACCGCCGGCGTATCCTTGAGATAGATCGCGTTGTCCCGCGACTTGCTCATCTTGGCGTGGCCGTCAATCCCCACCAGTCGCGGCGCTCGTCCCACGAGACCTTCGGGCTCGGGGAAGACCACTTTGAGTTGCCGATTGAAGCGACGCGCCACCTCCCGGGCGAGCTCGAGATGGGGCAGCTGATCCTCGCCGACCGGAACCAGGTGGGCGCGGTGCATCAGAATGTTGGCCACCTGCATGATCGGATATGTGAAGAATGCCACCGGCACGGATCTCCCCCCAAGCTCACGGATCTCCGCCTTGAGGGTTGGATTTCGTTGGAGCCTGCCCATCGGCACAAACCAGCTCAACCATAGAGTCAGTTCAGCGTATTCGGGAACGAGGCTTTCGATGACGAAGGAGCTGCGCTCGGGATCGAGCCCGACCGCCAGCCAGTCAAGCGTTACCTCCCACACTGCAGCCCGCACGCGGGCCAGGTCGTCGGCATAATCGGAGACCTGGTAATCGGCGATCAGGAAGTAGCAGTCGTACTCTGATTGCAACCTCACCCAGCTCTCGAGCGCGCCCGCATAATGGCCGAGGTGCAAAGGGCCGGTGGGCCGAATCCCCGTCAGTATCCGCTGCTTGCCTTCCAACGTGGCGATCTTCCGCCTCCGATCCGAGTCGAGAGCTCATCGCGTTCGCGAAAATCTTCGCGACCCTGCTGGCCACGGGAAACGGGGAGCCTGCTACGTCTCGTCGCCCTCCATGGCTTGAAGCGCGATCACCGAATGCGCGAACGCACCTCCCGCGCGCATCTCTGCGGCGACCCAGATCGCTTCCATGATTTCTTGCTCAGTCGCCCCTTCTCGACGAGCGCTCTTCGTGTGTCCGCGGATGCAGTACGGGCACTCGGTTACGTGAGCCACCGCGACGGCGATAAGCTGTTTCGTCTTGGTATCCAGCGCGCCATCTGCGAACACCTGCCGGCCGAACTCGTGAAACGCTCGGGCGATGTCAGGGGCGAGTTCGCGCCGCTTCTGAGCGAGTCGTCCGCTCGGCGCCGGATACATGTGCGTGTGCTCTTCCATTCTGCGCTCCTTTCGGCATGGATCACTCGCGGACGCCGTGTGTGGGCCTCCACGCACAGCTCTTGCGCGTCTTCGAGGGCCGGGCCGTACGAGCATCGCATTGAGAGGACGGGTCTGGCCTTGTCTGGCCAGGGAAACGATTCGGTCAACGCCTCAGGCCGTAATCGGGGAGGATTGGCGCACACGCTCGAAGATCGTCACCCATCCGCGGTAGCGCTCGGCTATTCGGGAGGCAGCCTCCTGGAAGGTCGCCCGTTTCGCCACGTAGTCGGCCACAGGCTCCCAGAACGTAGTGCGCCCCACCGCGAACCCGATGAATCCCTGGACGGAGGCGGCGGTCTCGAGCCAACCCGTGACCCTCTCCTCATCGACTCCGCGCCCAAGGACTATGCAACCGACTCCGTGTCGGCCATCGCGCCGCGCCGTACCGACGAGCAGCTCGCAGTCCTCGCGGCGGTCGAGTCCTTCGATTTTCCAGATGTCCGGCTCGACTCCCGCATCCTGCAACGTGCTGATGGCCCGGAGCATCAGTCCGGGTCTCATCAGCCGATCGTAGGCCGCCTCATCTCCGCGGACTCGCTCCTTCTGCTCTTCCGTGGCGGGCACCAGCAGCTCGAACATGAACAGTCGATCCGCGGCCCGACAATACTCGGAGAGCTGCCTGAGTCTGGCCGTCTGCCGCTGGTTCAAGGCCGCGTCTCCGTCGGGGTTGTAGCGCACCAGGGCTTTCGCGAACGTCGGCTCGAACGCTTCGATGTGCTCCGCGAACGACGGGCCGTACTCGAACTCGAACTCGTGCGATCCACTCTTCTCGGTGGATAGTGCGGTCACATATCCATGCCTGGCTGCATCCCGGAGGATGCCGGCGCCGAACTCCTCGTCTACCAGGATGCCAGCCCAGGCAGCCGGCACGCCGTGGTCGAGGGCCTGCCGGAATCCGTCGTAGATCACCTGCTTGCTATCGATTACGGCTTCGCGTTGTTCGGCAGTCAGCGGAGGCGCGACATGGAACATGCCGGTGAGGTACGAATGACGATGATCGAACGGCAGCAAGTACAGTGGTCGGCCATAGCCAGGTTTCATCATGTGTTCTCCCGAAGGGGACGATAGCCGAAGTGAGGGAATGCGCCCAGCCTGCGGCGCTTCTATCTTTCGCGAGGTAACGATGACCTTCCTCCACAATCTCCGATCGCCGGCCGCCCCTTTGGCGGCTGTCATGATTGTCGCGGTTCTCGCTTCTGCTGCGCTCCTCGCCAGGGGATCCCAGGATCGCAACTACCCCGATTACGTCGGAGAGATCGAGAGCCTCGGCGTCCCACTCGACATGCACATGACCCCTTCCACGAACCTGTGGCGGGAGGGAAATCTCCTCTATGGTGAAGCCGTGGAAGGTGGGACCAACCGGGGGCCATTCTACGTGTACGACCTGACCTCCGGCAGCGTGCAGTATAGCGGTAACTCCGACATCCACACCGGCTTTCGCAACATCGCCGTGGATGCCCGCGGGAACGCCTACTTCTCGGTCAACACGACCGGGCTCGCGCGATACGATCCGCGATCCAACTCGGTCACGATCCTGTCCGCCGCATTCGGGAGCGGGTTTCTGAGGGCATCGACGGGTGAGACCTCATCGGGCTGGATGTACCTGGCGACGGCTCAGCCGAACCGACTGTACCGTTTTCGGCCGTCGACCGAGGTACTCGAGGACCTTGGGGCCCTGCCCGGATACACCGCCCACATCGAGCTCGACCCGGAAGAGCGCTACGTCTATTACATGCCGTATGCCCACGGGAGGGCGTACCAGCATGGCGCCCCCATCTATCGATTCGACGTTCAGACGCTCGAGCACGAGGTGATCGTGTCGTTGAACGATGAGATCGAACGTCGATACAACTATCGGATCGGAGGCGCATATGCGCTCGATATCGACGCCGAGGGGGAGCATTTGTTCCTCAGCCTGAACGCCGTCGACCTGAACCGTGATCCCCAGCCGAAGAGTGGTTTCGGCGATCCTGTCCTGGTGCTCCTGCAGATTCCAACGGCGAGCCGTTCGGAGGCGGGTTACCCGGGAGGGACTTCCGAACCCCCCCGAGTGAGTGCCCCACGATTCGCCTTCACCGATGTATCGGATGCGACCGGGATCGGAACGCTTCTCGCGGGAGCCTATCTGCACACAGCGTCCTGGGGTGATGCCGATGGAGACGGTCTTCAGGACCTCTTCGCCGGCACGTTCGCATCGCGTACTACCTCGCTACCCGCTTGGCTGCTGCTCAACCGCGGCGGCGTCTTCGAGGACTCCGGTCAAGCCTCGCTCGCGATCAGGGGCCGCGCTTCGGGCTCGGTGTTTGCCGATTTCGACAACGATGGCGACCTCGACCTCTTCGTTTCCAACAACGCCATCCAGCGCGGATCGGGCAGCCAGGTCGAGCCCTCGCGGCTGTTCAGCAACGATCACGGAACGTTTACGGACGTCACGGCCGGCTCCGGGATCGGCGCACAGGCGAGCAACGGACGCCAGGCCGGGGTGCTCGATTACGACGGGGATGGCCTGCTGGACCTGTTCATCGTGGCGGACAACCTGCGCGGCTCGGGTCCCACGGTGCTGCTCAGAAACCAGGGGGGTCTACGCTTCGCCGACGTGACCGCCGCCGCCCGTCTGCCGGCCGACATCCACGGCTTGGGGCTCGCCATCGGCGACGTCACCGGTGACGGCTGGGCTGACATCTTCGTGGCCGGCGAATCCAACCAGAAGCGGCCCAACCGCAACTTCCTGTTCTTGTCGAGCGGGGATGGGTACTTCCGCCGGCTGACGACGGGTGTCTTCGATTGGTCCCCATTCACGCATGGAGACGAGGACTGGGTCTCCGGCGCGGCGATGGCCGATCTGAACCGCGATGCCCGCCTGGATCTCGTCGTGGGGCACCATTTCGGGAGCTCCACCGATCGAGGGATCGGGACGAAGATTCGCGTTTACATGAACCGGGGAACGAACTCCGCCGGCGCCCCGATTTTCGAGGACGTCACGGACGCAGCGGGGATTCCGCCGATCGTGTCGAAGCAGCCGCATGTCGAAGTCCAGGATTTCGACAACGACGGGTGGCCAGACCTGTATACGTCGGTGCTCGTCGGTGGGACGGCCGGACCCGTTCCCCTCATCTTCGCGCACTCCGGCAATCCGTCCGATCCGGTGTTCGAGCCCCCGGTCCCCGTTCGATCCCTGTCAGATCCGCGGTACTACGCGGGCGGGCCCACGGCCGACTTCGACAACGACGGTCGCATGGACATCTTCCTCTCGGAGTGGCGGTCGTCTCTCGGCACACCATCGACGTCGGTGCTGCTGAAGAATACAGGGGCGAGCGGCAACTGGTTGCAGGTCGTGGTCGAGGGTGATCCGGGGCGCGGTGAGAACCGGATGGGAGTCGGAGCCGTCGTGACGGTGCGGGATCCGGCGAACGGTCGGCTGGTCGGAGTTCGCGAGATCAGTCCCTCGTACGGCTGGTCCTCGTCGCAGCCGGCCATTGCCCATTTCGGCCTGGGGTCGCTGGAACGCGTGGACGTGACGCTCCAGATGCCGTTCGGCGGCCGGAGCGCGAGCCGCGAAGGAGTGGCCGCCAACCAGCGCGTGCGCCTGCCGTCTGGTGGGGCGGCGACGGCAGCGCATCTTCAGCCGGGCGGCGACGGCACCGCTCACGAGTCTTCGCAGATCGTATACTTCGCTCCGTTCCCATTGCCCTCGTACGCGGGCAACCCGTGGTCCACGTGGGGCGGCGCACTCTTCGCGAGCAATGGAAGGTTCTACGCCGCCATCAGCGATCACCGGACGATAGATGGCAACTCCTACCTGTTCGAGTTCGATCCCGCCACCAGGAAACTCGAGGCCGTGGGAGACGCGCTGTCCGCCGTACCTCATGTCCAGGGGGAGTATGGACACGGCAAGATCCACAGCCAGATCAACGAATCGCGCGACGGATATCTCTACATGGCGACGTACCGCGGCTCGCGCAGGGGAATCGCCTTTACGGCCACCTTCCGCGGCGGAGTCATCCTCCGCTATCCACTGGCTTCGCGATAGAAGGCCGCTCGTCGGCATTCGTGTCCAGCAGGGGACAAAACCCGGCCGGGAGTGTATATTATCCCGGCTGAGAGACCGCCGCGCCCCCGGCCAGGGGCGCTTCTTTTTGCCCATTGAACGCAGCGCGAGAGACATGACGACGCCCGACCGCATCCGAAACCTGGCGATCATCGCCCACATCGACCACGGGAAGACCACGCTCATCGACGCGGTCTTCAAGGCGGCGCACGTCTTTCGCGACGGCGCCGAGGTGGCCGAGCGGGTCATGGACTCGGGCGATCTCGAGCGGGAGCGGGGGATCACGATCCGCTCCAAGCACTGCACGGTCGAGTGGGAGGGGCACCGGATCAACATCGTCGACACGCCCGGCCACGCGGACTTCAGCGGGGAGGTCGAGCGCGTGCTGTCGATGGTCGACGGCGCGCTGCTCCTGGTCGACGCCAATGAGGGCCCGATGCCGCAGACCCGCTACGTGCTCATGCGGGCGCTGAAGCGGGGGCTCAAGCCGATCGTCCTCCTCAACAAGGTCGACCGGCCGAACGCCGATCCCGAGAAAGCGCTGCACGACACCTTCGACCTGTTCCTGGAACTGGGCGCCAGCGACGAGCAGGCCGACTTCCCGGTGCTCTACGGGTCCGGGCTCGCGGGTTGGTTCGTCCGCGATCTGGAGAAGGACCCGCATGAGGGGATGGCGCCGCTCTTCGAGACGATCGTCGAGCGTGTGCCTGCTCCGGACGCCGTGGTTGTCGCTCCGTTCCGGATGCAGGTCTCGACCCTGGCGTGGAGCGACTATCTGGGACGAATCGGATGCGGACGGGTTCTTCAGGGAGTGCATCGGCGGGGCGAGCAGCTGGTCCGCCGGACGTCCCGCTGGATCGACCGGGAGACCGGTGATTGGGAGATCACCGGTCGCGATCCCGCGACGTCGAGTCGCCTGTGGGTGACGCGCGGAATCGAGCGGGAGGAGGTCGAGGAGGTCTCGGCGGGCGACATCGTCTGGATCGCGGGCTTCGAGGAGCTGGGCGTGGGCGACACGATCGCCGCGCCCGACGCACCGGACGAGGTGCTGCCGCCGCTCGAGATCGAGGAGCCAACCGTGTCGATGCTCTTCCTCGTCAACAGCGGCCCGTTCGCGGGCGGCGAGGGGAAGGCGGCCACGCTCCGCCAGATCCGCGACCGGCTGGCGCGCGAGGAGCGGGTCAACGTGGCGCTTCGGGTGGAGGACGTCGGGCGCTCGGACGGCGTCAAGGTGTCGGGGCGCGGGGAGCTCCACCTGGCGATCCTGATCGAGGAGATGCGCCGCGAGGGGATGGAGCTCTGCGTCTCGCGTCCTGAGGTGATCCTCCACGAGGGGAAGGACGGATCGGTCGAGGAACCGCTCGAACAGCTCGTGATCCACGTGCCCGAGGAGCAGCAGGGCGCGGTATTCGAGAAGCTCGCCCGGCGGAAGGCCGAGCTCACGGCTGTCCACAATGCGGGTACGGGCCTCGTGCGTCTCGAGTACCTGATTCCGACCCGCGGATTGATCGGCTACCGGAGCGAGTTCCTGACCGATACGCGAGGTCTCGGGATCATGACATCGCGGGTCGTGGGATACGGTCCATGGCGCGGCGAAGTCGAGCACCGCGAGCGGGGCGCGATGGTGAGCCTCGACACGGGGCCCGCGACGTCGTACGCGCTCGAGAACCTGCAGCAGCGGGGGACCCTGTTCGTGGGCCCGATGGAGCGCGTGTACTCGGGGATGATCGTGGGGGAGAGCGCGCGGCCGGGCGACCTGCCCTGCAATCCCACTAAGCGCAAGCAGGTGACCAACCATCGATCGGCCACGCGCGAGGTCGACACCGGGCTCAAGGCAGCCCGGCGCCAGAACCTGGACGTCGCACTCGAGTGGATCGCCGAGGACGAGCTGGTCGAGGTGACGCCCCAGTCCGTGCGGGTCCGCAAAGCGGTTCTCGACGCGACAGAGCGGAAGCGGATCGAGAGACGCCTGGCCGCGCTCTAGCGTGGAGCCGGCCGCGCCGGCGGATGTATCTTGAAGCTGCGGTCCGGCGATATCGCCTCCCGCCACGCGCCCCGGTAGCTCAGTTGGACTAGAGCAGCGGCCTTCTAAGCCGCGGGTCGGGGGTTCGAATCCTCCCCGGGGCGCCACCAGAATCGCAACCCACCCAAGGTTCCACCCCCCGACCGTGACGTTGACCGCCACTCCGCTCGACGGATGGGTCTTCGTCGCCTGGAGGGGGGAGGATCGCGACTGCGAGGAAGGGGTGGTGACCATGGATGACGCCGCTGAATCGCCACCTTCGCACGGGCGACGGGCTGATCGCCGCCGACGTTGAGGGACGCGCCCACGGGCGGTAGATTCTCGCCTCTCGGTGGGCGTAGCTCAGCTGGTTAGAGCACCAGGTTGTGGCCCTGGGGGTCGGGGGTTCGAGTCCCCTCGCTCACCCCATCATCTCTTTCGGAGCCGGCCGGCTAAGTCAGCCGGCCGCTTCGCATTGTCCCAGCGAACAGGCGCGGATATATTCTCTCCGCCGCATCCCGCGGATCCCACCCCGGCTCGTGCGCCGCTAGCTCAACTGGCAGAGCAACTGACTCTTAATCAGTAGGTTCCTGGTTCGATTCCAGGGCGGCGCACCAGCTGGGATCGGCTTCGGAGCGGTTCCCCGGCCGACGAATGACCCACCGGGCGGCGGTCAAGCGACCGTCTTCCCAGTACCCGGTCGAGCATCTCGCCGTCGTCGCCGCACTCCCGGGAAACCTGGCTGGATGAGGATTCAGCCCCCGCTGTTGTGGTTGACCGTGTCACATTGCTCGCCATGGAATGTTCCTCAGGTGGAGCGTCCCGGCTGGTCCGGGCGCCGCCAACGGGAGGTGAGCATGAAGGCAAATACGAAGGTTCTGTCCCTGGTCATGACGGGCATGCTGCTGGGCTGCTCGGATTCGACCGGTCCCGACGTAGTCTGGAACACCGAGTACGCGGCACGGCTGAACATCACACCCCCCATCGACCAGGTCGATGCGATGGCCATCGCCGCCGAAGCCGTCGGCGGGACAGCGGTCAGTGTGGAGTCGGAGGAGGAAGACGGCGAGCTGATCTTCGAGGTCCAGGTGGATACACCGGGTGGACGGATGGAAGTCGAGGTCCGGGCGTCCGACGGCGGCGTAGCCGAGATCGAGCCGGCCGACGACGACGACGATGACGACGAGGACGACGACTGACATCCCGCACCATCAGATCCACCACGTTCACAGAGAAGGCCCGGTGCGCGTTGGCGAATCGGGCCTTTGCTTTTTTTGCTATTCGGAGGACGAGCGGCGGCCCACCAGCCAGGACGATACGGTCTTAGCGTCCTCTTCTCTGTCCCCGGGTCAAGACGTCGAAGATCCGTTCCCAGACCGAGGGACGGATCGAGAGGATGTCGTCTTCGCCTTCGAGGTCGAGGAGCACGCGGTCGCGGCCGAAGATCACGCCGCGTAGGGAGCCCAGCCCGTAGCCCTCCTGAACGCACCAGGCGCGCCCGAACTCGGGATGCCCCTCACCTGTGCGACAGTACTTGGGGATGTTTTCGTTCCTGTAGTAGCTTTCGAAGCACCAGGCCATGCCGTACTCGGGGTGGCCCTCTCCATTGCGGCAGAACTTCGGTATCCCCTCGCCGCCATGGCCGGCGTAGAGTGGATCCTCGTACCGGTCTCTGCCCTCGCCGCGTCGACCTCGCGGGAAGCGGTCGATGTCGTCATCGTCGATAATGATGATGGCATCGCCGGGACCGCGGATCACGACGTCGCCGTCTTCTCGCCCGCGTGCCTCGGGGTCTCGACGGTCCGCACGACCGTTCTGGGACCAGGCGTCCGACGGGAACCCGACCGCCAGTGCGAGAATTGTCAGGAAAGCTAGGTTGAGGCTTCGCATGAGGACCTCCGCGCGGATACAATGGAACGACCCCGTCTGGCATACACCCCTGGAATAGGGAGGATCCCGACTGTCGCGGATTCCACAGCCCCCGCATAGATTCGGACCGCGATGAGCGAGGCGGGGGAGGCACGGTCGGGGCAGGCGGTGGGAGCGGAGGTCGCGACCCGCGCGGGTTTCGTGGCGCTGGTCGGGCGGCCGAACGCGGGCAAGTCGACGCTCCTGAACGCCCTCGTCGGCGAACACCTCGCAGCGGTGAGCCGGAAGGCCCAGACGACCCGGCACCGGATCCCGGGCTTTCTAACCGACGACTCCACGCAATTCGTCTTCGTCGACACCCCCGGCTTCCTCGATCCCGCGTATGCGCTCCAGCAGAGCATGCTCGATACTGCGCTGTCCGCACTGGACGGGGTGGACGTGGTTTGCTGGCTGGTAGACCACGACCAGCCCTCTGAGCGCGAGGAGGCGCTCCTGCGGGAGTTGGCGGGGCGAAGAAGGGAAGGGAAGGGCGCGTCCGGGAGCACGGCGGGGGATACTCTCCCGTTGTTTCTGGTCCTGACGAAGAGCGATCAGGTGCCGGCCACAAAGCTCGATGACCGCGAGCGGACGTGGCGGGAGCTGCCCGTGTGGTCAGACAGATACCGTCTCAGCGCCGTGACGGGAGCAGGACTTCCGGAGCTCCTCGCGGGCATCCGCGCGCGGCTCCCAGAGCAGCCCTTCTTCTACGACCCCGAGGACCTGACCGACCTCAATCTGCGCTTCCTCGCCGCCGAGATGGTGCGCGAGGCGTGCTACGAAGAGCTGGGCGCCGAACTTCCGTACAGCGTGCACGTCGAGGTCACGGAATGGCGCGAGCCCGCGCGCGAGGAGGACAAGACACTCATCCGGGCGACGATCTACGTAGAGCGCGAGAGCCAGAAGGGGATCGTGATCGGCAGCGGTGGCGGGAAGCTCGGAGAGATCGGACGCCGGTCGCGGGCATCTATAGAGGCCATGATCGGCGCTCCCGTCTTTCTGGAGTTGCTAGTGAAGGTTCGTCCCAAATGGTCGCGGCGAGAGCGTGACCTCCAGCACTTTGGGTACAGACGGTAGTCAAACAACAGTCTTGCAAGGAGTTAACATGGCACTGGACAAGGAACTTCTAGAGATCCTGGCCTGCCCGAAGTGCAAGGGCGACCTGACCTACAAGGAGAACGAGCAGGTGCTGGAGTGCCCGGCATGCCGCCTCCGCTATCCGATCAAGGACGACATCCCGATCATGCTGATCGACGAGGCGGAATCGTTTTGAGTTCCTCTCCCGAGGATCGCATACTCGAGTACCTGGGACGCTCCCAGCGTCCCCTCAAGCTCAAGGAGATCGCGCGCGGCATCGAAGTGGGGGAAGATGGATATCCCGATCTCAAGCGGACGCTCGCCCGCCTAACCGATGATGGCCGCGTCTACCGGATCAAGAGCCAGCGCTATGCGCTGCCCGAGCAGATCAACCTGGTCGTCGGGACGCTCGACGCCACGCGCCGGGGGGCGGGCTTCGTCGTCCCGGAGAAGAAGAAGGCCGGTGACGCCGACATCTTCGTCCCGCCCCACAAGCTGGGCGGCGCCGTCCACCGCGACCGCGTCGTCGCGCGCGTCGAAGGGCGGCGCGGACGAGACAACCCCGAGGGGCGCGTCATCCAGGTGCTGGAGCGTGCCCATACGCAGGTCGTCGGAACGCTTCAGCGCGGCAAGCGGTTCGGCTTCGTGGTCCCCGACAACACGCGCCTCGGCTTCGACGTCTACGTGCCCGAGGAGGACCTGAAGCAGGCCGAGGAAGGCCAGAAGGTCGTGGTGTCGATCGAGGACTGGGGCGACGGCACCAAGAGCCCCGAAGGTCGCGTGGTCGAGGTCCTCGGGGATCCCGACGCCCCGGGCGTCGACATCCTCTCCATCATCCGGACCCACGAGCTCGATCCGGAGTTTCCGCCCGAGGTCGAGAAGAGCGCGAAGGCGATCCAGGCCGATTTCGAAGCGGAGGCGCGCAGACGGCTCGACCTGCGCGACAAGCTCGTCTTCACGATCGATCCGCATGACGCCAAGGACTTCGACGACGCGCTCTCGATCGAGCGCAAGGGCGACGACCTGTTCGAGATCGGCATCCACATCGCCGACGTGAGCCACTACGTGCAGGAGGGCGGCCCGATCGACGCGGAGGCCTTCGAGCGCGGCACCTCGGTGTATCTCGTGGATCGAGTGATCCCGATGCTACCGGAGCATCTCTCCAACGGCCTCTGCTCCCTCAAGCCCGACGAGGACCGGCTCACCTATTCGGTGATCGCGACCCTCGACGCCCAGGGCAACCTTCGAGAGAGCAGCTTCCACGAGAGCGTGATCCGGAGCCGCTACCGGTTGACCTACCAGGAGGCGCAGGAGCTCATCGAGAGCAAGCCACCCAGGGACGATCTCAAACCCCTGCTGTCGCCGCTCCAGTCGCTGCGCAGGCTGGCCAAGGTCCTGCGCCAGAAGCGCGCCGCCCGTGGTAGTCTCGATTTCGACCTGCCCGAGGCGCGGGTCGAGCTGGACGAGGAAGGGTTCCCGATCGATATCCAGGAGTCCGTGCGCCTCGACAGCATGCGCCTCATCGAGGAGTTCATGCTGCTCGCCAACGAGATCGTCGCGCGGCATGCCACGAAGCTCAAGGTTCCCTTCATCTACCGCGTCCACGACCGACCCGCGCCCGAGAAGATCGACCAGATCCGGGATTTCGTCGCCGCGCTGGGCTATCAGCTCCCGCGGCCGAAGAAGGGGAAGATCGACCCGCGAGTGTTCGCCGAGATCATCGACCAGGCGCGCGGCAAGCGCGAGGAGGAGCTAATCAACACGGTCATCCTCCGGTCCATGAAGCAGGCCCGGTATCAGGTCGACAACCTTGGGCACTTCGGGCTCGCTGCCAGCGATTACACGCATTTCACGTCACCGATCCGCCGCTACCCGGACCTGGAGGTACACCGGACCCTCAAGCGCATCCAGGCGGGGGAGCGCTGGAAGGACGATCGGGAGGTGCAGCTCGCCAGGCTGGAGCGGATCGCGGATCACTCATCCGTCGAGGAGCGCAACGCCGTCGACGCCGAGCGGGATTCGATCGATCTGAAGAAGGTGGAGTTCATGGAGCGCCATCTCGGCGACGAGTTCGACGGGACGATCAGCGGCGTGACGTCATTCGGCATGTTCGTGCGGCTGGAGCGCTACTTCGTGGAGGGACTCATCCACATGCACGACCTGTCCGACGACTACTACGAATTCCATGAAGACAAGTACGCGCTCATCGGGCGGAACACCGGGCGCCGCTTCCGTCTGGCGGATCCGGTACGCGTGCGGGTCGAGTCGGTCGACAAGGAGCGACGCCAGATCGACTTCGTCCTGATCGAGAAGGAGGCACAACGGAAACAGGCGCGCGCGTAGTGGCACACACACGTAAGCTGCCTGCTTGACTTCGCACGCGCGTCATGGTATGAGAAGGCGAACGTACGGACCTCACAAGGAGGGGAATCATGGCGAACGGTCAAGGCGGTGGCGGGGGTGGGAACGGCGGTGTGTACGCGATCCTGATCATCATCGTGATTCTCATCCTCGCTGCGGTGCTCTACATGAGCGGCGCATTCGGCGGAGGCGAGGACGCGACGGACATCAACGCCGACGTGAACATCGAGAATCCGGTGGGTGACGGAGGCGGCGGGGGCGGCGGAAACGAGTAGCGGGGCCGGAAGGTCGAACGAAATGAGCGGCGGGGGGATGAAGATCCTCCCGCCGCTTCTGCTTCAGGCGACTGGCGCTTCGACCGGGGAACGCGGACGCGGTTCGGACGTTTCGAACGCGGTCTTCTCCTCGATGCCGGCCTCGAGCGGGACGCGATAGTTCCCGCTCATGCAGGCGTCGCAGTGGTGCTCCCTCGCCCCGACCGCCCTGTAGAGACCTTCGAAGGACAGATATCCCAGGGAGTCGGCACCCACGAAGGCGGCGATCTCGGGCACCGTCATGTTCGCGGCGATCAGCTCGTCGCGATTCGGGATGTCGATCCCGTAGTAGCAGGGATGGCGAAGCGGCGGGGAGGCGACGCGCAGGTGCACCTCGGCGGCCCCGGCTTCGCGCACGAGGCCGACCAGCGCCTTGGACGTCGTGCCGCGGACGATCGAGTCATCGACGACGACCACGCGCTTGCCGCGGATCACGCTCGACACGGGGTTGTACTTGACCTTGACGCGGAAGTCGCGGACCGCCTGTCCCGGCTGGATGAAGGTGCGGCCGATATAGTGATTGCGAATGAGCCCTAGCTCGAACGGGAGCCCGCTTACCTCCGCGTATCCGAGCGCCGCCGAGTTGCTGGAGTCGGGGACCGCGAAGACGCAGTCCGCGTCCGCGGGATGCTCGCGGGCGAGCTCCCGGCCCAGGCGCCGGCGTGCCTCGTCGACGCTCATGCCGTAGAGGGTCGAGTCCGGCCGCGCGAAGTAGATCTGCTCGAAGACGCAAAGGCACTCCGCCTCGGCGGGGGAGGCGCGCAGGGTCTCGGAGCTGCCGTCGAGCCCGATTTTGAGGACCTCGCCCGGACCGAGCTCCCGCTCGAGCTCGACGTCCAGGAGGTCGAGCGCACAGCTCTCCGACGCCACGACGATCGCCCCATTGCGGCGACCGAGCGCGAGCGGCCGGAAGCCGTGCGGGTCACGGGCCGCGTAGAGGCCGTCCGGTGTCAGGATGAGGAGCGAATAGGCGCCGGTCAGGCGATCGAGGGCGTTGAGAAGCGCGCGGTCGCGCGAGGCGTCGCGCTCGGCGGCGATCAGGTGGACGACGACCTCGGTGTCCATGGTCGACTGGAAGATCGACCCCGAGCGCTCGAGCCTCCGCCTGAGCGTGCGGGCGTTCGTCAGGTTGCCGTTGTGCGCGACGGCGAGAAAGCCGTCCCGGTAGTTGACGAGAATGGGCTGCGCGTTGGCCAGCGTGGGGCTGCCGGTGGTCGAGTAGCGGTTGTGGCCGATGGCGGCGGTGCCGGGAAGCGCGGCCAGCGCGCTCTCGTCAAAGGCGTCGGCCACGAGTCCCATGGCGCGATGCGCGTAGGCGCGGACGCCATCGCTGGAGACGATGCCCGAGGATTCCTGTCCGCGATGCTGGAGCGCGTACAGGCCGAGATAGGCCCATTCCGCGGCCCGCTCGGGGCCTATCACCGCGACGATCCCGCATTCTTCCCGGGGTCCGCTCACCGCTCGTCCTCCAGCCTCTCCATGCGATCCTCGATCGCGTTCCGCCAGCGGCGCTCCAGTTCCTCGCGCGGTCGCTCGCCCACGCCACGGAAGCGGATCCGGCCGTCGTTGGTCACCTGGCCGGCCTCGCGCCACGGCGCGCCCGCCGACTCGAGGCGCGCGCGAACGGCGTCGCGCCTGCCCGCTGGCACCACGAGCAGGTAGCGCGCCCCGTCCTCGCCGAACATGGCGCCGTGCGGGTGGCCGCCTTCCGGCAGCTCGACTTCGATCCCGCAGCCCGGCGGGAGTCCGAAGCAGATCTCTGCCGCGGCGACGGCGAACCCCCCGTCGGACACGTCCTGAGCGGTGACCGCCAGTCCCTCCCGCACGAGCTCGCGCACTATCTCCCCGTGCCGGCGCTCCGCTTGCAGGTCGACCGCGGGCGCCCGGCCGGCGACGATCCCCAGCACCTCGGCGAGGAGCGACCCGGCGCCGAGGTGCTCGCCGTCGGGTCCGACGAGGACGAGCGCGTCTCCTGCCGACCCCTCGCCTCTCGGCCGGCTCGCCACGTCCTCGAGGAGCCCCACCATCCCGATCGTCGGCGTCGGATGGATGGCGCCCTTGGGAGACTCGTTGTAGAAGGAGACGTTTCCGCTGACGACGGGCGCATCGAGCGCCCGGCAGGCCTCCGCGATCCCGCGCACGGCCTCGACGAACTGAAAGTATACCGCGTCCTTCTCCGGATTGCCGAAGTTGAGGCAATCGGTCACCGCGAGCGGTCGGGCCCCGACGCAAGCCAGGTTGCGAGCGGCTTCGGCGACGGCGAGCGCGCCGCCCCGCCGCGGGTCGCAGAAGGCGTAGCGGCCGTTGCCGTCGGTCGTGACCGCGAGCGCGCCCGGAGTTCCCTTGATCCGGAGGAGCGCCGCCCCGGCGGGACCAGGCCCCAGGATCGTGTTCGTCTGGACGTGGTGGTCGTACTGCTCCCAGACCCACCGTTTGCTCGCGATCGTGGGCGCGGAGAGGAGCGCCTCGAGCGCGGCCATCGGTTCCACGCGGCCGATCTCCGCCAGGTCCGGCATGCGGGCGTGCACCTCCGCCAGATAAGGCGGCTCCTCGACCTCCCGCACGTAGCGCGGCACCTCGTCGACCAGGGCCGCGACCGGGATCCGGCAGACCTCCTCGCCATCCTCCAGCACCCGCCAGAGATCGTCGTCGGTCACGGTGCCGACGCGCGTGCACGGCAGGTCCCACTTCTCCGCGATCGCCATGAGCGAGGGCTCCTGGTCGGGTCGGGCCACGACGAGCATCCGCTCCTGCGATTCGGAGAGCAGGACCTCGTACGGCGTCATGCCGGGCTCGCGCCGCGGCACGAGCGCGACGTCGATCTCGATGCCCGTGCCGGCCCGGGCGGCCATCTCGCTGCTGGACGAGGTGAGCCCAGCGGCGCCCATGTCCTGGACGCCGACCGCCGCGCCGGACTCGATCAGCTCGAGCGTCGCCTCGAGGAGGAGCTTCTCGGTGAAGGGATCGCCGATCTGTACGGTGGGCCGGCTCTCGGCGGTGTCGGCGGAGAGCTCGGTGGATGCCAGCTTGCTCGCGCCGTGGATCCCGTCCCGGCCGGTGGATGCGCCGAGCACGTAGACGGCGTTTCCGGGTCCGGCGGCGCTCGCCCGCATCAGGTCCTCATGCCGGATCAGCCCCACGCACATCGCGTTGACGAGGGGGTTTCCGGCGTACGCGTCGTCGAACACGATCTCGCCGCCGACGGTCGGCACGCCGACGCAGTTCCCATAGTCGCCGACGCCACGCACCACGTGACGGAAGAGATACCGGACGTGCGGGTCGTCGAGCGCGCCGAACCGCAGGCTGTCGAGCATCGCGATCGGGCGCGCGCCCATCGTGAACACGTCGCGGAGGATGCCGCCCACGCCGGTGGCCGCCCCTTGGTAGGGTTCGACCGCGGACGGATGGTTGTGCGACTCCATCTTGAAGACGACCGCCAGGCCGTGGCCGACGTCGACGGCGCCCGCGTTCTCGCCCGGCCCCTGCACGACCTGCGGCCCCGTGGACGGGAACTCGGACAGCAGAGCCCGGCTGTACTTGTATCCGCAGTGCTCGCTCCACATGAGGCTGAAGACGCCGAGCTCGGTGAAGTTGGGCTCGCGCCCGAGAAGCTCGACGATCAAGTCGTACTCGTCGCTCCGGAGCCCGTGGGCGGCGACGACGTCCGGGGTGACCGGCGTGTCGCGGAGCGCAACGGTCACGCGGCGGCCTCCAGAAGCCCGTGGAAGACGCCGCGGCCGTCCTCGGAGCCGACCAGCTGGCTCATCGCGCGGTCGGGATGGGGCATGAGCCCGACGACGTTGCCACGCTCGTCGGCGATCCCGGCGATGTTCCGGGCCGAGCCGTTGGGATTGGCCAGCGGAGTGGCCTCACCGGCCTCATCGACGTAACGGAAGACCACTCGTCCCTCGCCCTCCAGGCGATCGAGCGTCGCGTCGTCGGCGACGTAGTTGCCCTCGCCGTGGGCGACGGGAAAGCGGACGAGCTGGCCATCCGTGAAGTGCCGGGTGAAGGGGGTCGCCGTGCTATCCACCCGGAGCCACTGTTCGCGGCAGACGAAGCAGAGCCCGGCGTTGCGCATGAGGGCGCCCGGCAGGAGACCCGCCTCGGTCAGGATCTGGAAGCCGTTGCAGATTCCGAGCACCGGGCCGCCCGACCGCGCGAACGCGATCACGCGTTCCATGATCGGGCTGAATCGGGCGATCGCCCCCGCGCGCAGGTAGTCGCCGTACGCGAAGCCGCCGGCGAGGACGATTCCGCGGACGCCGCCCAGCTCCGTCTCCTTGTGCCAGAGCCAGACCGGGCGCGCCCCGTCGATCGCCGCCACCGCGTCGAACACGTCCTGGTCGCAGTTCGTTCCCGGGAATCGCACGATCCCGATCGGCACGCCGCTCACTCTCCGTCCTCCAGGAGCTTGTAGGTGAACCGCTCGATCACGGTGTTCGCGAGAAGCCGGCGGCACATCTCGTCGACCCTCCCTGCGATCTCCTCGCGGCAGCCGCCCTCGACCGCGAACGTGATCCACTTGCCGACGCGCACGTCCTCTACCCCGGAGTAGCCGAGCGCTTCGAGCGCGTGCTCGAGCGTCTTCCCCTGGGGGTCCAGCATTCCGTCCTTGAGCTGGACGAAGACCTCGACGCGCGCCGTCATACGTTCTCCGGCAGCGGACGCCCGACGATCCGGAAATAGGCCTCGCGGTACCGCTCGGAAGTCGCCTCGATCGCGCTCTCGGCGAGGGGCGGCAGCGGCGGCTCGCCGTTCCATCGTCCCGCCTCGCGCTCGGCCTCGAGGAAGTCGCGCACCGGCTGCTTGTCGAACGACACCTGGGCTCCGCCGGGGCTCCACTCCTCCGCGTCCCAGAAGCGCGAGGAGTCCGGGGTCAGGACCTCGTCGATGAGGAGGAGATCACCGCCGGGGCCCTCCGGCCCCCAGCCGAACTCGAACTTCGTATCGGCGAGAATGAGCCCGCGCTCCCTGGCGTGCTCGCTGCCCTCCGTGTACACGGCCAGTGCCCGGTCCCGGAGCCGCGCGGCCAGCTCGCCGCCGACCCGCGCCTCGAGTTCGGAGTAGGAGATGTTGACGTCGTGGCCTTCGCTCGACTTCGTGGCGGGTGTGAAGATCGGCTCGGGCAGCCGATCGCCGCGCTCGAGCCCAGGCGGGAGCTCGATCCCGGTGACCCTGCCGGTCTCGCGGTACTCGCGCCAGCCCGACCCCTCGAGATAGCCGCGCACCACGCACTCGATCGGAATGGTTTGCGCGCGGACGCAGAGCATGGCACGCCCCTCGAGGTCGTTTCGGTGCGGAGCCAGGTCCGGCGCCTCGGCGACGATCTCGTCCAGATCGGTGGAGATCCGGTGGTGCGGCGCAGCCGCTTCCAGGCGGTCCAGCCAGAAGTCCGACAGCCCCGTCAGGACGCGTCCCTTGTCGGGGATCCCTTCGGCGAAGACGATGTCGAACGCCGAAAGGCGATCGGTCGCCACGAGCAGGAGGTCGTCTCCCAGTGCGAACATCTCGCGCACCTTTCCGCGACTGACGTGGGTCAAAGGCAGCTCGAGCTGGGTGATCGCGCGTGTCGATCTCGTCGTCATCGGCTCCTCGATGTGCGGGAACATTGTCGTCTCAGCGGATGCTCACGGTGCCCAGCCGGCCGTCCCGCTCCACGTACAGAGTGCCCCGTTGCCCGGAGCGCAGAAATTCGAGGAGGGCCTCCGCGTCTTCGGCGCCCTCGAGCCGGCGCGGTCCGAGGGCCACCAGGACGTCTCCCTCCCGGAGATTCAGGCGCCGGAATCCGGAATCGGGATCCACGCTGTCGAGGTAGAGGCCGGTCTGCGACGTGATGCCGAGGTGGGAAGCCAGGGTCGGCGTCAGGAGCACCATCGTCGCGCCGAACGGTGTCTCGATGCGCGAAGCACTGCGTAGCGGATCGTCCTCGGGGGTCAGTGTGCGCTCGAAGCGATCGCCGTCTCGCTCGAGGACTACCGTCAGGTCCGACCCGGTGGGCAGATCGAGAAGCCTGCCTTCCCAATCGATCGGCGACGTCAGCGCCCGCCCACCCGCCTCGACGACGACGTCACCCGGTTCGATGCCGGCCCGCTCTCCCGGGCTGGCGGGGTCGACTCCGACGACACGGGCGCCGCCGGGGCCGCGTCCGTCGTCGCTCGGTATCGGGGCCAGGTGCAGGCCCAGCCAGGGCCGCCGGATCGTTCCGTACTCCACGATGTCCTGAAGCACGCGCCGTGCGCGGTTGATGGGGATCGCGAAGCCGAGGCCGATCGAGCCGCCGCTCCCGCCGGAGAAGATGAACGCGTTGACCCCGACCACCTCGCCCGCGGCGTTGACGAGGGGACCTCCGGAGTTGCCCGGATTGATGGCAGCGTCTGTCTGGATCATCCCCGACCACACCTGGCTGCGGCCCTCGCCCGGCTCGGGGCGGACGTCGCGGCCGGTCGCGCTGATCACGCCGACGGTGACGGAAGGGTTGCGGTCGGCCAGCAGGTATCCGAACGGGTTGCCGATCGCGATCGCCCATTCGCCGATCAGGATGTCGTCCGAGTTCCCGAGCGGCGCCGTGGGGAGGTCCTCGGCCTCGACCTTCAGCACCGCGAGATCCGTCACTTCGTCCGCCTGGACCAGCTCGGCGGGAAGCTGGCGGCCATCCATGAGGGTGACGACGATCTCGGTGGCGCCGGCCACGACGTGCTGGTTCGTCAGAATGTAGCCGTCCGGAGAGACGATGAAGCCCGAGCCCAGGCTCTGGACCTGCCGCAGCCGTTCGCGCGGTGGGAAGAGGCCGCGGAAGAACGGGTCCATGAACGGGTCGTCGAAGAACGACCGCTCGCGCACGACCTGGGTCGCGACGACGTTGACCGACACGACCGCGGGTCCGATCTCGCGCGCGGCGGTCACGATCGCGTTCTGGCGCGAGATGTCGATCGACTCCGACGGCGTCTGGGCGATGGCCGCGGAAAGCGCGTCTCCCGGCCCCGGGGGTCGGGCGGCCGCCCACCACGCAGCGCCGACGCCCAGCGACAGAACGACCGCCGCCACGATCAGAAGGTCCTTGCGCGTCTTAATACTCGACCTCCCAGAGAAAGAGACCTTGGGGCGGAGCGTAGCTCGCTCGCGGCCGCGCCCCGCCGGGCGCGAGCGCGGCGCGGATCTCATCGGCATGGATCCGTCCCAGCCCTGCCGCCACGATCGATCCCACGACAGCCCGGACCATGTGCCGCAGGAAGCGATCCGCGGTGATCTCCAGCGCGCGTCCGTCGCGCGAGCGGAGCCAGCGTGCCGCGCGAACCACGCACCGCCCCGGCTCCCGCTCGGTTCGTGTCCGGTGCTCGCCCGAGCCCTTCGCGAAGCGTCGGAAATCGTGCTCTCCGACGAGGCCCTCCGTGGCGGCGTTCATCGCCTCCCAGTCGAGCGGCCGCTGGATCGGCCACGCGTATCGCCGAACGAACGGTGACGCCGCCCCCCTGCCCAGCGCCAGCTGATAGCGGTACGTCCTGGCGACCGCGTCGTGGCGGGCGTGGAAGTCCGGTTTCGCGCGCTCGAGTCGTGCGACCCAGATCGCCTCGGGAAGGTGCGCGTTCCACGCGCGCCTGAGATCGCGGGCGGACATGTTGGTCCCGTGATCGAAGTGGACGACCTGGCCGCGGGCATGAACGCCCGAATCGGTGCGCCCGGCCGCGACCACGGCGGCCTTCCCGATGATCTTCTCCAACGCATCTTCGCACGCCGCCTGGATCGTGCTCGCGTCCGCCTGGCGCTGCCAGCCGCGATACGAGGTGCCATCGTACTGGAGGACGGCCCGGGCGCGCACACGCATGCAATCTCGCGGGGAATCGGTCCGCGGTCACGTTTGCTGGACCCCGCCTCCACCGGCTACGTTGGCCGGCCGTCCGATGCAGCCCGTCGCCCTTCACGCCTTCCTCGTGTACCCCGCCGCCACCTGGCGGTTCGTGTATCGTGCGCCGCTCGCGGATTCCGCGGCTCTCGCCGGAGCGGCTCGCCCGTGAAGCGGGACCCCGCGCTCGCCGCGGGCGATCCGCAGGCGAGTCTCCAGGCCCTCGCCGCGGGCATCGACCTCAGCGCGGCGGAGTCCGAGTCGCTGTTTGCGCGGATCATGGACGGGGACGTCCCGACGGCAATGATCGCCGCGCTTCTCGCCGCCCTCGCGACCAAAGGCGAGACGTCCGAGGAGATCGCTGGAGCGGCCCGCGTGATGCGGTCCCGGGCGACCCGCGTCTCCACGACCCGCGAGCCCCTCGTCGACACCTGCGGGACCGGCGGCGACCTGTCCGGGAGCATCAACGTGTCCACCGGTGCCGCGCTCGTCGTGGCTGCGGCGGGCATCCCGGTGGCCAAGCACGGCAACCGCGCCGCGTCCTCGCGGTGTGGTTCGGCCGACGTGCTCGAAGCCCTCGGAGTGACGATCGACCTCGAGCCCGCGAGCGTCGGCCGGTCGATCGACGAGCTCGGAATCGGGTTCCTGTACGCGCCGCGCTTCCATCCCGCGATGCGCCATGCCGCCGAGGCCCGCCGCGAGATCGGGATCCGGACGATCTTCAACCTGCTCGGTCCGCTCACGAATCCGGCGGGCGCGCGGCGGCAGCTCATCGGTGTGCCGCGCGCCGATGCCGTGGGGCGGATCGGAGGCGTGCTTCGCGAGCTCGGCGCCGAGGCCGCCGTCGTCGTCCACGGCATGGAAGGTCTCGACGAGATCTCCGTGTGCGGACCGACGCGGATCGCGTCCGTCCGGGGAGGGGAAGTGGAAGAGTGGGTGATCGAGCCCGCCGACCTCGGCTTGCCGACATTCGGGATCCGCGAGATCGCGGGGGGCGACGCGACCGAGAACGCGGCGATCCTGCGCGACGTCCTCGAGGGGCGGGGCAGCGCGGCTCAACGGGCCGTGGTGGCCGCCAACGCGGGTGCGGGGATCTGGATCGGCGGAGGAGCCGAGACCCTGCGCGCCGGCGTCGACCGCGCACGCGAGACGCTCGCTTCGGGACAGGGGGCTGAGCTCCTCGATCGCCTGGTGGACCTTACCGCGCGGCTCGCCTTGGGCTAGCGGTACTTCCGCAGGATCCCGATCGCGACCCCCTGGATGCGGACCCGCGAAGCGTCGTAGTAGAGCGGCGCCAGCCGCTCGTTTGCGGGCTGCAGCCGGATCCGCCCGTCGGGCTCGCGGAAGAAGGTCTTCAAGGTCGCGTTCTCGCCGTCGATCAGCGCGACCACCCGCTCGCCGCTACGTGCCGTGTCGCGGCGCTCGACGATCACGTAGTCGCCGTCCTCGATGTGCTCGTCGATCATCGAATCGCCGGCCACGCGCAGGACGAAGGTCTCCCCGCGACCCAGCATCGACTCGGGAACCGCGAGCGTCTCGTCGTCGGTGACGGCCTCGAGCGGTTGACCGGCCGCCACGCGTCCGAGGAGGGGCAGGAGCACGGCGGACTCGCGCGCGCCGCGGCCGCCGCCATCGGTCAGCTCGATCGCGCGACTCCTGTGCGGATCGCGGCGGACCGCTCCCTTCTCCTCGAGGTTCTCGAGATGCTCGTGCACGGTCGCCACCGAGCTCAGCCCGAAGCGGGCCGCGATCTCCTCGAGGCTCGGGGCATACCCGTTGCTTTCGATGAATTCGGCCAGGTAGTCGTAGATTTCCCGCTGTCGCCTGGTTAGCTTCATCTCTCCGCTCTCCCTCGTGGACTGCTCAGCGTGCGCCGGCCCCACGCGGCGCCATCCGGTGGACGCCTCAAGATTGACCGAACAAATGCCGAAAGTCAACCCCCCCTCGGGTTTCCTCGCGGGTGCCCTGGCACGGAAGCGTGCCGAAGTGGAGCTCGCCCGGCGGAGAAAAACGAGCGCCCAGCTCGAGCGTCTAGCCGCCGAACGGCCTTCCGCGCGGTCGCTGCCGGATGCCCTTCGAGGCCATGGCGTGTCGGTGATCGCCGAGGTAAAGCGGGGGAGCCCCAGCGCGGGATCCCTCGCCGCCGGGATCGACGCGCCGGCCCGCGCCCGCCTCTACGAAGAGCGCGGAGCGGCGGCGATCAGCGTCCTCACCGATGCGGAGTTCGACGGACGACTCGCCGATCTCGAGGCGGTGGCCCCGGCGATATCGGTCCCCGTCGTCCGCAAGGATTTCCTCCTCGATCCGTGGCAGGTGTGGGAGAGCCGCGCCGCGGGGGCGGATGCGGCGCTCCTCATCGTTTCGGCGCTCGCTCCGCGCGAGCTCGAGCTGCTGGTGGCCGAGAGCGTCGACGCGGGGCTGGGGCTCCTGATCGAGATCCACGGCCGGGAGGAAGCGCGCGCGGCGATCGACGCCGGCGCGTCGGTCATCGGCGTCAATGCGCGCGATCTCTCGTCGCTCGCCGTCGACGTGGACGGAGCGCTGTCGACGGTCGAGTGGCTGCGTCGCCTGGCCCCCGACGCCGTGATCGTGGCCGAGAGCGGGATCACCGGCCCGGAGGGGATTCTCCGTGCGCGGGACGCCGGGGCCGACGCGGTGCTCGTCGGCGAGCATCTATCGCGAGCAGCGGATCCGGGCGGCACGCTCGAGCGGCTGGTGGTTGCCGGCAAGGCAGGTGGCGCCGGATGACCCGCCGGAACGCGGCGGAAGACCCGAAACCTTGTACTTTTCTCGACGTGTCCTTCTCCTTCCGGATCAAGATCTGCGGCATCACTTCGGAAGAGGCAGCGCGGTCGGCGGTCGAAGCGGGTGTCGATCACCTGGGGCTGGTCTTCTGCCCCTCGCCGCGTCGCGTCTCCGAAGAGCGCGCAACGGTGCTGACACGCAGGGTGCCGGCCGCATGGGTCGGCGTGTTCGCCGACACGTCCCCCGACGAAGTGGCCCGAACGGCCAGCGCGCTCGGCCTGGCCGCGATCCAGCTCCACGGAGCGGAGTCGCCGGAGGAGTGCCGCGCCGTTCGCGA
>DASRVB010000038.1:0-5368 GCA_035687725.1 Gemmatimonadota bacterium
AATCGATCAAGGGAGACCGAACATGCACAGTCGAGGGCGCGTCTGCAAGACGGGGCCCTCGACCTATCGCTTGGAATGGCGGTCCTTCCGTCGGCCTGCTGGCGAGTCCTCCCCTCTCGTGACTGCCGCCATGAGCTCCACAACCGGCCTTGACCAGCTGCGGCCGCCCGCCTAAACCTCCTATCTCGTGCCTCCATTGATGGTACAGGGCCCCACCGCCCCACCCCATGCAGCGGGGGCCCTTGCCAAGCGCCGTGTTTCCAGGCCGAAGGAGCATCAGGGGATGCTTCGGGAAGCGCCTCAGAACGGGCGCGTGATCAAGGGAAAAAGGAAGATGAAAAAGACACTACGGCTGGCCTGCCTGGCGCTCCTCGTCGCGATGGAGGGGGTTGCATGCGATGGTGGCTCGCACGCTCCCACCGGACCTCTCGATTGCACCTCTCCCGACTGCAGCAAGGTTGTAAGCCTCGAGATCGTGGCCCCGCGCTCGCTGCTGGTCAATGAAGCGGCCCTTTTCACGGTGAGGGCGCGAAACGCGGACGGCGTAGTGGTTCGGACACCGCCGGAGCTTCAATGGGCGTCCAGCGACGAGGCGATCGCACGTGTAGAAGCTACCGGTGCCGGGTCGGGCGTCGTCACGGCGCGCCGGCGCGGGACGGTCATGATCAACGTCAGCGCGGGAAACGTCGACGCATCCGTGTCACTGAGTGTCAAGGCGCGGGTTATTATCCGGCTGACCCCCCCCGATCTCGAGGCATCTGTGGCCATCGGCGAAGCGCTTCAGTTCGAAGCGTTCTTCGTCGACGTCAACGGAGCGACGATCGACGAAACCCCATCGGTGGACGCATGGACGTCCAGCGACCCGGATGTGGCAGACGTGAACTCCATCGGCAACGTGATCGGCCTCCGTACCGGTCATGCGACGATCACCGCTTGGAACTCGGACGGCAGGGCTACGATGGATGTAACGGTGACCGACGTAATCGCCCGCTTGCCGGCCAAGGTTCGTTTCGCGCACGCTGCCGATGGCCGTGGCCCGGTGACGTTCGTCCCCAGCCAGGGCGCGCCCGTCACCCTCGCATTCGGCGAATCCGTCGAAGTACCCATCGTGTCGGGCCCGTTCGGCGTCCACGTAGACGGCTTGGGAACCGATGGGTCGGATCAGTCATGGGTGATTCGAGGCGGCGACCACCTGGCTCTCTACGGGACGGGGGTCGGCACTGCCGGGTTGTGGATCAGCGAGGTGAGCGTGCCTGCCGATTCGGGACTGGTCCGCTTCCTAGAGGGGAGTCCCTCCAACTGGGGGTTCACGCTCTTTCTGGGAGCGCCCGGGGCGGAGGTGGTGGAAAGCCGCTTGATCAACTGTTATTTCGATCCGGGGCACTCCACGGAATACGTTCGTGTTCCGGCCGGCGCGTTCGACGTGATCGGGGGGGGAAAGGACCTGTTGGTCAACCCCAGTGCAGTCGACATCACGCGCGTACGCTCCTCAGCGATGTCCGGCCGCGCGGTCACCTACGTGCTCGCCGGAGACAGCCCACAAACGGCGCGTGTGCTGGCCTTCCCGGACTTCTAAGGAAGGGATGTCAGCTCGGGTTTCGCGTGCCTTGCCACTTCTTCTCGTCGTGTGGTGCGGCCCGGCGGAGGACACGGCGCCCGGCGCCGTCGAGCAAGCGCTCTGCGAGCCCGTTCTCCCGGCGATGCGATATGGCTACTCGGATGCCGATGCCCCGATCCCCCGCCACTTTCTCGCCTCGTTCCCGGGGACGGTGGCGTTCACGGACAATACACCTCCCGAGAACCCGATCACGAACGCCGGCGCCACCCTGGGACGTGTCCTTTTTTACGACGTGCGCCTGTCGGCCAACGATCGGATCGCATGCGCGTCCTGTCACCAGCAGGCGTTCGGGTTCGGCGACACCGCGCGTTTCAGCCCCGGTTTGAGCGGTCGTCACCCTGAGCGTCGCACCATGGCGTTGGCGAATGCGCGCTTTTACGAGTACGGCAAATTCTTCTGGGACGAGCGTGCGTCCCCTCTCGAAGCACAGATCCTGCACCCGATTCAGGATACGCTTGAGATGGGGATGGAACTCGGGGCCCTGGCACGCAAGCTGGGTGCGACGCCGTACTACCCCGCGTTTTTCACCGCGGCGTTCGGCTCGCCCGAGGTGACGAGCGATCGGGTTTCGCTGGCGCTCGCCCAGTTCGTGCGCTCGCTCGTATCCGCCGAATCGCGTTTCGACGCCGTGTTCGCAACCGCCGGCGCGCCGAATTATTCACTCCTCAGCGAGCAGGAGCGGGAGGGGATGCGCATCTTCAACGATGCAGGAGATGCAGGGTGCGTCAACTGCCATCGCACGATCGCGCAGGTTGCCGACAGGGCGAACAACATCGGTCTCGACATCGTCTCGGCGGACACCGGCGCCGGCGGCGGCCGTTTCAAGCCTCCCTCGCTCCGCAACGTCGCCGTGCGACCGCCCTACATGCACGACGGGCGGTTTACGACGCTGCACGAGGTCGTCGAGTTCTATGACTCGGGGATCGAGGACAGCCCGGATCTCGACCCGCGACTGCGGGCTCCCGACGGCTCGCCCCGGCGCCTGCATCTCAGGCCGGCGCAGCGGGACGCGCTCGTCGCGTTCCTGAACGCGCTCACGGATCCCGCCTTTCTGACGGCGGAGAGGTTCTCCGACCCTTTCCCCTGTAAGTCGGCAATGACTCGCCGTGTCGCTTTGCGATGATGGCGTAACACGCCCCCGCGAGACCCCTTCTCGCGTCAGCCTCTTATCTCGTTGTGGAATGGGATATTGAGGTTGGTGGAGCTGATCGGGATCGAACCGACGACCTCCTGAATGCCATTCAGGCGCTCTCCCAGCTGAGCTACAGCCCCCACCATTTCGCACTGGATGGAAGGAGAAACTAGGGCCCGCGCCGCTGCATCGTCAACCTGAAACCGGTAGCTTGGGGCGGTCATGACGAGCCTCCGGCCGACCCGAACCAAGTTGATCTGCACACTCGGTCCGTCGAGCGAGAGCCCCGAACGGATCGAGGCCCTCCTCAGGGCCGGTATGGACTGCGCGCGGCTCAACTTCTCCCACGGCGACTACGAGGAGTACGCGCGGACGATCGACCTGATCCGCGGGACCGCGGAACAGCTCCGGCAACCCATCGCCATCCTTCAGGACCTGCAGGGCCCGAAGATCCGGATCGGTCCGATCGAGGGACGAGCGGTGGAGTTGCGCTCCGGAGACACGGTGCGGCTCCGGGCGGGGGACGGGGTCGGCGACGGCTCGCTCCTCACCACCACCTACCGGGAGCTCCCTCAGGACGTGAGCCCCGAGGACCGGATCCTGCTCGACGACGGACGACTCGTCCTGGTCGTCGAAGAGATCGAGGCCGCGGACCTGGTCCGGACGCGGGTGGTGGAAGGCGGCACGCTGCGCGAGAAGAAGGGGATCAACCTGCCCGGCGTCCTGATCTCGACCCCCGCGCTGACCGAGAAGGACCGTCGCGACCTGGCGTTCGGCGTGGAGCACGGGGTCGACTACGTCGCTCTCTCGTTCGTGCGCCGCGGCCAGGACATCGCCGAACTCAAGGAGGAGATCCGGTCCCACGGTGGCGACATCCCCGTCATCGCGAAGCTCGAGAAACCGCAGGCGGTGGACAACCTGGACGAGATCCTCAGGGAGGCGGCTGGCGTCATGATCGCCCGGGGCGACCTGGGGGTAGAGCTGCCGCCCGAGCGTGTGCCGATCCTCCAGAAGGAGATCATCCGCCGCGCCAACGATGCGAAGCGCCTGGTCATCGTGGCGACCCAGATGCTGGAGTCGATGACGACGAACCTCCGGCCAACGCGCGCCGAAGCGTCGGACGTGGCGAACGCGATCTTCGACGGCGCCGACGTCGTCATGCTCTCCGCGGAGACGGCCACGGGGGAGCACCCCGTCGAAGCCGTGGAGATGATGCAGCGGATCATTACGGCTGCCGAAGTGGAGCGGGAACGGGTGGCCTGGCGCCGCCGCCGCGGGACGGAGTTCACCGAGGACTTCGCCCAGGCGATCTGCGACGCGGCGACGCTGGTGGCCGCCGAGGTCGGGGCCAAGTCCATCGTGGCGTTCACCCAGTCAGGCTCCACGGCCGCGCTGCTCGCCAAGTACCGGCCGCACGCTCCGCTGCTGGCCTTCACGCCCCATTCCCGCGTGCGCTCTCGACTGGCGCTCCACTGGGGCGTGACCCCGCTGGTGATGGAGATCGCGAACTCGATCGACCGCCTGATCGCCAACCTCGAGATCCGGCTGATGGAAGAGGGACTTGCCCGAAGGGGCGAGATCATCGTGATCATCTGCGGGGCGCCACTCGACATCAGGGGGAGGACCAACCTGATGAAGATCCATCGGGTGGGGGATGTCACCCGTCTCGACGAAGGCGTTGCCGATCTGGTGTCGCTCGAAGGGAAGGTCCCGGCTGCCGCCGCGCCACGGAGGCGTCGTCCACCGGCGAAGGATCAGCTGGGCTGACGCCCGTCGAATTGACGGCCTCCTACAGGCCGGATAGGTTCCCCCGCATGCCGGATCAGACTGCCACTTCCGCGCCGCCACAAGCTTCCGCCGCCGGGCTCGAAGGCGTCGTCGTCGCCGAATCGGAGATTTCGTACGTCGACGGCGAGGCGGGGAAGCTCGTCTACCGCGGGTACGTGATCGAGGACCTGGCGGAGCACTCCACGTTCGAGGAGACCACCGCGCTCCTCCTGGACGGCGAGCTCCCGTCGCGCTCGGCGCTGGACCAGCTCACCGCGAGCCTTCAGACGGAGCGTGCGCTCGACGATCGGGTGATCGACCTGCTGCGGGAGCTTCCCACCGATGCCGAGCCGATGGCGGTGCTGCGGACGATCGTGTCCGCCGCGGGAACGGTCGATCCGGACACGCTGGACGGCTCTCCCGAAGCGACGCGCCGCAAGGCGATCCGGCTGATCGCCGTCTTCCCGACCATCGTGGCCGCGTTCGACCGGCTGCGAAACGGGCTCGAGCCGGTCGCGCCGAGCGGCGATCTCGGCCACGCCGCCAACTTCCTCTACATGCTGTCCGGCGAAGATCCGGATCCGGACGACGCCCGCGTGCTGGACGTCTGCCTGATCCTCCACGCCGAGCACGGCATGAACGCGTCGACCTTCTCGGCCCGCGTGACCGCGGCCACGCTGTCGGACATCCACTCGGCCATCACGAGCGCGATCGGGACGCTGAAGGGGCCGCTCCACGGCGGCGCCAACCAGGAGGTCATGAAGATGCTCCTGGAGATCCAGGAGCAGGGCGTCCAGCCGGCGCAGTACGTGCGCGAGAAGCTGGGTCGCAAGGAGAAGGTGATGGGGTTC
>DASRVB010000039.1:0-11071 GCA_035687725.1 Gemmatimonadota bacterium
CCGAGCGCTCCGCGCCGAGCTGGCCGAGGCCGCGGGCGAGCTGGCCGACGCCCGCGAAGTCGGCGCCGACCGTCTGGAGTCGGCGGTCCGCGAGCGGCTGTCGGCGCTCGGCATGGGCGACGGGCGCCTGATCGTCCGGCTCACCCGGCGGCAGGACCCCGGCGGCCTGGAGTGGTCGGGAGAGCGGTACGCGTACTCCCGCGCGGGGTTGGAGGAGGTGGCGTTCCTCATCGCCCCCAATCCCGGCGAGGCGCCGCGGCCGCTTACCCAGATCGCCTCCGGCGGGGAACTCTCTCGCGTGCTGCTGGCGATCAAGTCCACGCTCGCCGCGGTGGACCGCGTGCCGACCCTGGTCTTCGACGAGATCGACGCCGGGATCGGCGGCGTCGTCGCCCATCACGTCGCCGATCAGCTGCGCCTCGTCTCCGCCCACCGCCAGGTCGTGGTCGTCACGCACCTGGCGCAGATCGCGGCCGCCGCGGACCGGCACCTGATGGTCGAGAAGTCGGTCGTGGGCGGCCGCACGGTGACGACCGTGCGCGCCGTGGAAGGGGACGAGCGCGTACGCGAGGTCAGCCGACTCCTGGGCGGCGATCCGGAGCGCGACGTCTCGCGCCATCATGCCGAGGAGCTCCTCGCGGGGCGGATGTGAGCTCGGCACGGACGATCGGCACCGGCGATCCCGAGCGGGTCGTCGGCAGCCTGAGGCTCCTCACGCTTCCCAACGCGCTGTCGTTCGCCCGCATGGCCGCGCTTCCCCCCGTTCTCTACCTCCTCCATCGCGGCGATCCGCAGAGCGACAGGTGGGCGCTCGCGATCCTGCTCTTCGCGGGGGCGACCGATCTCCTGGACGGATGGCTGGCCCGGCGGCGCGGCTCGGTCAGCGCATCCGGAAAGGTCGTCGACCCGCTGGCCGACAAGGTCCTGATTGGAGGGCTCGTCATCTATCTCGCGCTGGCGCGGGAATTTCCGATGTGGCTCCTCCTCGCGATCGTCGCGCGCGATGTCGCCCTCATGGCCGGCGCATGGCTCTTCTTCCGTCGGGACAAGCTCGTCTTCGCGGCCGACTGGACCGGCAAGTGGACGACGTTCTTCCTGGGGCTTCTCATCCTCGTCCACATCATGGAGTGGCGGACCGCGTTCCTGCCGCTCACGGTGCTGGCGACCATCGCGCTCGCCGCTACGTACGTGTCGTACGGCTCCCGCGCCTGGAAGTACCGACGCGAACTCATCCATCCGACCGCCACGCAGGGATCCTGACTTCATCGACTGGCGCGGGGCACAGCTTCGAGCCAGACTAGTGGCCGGGTCCGACCCGGGAGGGGGCGAGAGCGCGATGGCAGAGAAATCCGATTCCATCCTCCCCGACGGGGAGGAGTCGCTGGATCCGGCGGAGGCGGCGGCAATCGAGGAAGCGGCCGGCGAGGAAGCGCCTCCCGCCATCGACCTGTCGTCGATTCCCGATGCCCTTCCGATCCTTCCCACCGAGGACTCCGTCCTCTATCCCTTCACGATCGTGCCGCTCGCGTTCGACGAGCCCTATCTGATCGCTGCCGTGGACGAGGCGATGCGACGGGAGCGGATGGTCGGTGTCGTGATGCGCCGATCGGCCGAGTCCGCCAAGAAGGAGAAGATCGAGAGAGAGGACCTCAACGACGTCGGAACCGTCGCCGTCATCCACCGGCTCGTCAAGCATCCCGAGGCGGGCATGCGACTGCTGGTTCAGGGGGTGAGCCGATTCCGCATCGTGGACCTCCAGCGCACCGAGCCGTTCTGCGAAGCCTCGGTGCTCGTGCTGACCGAGGCCGACGGCCCCCGCAGCGTCCGGCAGGAGGCGCTGCTGCGCGAGGGATACGACCTCGCCGACCAGGTCATCCGGGCGAGCCCCTATCTCCCGGACGAGCTGCACAACGCGGTCCGGCAGCTCGACGATCCGATCAAGTTCTCCTACATGGTCGCGTCGATGCTGCAACTCGAGCGCGACGACAGGCAGCGGATTCTCGAGACCGGCGATCCGGAGGAGAAGCTCTCGATCGTGATCGAGGGATTGCGCCGCGAGCTGAACGTCCTGATGATCGGCGGGCAGATCAAGAGCCAGGTCGACGAGGAGATCCAGAAGAAGCAGCGGGAATACTACCTGCGCGAGCAGCTCAAGGCGATCCGCGAGGAGCTGGGCGAGGGCGGCGACGAGGGGGCCGAGATCGCTCGGCTGCGGCAGTGCCTGGAGGACGCGGACGCGCCGGACTACGTGATGAAGGCCGCCGAGGAGCAGCTGGAGCGGCTCGCAAACATTCCGTCGGCGAGCCCCGAATACTCCGTAATCCTCAACTACCTCGACTGGCTCTGTGACGTGCCGTGGTCCAAGTCGACCGAGGATCACCTCGAGCTGGACCGCGCGCGCCAGATACTCGACGAGGATCATTACGACCTGACAGAGGTCAAGGAGCGGATCCTGGAGTACCTGGCGGTCCGGAAGCTCAAGGCCGACATGAAGGGGCCGATCCTGTGCTTCGTGGGGCCGCCCGGAGTGGGGAAGACCTCGCTGGGGCGTTCGATCGCGCGGGCGATGGGCCGCGAGTTCGTCCGCATGTCGCTCGGCGGGATGCGCGACGAGGCCGAGATCCGGGGGCACCGGCGAACGTACATCGGCGCCATGCCGGGCCGGATCGTCCAGTCGCTCAAGCTCGCGGGGACCAACAACCCGGTCTTCATGCTCGACGAGATCGACAAGATCGGGGCGGATTTCCGCGGCGACCCGTCGAGCGCGCTGCTGGAGGTCCTGGATCCCGAGCAGAACGACACGTTCCGCGATCATTACCTCGATCTGCCGATCGATCTCTCCCGGGTTCTGTTCATCGCTACCGCCAACATCCTCGACACGATCCAGCCGGCGCTGCTCGACCGCATGGAGGTCATCCGGCTGGCGGGCTACACGGACCGGGAGAAAGTCCACATCGCACGGCAGTATCTGGTGCCCAAGCAGCTCGAAGAGAACGGCCTGACGGCGGACCAGCTGGAGATCGACGACGAGGCACTGGAAGCGGTGATCGAGGATTACACGCGCGAGGCGGGCGTTCGGAACCTGGAGCGCGAGATCGGGAAGATCTGCCGCAAGGTGGCGACGCGCGTCGCCGCCGGCGAAGCGGATCACGTCCTGGTGACCAGGGAGGACGTCCCCGAGTATCTCGGCGCGCGGAAAGCGTTCCACGAGGTCGCCAGCCGGGTCGCGCAGCCCGGAGTAGCCACGGGCCTCGCGTGGACCTCGAGCGGTGGCGAGATCCTGTCCATCGAGGCCTCGCGGATGCCCGGGAGCAAGGGGTTCACGCTGACGGGCAAGCTGGGCGACGTCATGCAGGAGTCCGCGCGCGCGGCATTGGGGTATATCCGCTCGCACACCGCGGAGCTGGGGATCGACGAGGACTTCTTTTCGACCAGCGACGTCCACCTGCACGTCCCGGCTGGCGCGGTGCCGAAGGATGGCCCATCCGCGGGTGTGACGATGGCGGCGTCGTTGGCATCGGCCCTGACCGGCCGCAAGGTGCGGCCGGATGTGGCCATGACCGGCGAGATCACGCTCACCGGGCAGGTCCTTCCGGTCGGCGGCATCAAGGAGAAGCTGGTCGCCGCGAAGCGCTCGGACATCAAGACGGTGATCCTGCCCTCGCGCAACCGAGAGCACGTCGAGGAGGTCGATCAGGCGCTGCTGGAGGGGCTCGAGTTCGTCTATGCCGACACGATCGGGGACGTGCTCGAGGCGGCGCTGATGAAGCCGGAAGACGCGCGGAAGGAAGGGGAATCGATCGAGAGTGAGGAAGCCGCGGAAGCGGTCCGCTAGCAGCGTCCCGTGCCGCGCCGCCGGTGTTCCGCTGGTGCCGGGGGCGGGAGTCGAACCCGCACGAGCTCGCGCCCACAGGATTTTAAGTCCCGCGCGTCTACCAGTTCCGCCACCCCGGCGGAAGCCCAAGTTAGCGTAGGCAGGGAGAATGAGCAGCCTTCGCTCCAGGCGGCCCAGGGTATTTCCCGAGGTCGCGCCGCGCCACATCGCGATCATCGCCGTGGCCACGGTCCTGTCGATCGCGGTGGCGGCCTGGCTCGGCGCGAGGGAGCCTAGCGGCCATCGGGCGACGGCCGTCGTACGGCTCGCCTCCTCGGAGAGCCCGATCGCGGCCCGAGTCGACCCGGTGTTGAGCGAGATCGTCGTGCTGACGAGCCGCACGGTGATCGGGGACGCGATCGACCAGGAAGGCATCCGGCTCGTTTCCAGCTCGTCCGACGCCCCCGCCGGAGCTCCGCGCGAGCAGGCCATCGACTACGTCCTCGACCACCTCGAGGCGACCCCGGTTCCATCGGAAGCGCAGATCCGCGTCGACTTCACGTCGCCCGATTCGAGCATGGCGCCGCGAACGGTCAACGCGATCGTGCGCGCATACGAGGAAGCGAGCGCCGCAGCCGCCCGGCGCGAGGCGCGGCGACGGCTGGAATTCCTGGCGCGGGAGCTCCGCGCGACGGACTCCCTGCTCCCGATCGCGCGGCTCGAACGCGACAGCGTCGTGGCGCGGGAAGCGCAGATGGCGTCGAAAGAGGGGCAGCTCTCGAGCCTGCGCATGTCGGTGGCGTTGCTCAGCCGGACGCTGTCCTCGCCGGCGGCCGGGAGCGCGGTGGACTCCGGGGTGCTGATGTCGCTGCCGCCGATGGCGGGTGATCCCGGCGCTAAGGGGCTCTACGCGCGGTTCGTGTCCTACCGTTCGGAGCGGGAGACGATGCTCGCAGAGCGGTCGCCGCAGCATCCCGACGTCCAGCGCTTGAACACCCTGCTCGCCGCGACGCGCGAGGAGCTGCTGCGGACGGCGCGCGCCAGGCTCGAGACGCTCCAGGGACAATTGGCAGCGCTCGAAGATCAGGTCGCCGCGGAGACCGCGAGCATCCCGGGGTACGCGGTGGTCGCCGGCGAGCCGATTCTTCCCGCGAGCGTGGATGCGCTCGAGCGAAGCGCCGAGGAGCTGCGGGAGCGATACGAGGCGGCCCGCGCGGAGGCCGAGTCGCTGAGCGGGGCGGTGGAGAGCGTGGAGCCGGCGACAGGAACCGTGCCTGTCCGGCCGATCCCGTGGGCGCAGATGCTGCTCGGACTCGTGACGGGTCTTCTCGTCGGGAGCGGAGCCGCGGTGGCGTGGGAGCGCCTGATAGCCGGGCGGGACGTGGAGCAGGGAACGGCGGTCGCGGCCCCGGAGCCGGATGGGGCGGCTACCGACACCGTGCCGCTGCCCGGGGACACGGAGGCGGAGGCGGTCATCGCGGGGCTGGCTCCCGCGGAGCGTCCCGAGGCGATCGTCGCCCCGGTTCCCAACCTGGCCGTCATCCCCGAGGTCAGGCCGTCCCTCGTCGAACCCGCGCTCAACGGCGACTTCCGCCCGGGGCCCCAGCAGCTCGCCGGCATCGAGGCCTACCGGAACCTGCGGGCGAACCTGGTCTCCGAGTGGTGGGGGCTGAAGACACTGGTCGTTACGAGCGCGCATCCCGGCGAGGGGAAGACGACGACCTCGACGAACCTGGCCGCCACCTACGCCCGGCAGGGGATCAAGGTCGTGCTGGTCGAATGCGATCTCCGCAGGCCCTCACTCGGGCGCTATTTCGGGATCACCAGGGAAGTGGACCTCATGGACGTCCTCTTCGAGGGCCGGGATTGGCGGAAGGCGATCCAGATGACGAAGATGCCAGGGCTCTACGTGATCCTCGGGGAGAAGTCGTTCCCGCGCGCGGGGGAGTCGCTCGGCGGCCCCGAGATGACCCGTCTCCTGGCCGAGCTATCGGGCGAATACGACATGGTGATCCTGGACACGTCACCGCTCCTGGTCTCGACGGACGCGATCGTCCTGGGGCCGCTCGCCGACGCGGTGCTGCTGGTCGTGCGCGGCACGCGCACGGATCGGCGGACGATGGCCGACGTCGTGAGGCGACTGCGACAGTCGGGGGCGAACGTGATCGGAACCATCCTCAACGATCCGGAAGGCGTCGGATCCCCGTCATAGAGCCGGCGGCCCTTCAGTGGGTCTCCAGCCAGTCCAGATCCGCGGGCCGCACGAACTCGATCGGCAGCCCCGGGCCTCCGATGACGAACGAGCTCAGCAGGAGGCGCGTGGGCACGCCCTCCCCGGTGGAGCCCGCGGGAAAATAGAGCGCCGTCCACGGGATCGGGCCCGCAATCGAGGTGCCCGGGAGCGGATCGGTCGTGAACTCGAGCCGCGTGCCGTCCCAGATGCCATCGTCGAACGTGATCCGCACTTCCTGTCCCGCGCGGAAGAAGCGGAACTCCCCGAGGAACTCGCCGCCGGCGGGAAGCAGCTCGGCGTCGTAGCGTGTGACGCCCTGATTGGTGACGAAGAGCGTGGCCCAGTCGCCCTCGATGAGACGCGGATTGCCCTCGAATCCCTCCCGCGCCGGATCGGTGACCGCGTCACCGCACCCGATCGCGAAGAGGAAGAGAACCACGTGGAAGACGGAGCGCTGCACGGAAAACCTCCTCAGAGGGAGTGGTCCAGGGAGAAATCGACGGCCAGGGCGGATGCAGATATCTCGCGGCTCGTTCGCCCCACGATACCGCCGCCCGGCGCCGAGGATCCGGGCCATGTGTGTCCCCCGCCTTCGATCGCGTAGTAGACCACGGACGCAACCCCGTCGCAGTCGTCGTAGAGTTGGCGGACCACGGTGGTCCCGTCGTCCTCCATGTCGAGGAGCGCCGCGATGTCCGATCTCCCTCGCACCCGTCGCGGTCGGCCCAGGTCGCCACCGATTCTTCGATCGAGAGGAGCCGCACGTTGACCACTTCGTTCCCGGCCAGTCCGCCCTCCGGCGGGAAGAAGATGTCTTCCGAGCCATGGAAGAACATGATCGGGACGGTCCCGCCGTCGCACGCGGGAACATGCTGGGGCGCGATCAGGGTGGCCGCGATGCTCGCCGCACCGGCGACCATCTCCTGCGCGGTGCACGCCAGGTGGTGCACGAAGAGCGCGCCGTTGGAGATGCCGATGACGTAGACGCGTCGACGGTCGATCCCGGCGTCCGTGGCGAGGCGGTCGACGAGGTCGGAGACGAATCCCAGGTCGTCTATCTCTTCCACCACCGCATTCGAGCCGCACTCCAGGCAGGCGGTGTTCCAGTCCCCGACAGCGGCGGCCGGATACGCGACTACGACGCCGGACTGATCTGCGACGTCGTCGAGGCCGCTCACTGCCCATAGATGGTCGGGGCTGCTCTGCAATCCGTGAAACGCCAGCACGAGCGGGAACCCGGCGTGGGGACTCCAGCCGGGCGGGACGTGAAGCCGGTAGGAGCGTTGGAGTCCGCCGGACACCATCGACCGCGCGAAATCACCCGGACCGGGAACGGGATCGGTAGCCGGGCCGATGGGATCTTCCGTTCCGGACTCGCATCCTGACACGAGCACTGTCGCCAGCAGCAGAACGAGCCCGGCGAATCGGAAGCATTCGCGCACCGCGGCGGAGGAATCGGCGCTGGCCGTCATCGCAGTGGAAACGACCGCCGCGCCCCGCGCGGTTTAGCGGAGTCGCCGCTTGTGCGGCTCCCGGAGCGCGACGTAGACTCCGCGCAGATGGTGCACCACCACTCGCACTCCGGCCTCCAACACTCGCATTCCGGCTCCGGCATCGATCGCAGTCACGACCGGCGGCGCCTGGGGATCGTGCTCGGGCTGACGTTGGCGTACATGGTGGCCGAGGTCGTCGGCGGCCTCTGGACCGGGAGCCTGGCGCTGCTCGCCGACGCGGGCCACATGCTCACCGACGCCGCGTCCCTTCTCCTCGCCCTGGGTGCGCTCTGGATGGCCGGTCGCCCCGCCACCACCCGGCACACATGGGCGCTGGCGCGTGTCGAGATCCTCGCGGCGCTCGTCAACGGGCTCTTCCTGTGGGTGGTCGTGGTCTGGCTGGTGTGGGAGGCGGTCGAACGATTCGGCGATCCGGGCGAAGTCCTCGCGGGGCCCATGATGGCCATCGCCGCCGGCGGGCTGATCGTGAACGGCATCGCGCTCGCGGTGCTGCGGCGCGATCATCCGGGCGAGCGCAGCCTGAATGTCCACGGGGCGTGGCTGCACGTGGCCGGGGACCTGTTGGGGTCGCTCGGGGCGCTCGCGGCGGGAGTGGTCATCTGGCTCACCGGCTGGGTCGCCGCCGACCTCGTCGCAACGCTCGCGATCGGCGTCCTGATCGTGATCTCCTCCTGGAGGCTCGTCCACGAGGCGGTCCACGTCCTCATGGAGGGCGCGCCCAGGCATCTCGACGTGGAGGATCTGATCGTCAGGCTGAACGAGATCGAAGGCGTCGCGGGAATCCACGACCTCCATGTGTGGACGATCACATCGGGTTATCCGGCGCTCGCCGTCCACGTCACCTGCGACGACGGGGAATCCCGGGAGATGCTCCTGGCGCGGGTCAACCGGGTGTTGCGGGAGCGGTACGGTATCGAGCACACGACGATCCAGATCGAGCGCGCCATCCCGCCGGAGCGCGACGAGCCGATGACGCGCCCCGTCCAGCGGATCGAATGATCCCGCTCGAGCGTCATCGTCGCGCGTTGCGCGCAACGCTGACGGGGATCGCGGGCAACACGATCCTGTTCGCGGTCAAGGCGACGATCGGGGTCGCCAGCGGCTCGATCGCGCTCCTGTCCGACGCGTTCAACTCGCTCGTCGACGTTGTCGCGTCGATCGCGATCTGGTATTCGGTCACCGTCGCCGACCGGGAGCCCGACGCTGATCATCCGTTCGGCCATCAGCGCGCGGAGACGATCGCCGCGCTGGCGGTGGCGATCTTCACCGCGATCCTGGGGTTCGAGATCGGGCGCTCGGCCGTGGTACGGCTGATCGGTGGGCCCCGGCCGATCGAGCTGGCCGGCTGGGCGCTCTCCGCGCTGGTCTTCTCGATGGCGGGGAACCTCGCGCTCGCGCGGTACCTGCGCCGCCGCGGCGAACAGCTCGAGAGTCCCGCCATTCTCGCCAACGCGGTGGAGTGCGAGAACGACATCTGGACGTCGCTCGCCGCGCTGGTCGGGCTCGCCGCGGCCGTGGCGGGCATCGAGATCCTCGACCCGCTGGCCGGCATCGTCGTCGGCATCTGGATCGTGTGGGGCGGCTATCGATTCGGTCGGAAGAACATCGACTACCTGATGGGGAAGAGTCCGGGCCAGGAGCTCGTCGACCGCATTCGCTCGCTGGCGCTGGGGATCGCCGGCGTGCGCGGTGTCCACGACGTGCGTGCGCACTACGTGGGCCACCGCATCCACGTCGAGGTCCACGTGGAGGTCGACCAGGAGCTGCCGACCAGGCGCTCCCATGATGTGGGCGGAGGCGTTCGCGCGGCGATCGAGCGCCTGCCCGGCGTGGATCGTGCATTCATCCACGTCGATCCTGTGCTGGGCTCGACCCTGGCGGTGGAGACGCTGGCCCGGATCGAGCGAGCGGCGAGCGACGCGTACTCCGCCTATGCCCGGCAGCTGGGGGCCCGCTCCCAGTTGTCCGCGCTCTGGACCGCGCTCGCGGCCGCGGCGCAGGCGCGCGCGGACCGGCTCGACGTCGTGCGGCGTCTCAAGGGGGCAGGCTGGTATTTCGCCGACGACGAGGTGGCCGCGGAGCGGCTCGAGCGGCGTTGGGAACGGGCTCGCGTCGCCGCCGAGGAGGCAGCGGACGGAACCCCGTCGATCGACGGGGCGCTCGACCTCGCGCTCGAGATCGAAGGCCGGGAGGCGAGGGCCGATTTCGCTCGGGCGACGACCCCGCGCGATCCGACCGTCCGGGCCTCGCTCGAAGGCTCGTCGCCGCCGCCTCCGGGGACGTCTGCGATGCTGGACCGGATCCGGGCCGCCGCGGCGTCCCTCGAGGAGGGTTCCGGCGCCGAGCGGCTCGACCGCCTGGCACGCGAGCTGGCTGGAGGAGACACGCCCCCGGGGGGTTGACGCGGAAGCGGGTCCGGGGAATATTTAGCCGAGACTAATTATGCGCCCCGATCCCCGTATCCAGAACCAGTGTCCGATCGAGCCGGACCCGGCCGCAGAGTCCAGCGAGCCGGGGACCGGTGCCGAGCCCGGCCCCGGCGGCGTCAGCAGGCGTGCGATCCTGCGGGGTGGTGCCGCCCTGGGAGCGGCCGCCCTGGGGGGCGCCGCGCTCGGGATCGGCAGCCAGGCCTCTCAGGCCCTCAAACCCCGGGTCGAGGTTCCGCACCTCCACGGCGCCGGCGGAACGGGTCCGGTTCGGGACATCCAGCCGGGAGGCTTCGACCCCACCGCGTTCGCGACGCGGTTCGACGGCGGAATCCTGTCCCGGTTGCCCGACGGCCGCACGCTGAGACAATACCACTTCGTCGCGGTCGACCGGGAGATCGAGATCGCTCCCGGCGTCTGGTTCCCGGCATGGACCTACAACGGTTCTGTGCCGGGACCCACGATCCGCTGCACGGAGGGCGACCGCATCCGCGTGCGGTTCCAGAACGCGGGCAGCCATCCGCACACGATCCATTTCCACGGCTTTCATCCCGCGAACATGGACGGCGTGTTCGAGGTCGTCGACCCGGGCCAGACGTTCGTCTACGAGTTCGACGCCGACCCCTTCGGACTCCATCTCTATCATTGCCACACCACTCCCCTCAGGCGGCACATCCACAAGGGGCTCTACGGAGCGTTCATCATCGACCCTCCGGGCGGTCGTCCGCCGGCACGCGAGTACGTGATGGTGATGAACGGATTCGACACCGACTTCGACGCAGGGAACGAGTTCTACGCGGTCAACACCGTGGCCTTCCACTACATGCGGCACCCGCTGCCCGCGGTCGTGGGCGAGAAGGTGCGCCTCTACGTCGTCAACGCCCTCGAGTTCGACCTGATCAACTCGCTTCACGTCCATGCGAACTTCTTCGATGTGTATCGCACCGGCACTCGCCTCGAGCCGGACGACTTCACCGACACGATCATGTTCTGTCAGGGGGAGCGGCACGTCCTCGAGCTCGAGTTCCGCCATCCCGGCCGGTTCATGTTCCACGCGCACCAGAGCGAGTTCGCCGAGCTCGGG
>DASRVB010000040.1:0-18596 GCA_035687725.1 Gemmatimonadota bacterium
TGGGAATCGGCGGCGCGCATCTCGCGGCCGGCGACGCGCGCCGTCCGCCGACCGCGGCGCGCTTCCCGCTCGTCGTAGCCGACGTGCCCTGTTCGGGGACGGGAGTGCTCAGGCGCCGTGTCGACGCGCGCTGGCGGCGGAGCCCGGAAGATCTGGCGCGGTTCGCCGCGGTCCAGCGCGAGATCCTGGAAGGGCTCGCCGACCGCGTGGAGGTCGGCGGAGCGCTCGTGTACGCAACCTGTTCGCTCGAGCCGGAGGAGAACGAGGAGGTGGTGAACGCGTTTCTCGACGGTCATCCGGAGTATCGCGTGGATCCCGTGACCGGGCGCGTACCCGCGCCGCTCGCCGATGGGCCGTGGCTCGTCACCCTTCCGTGGCGGGACGACGCCGACGGCATGTTCGCCGCGCGGCTCGTGAGGGAAGGGTGAAGGATTTTCGCGATCGCCGCGAGATGGTCGAGCGGAGCAGGAGCGCCGTCTGGCGGGTTCCGATCGCGCTCATCGTCGCCACGCTAGGTGCCGGGGCGCTCGGCTATCTCGGCGTTCAGCTCTTCCTCCTTCCCGAGACGCTCGCGGACAGCCGGGTCCACCGCGTACCCGACCTGACCGGCGAGTCGATCGAAGACGCCATCGAGGACGGCCGGTCGGCGAGCTACGAGGTGGTAGCCAGCGGCCTGCAATACTCGGACCGGGTGGACAGGGGCGACGTCATCTACCAGATCCCGCCGCCCGGGAGCTACCTGGCCGCAGGCGACACCCTGTTCGTGCTCGTGAGCCTGGGGGAACAGGAGACCCGGATCCCGGATCTCATGGGTCTCGATCTCGAAGCCGCACGCGCCATCCTGCGTCAGCTCGACGTCGCAGTCGCGGGCATCCAACGCGCGCCGAGCGAGCTGGTCCCGCAGAACCTGGTAGTCTCGTCCGACCCGCCGTCCGGAACGCTCGTCGAAGAGGACATGCGGGTGGTGCTGACGCTTAGCCGCGGCGGTGCGATGGTCGACATGCCCGATGTGCGGGGCTTGTCGCAGGCGGCGGCGCGCGACACGCTGGAGATCTTCGGGTTGACGGTCGGAGAGGTGACGAGCGTGGGGGCCGACACGCTCGGTGTGGCCGGGAGCGCGCCGGTCGTGGTGACCGGCCAGGAGCCGGTAGCCGGCCGCAGAATCGCGACGGGGTCCGCGGTGCGACTGCAGCTCGGGCTCGAGGAAGAGGTGGCGGTGCGACGCGGGCAGGCGGCCGGGCAGGGCGCCCCGACGGCCGGGCAGGCTGGAGCGCCGGTCGACCTCTCGGCGGAGGAGACCCCCGAGAACGAGCGCATCCGCGCCGAGCGCGATCCGGCAACGGGCCCGCCGCCCGACGACGAGGAACCGGCCGACGAGGTCCCCGTGCCCGACCCCCAGTCTCCGGAGGACGAGCCCTTCTGAGCGCGCGCCCCCGTCCCGTGCTCGTCGCCCCTTCGATCCTGGCGGCCGATCTCGGGCGCCTGGCCGAAGCCGTCTCCGCGGCCGAGGAGGGGGGCGCCGACTGGATCCACGTCGATGTCATGGACGGCCAGTTCGTGCCGAATCTGACGTTCGGCGCCGACGTGATCCGCGCCGTCCGGCGCGTCACCCGGCTCCCGATCGACGCCCACCTCATGGTGGTGCGGCCCGAGCAGTACTTCGACGAGTACGTCGACGCCGGCGCGACCGGCATCACGATCCACGTCGAGGCAGCACCACATCTCCACCGCCAGCTCCAGCGCCTGGACGAGCTCGGGGTCGTGGCGGGTGTTGGTGTCAATCCGGGCACGTCGCTGTCGGTTCTCGACGCGGTGTGGGAGGTGGCCGGGCTCGTGCTCGTCATGAGCGTCAACCCGGGCTGGGCGGGGCAGGCGTTCCTGCCGGGGTCGCTCGAGCGCCTGCGCTCGGCACGCGACCGAATCGACGCGCTGCCATCCGGGTCCCGGCCGTGGCTCGAGGTCGACGGGGGGATCACCGCCGAGAACGCGGCCGCCGTGGCCCGGGCGGGAGCCGACGTTCTGGTGAGCGGGTCGGGTGTGTATGGCGGCGACCCCGGGGCCCGGATCGATGCGATTCGCGCGGCCGCCGAGGAGACCGAGCCCTCGCGTCCCTAGGTCGCCAGTCGCCAGTCGCCAGTCGCTGAAACCTCATGCCCCGACCGCTCGTTCTACCGAAAGAGCGTCGCTTGTCGCGCCCCGAGTTGACATACCTAGCTCTTCAATGTATAGTGCTACTATGCATGACACGGGACAACCACCGGCACCTGAACGAGCGATCGCGGCAGCGCCGGTTCAACGTTCCAGGCCGTTCGAGCGTCATTACGAGAGACTTCCGGGGAGCGCGGTCGCAGGCCGGCTCCTGGTCATTCCATACCTTCTCCGCGGATGAGTCATCCATGAAGCGCATAGGGTTCGTCACAGCCGGCTTGTTCCTGTTCGCGGTCGCATCCGTCCACGCGCAGGTGCCCACGGGGCAGGGTGCGCGTCCGGGACCCGGAGGAGAGATCCACGGCAGCGTTCTCGATCCCGACGGCGCCCCGATCTATGGGGCTTCCGTCGCGGTCCACAACAAGGCCGACTCTGCGCTGATCTCGGGAGACATCGCCGGCCGCGATGGGGCGTTCCGCGTTCAGGGGCTCCCGCCGGGCACGTACTATCTGCAGGTGACCTCGATCGGATACGATGCGCACCGCTCGCCCGATCTGACGGTCGGCCCGCAGTCCCCCAGCGCCGACGCGGGTGCGATCCGCATGGTCCCGTCGCCCGTCGCCGTCGAGGGGATCGACGTGACGGTCGAGCGCCCGACGGTCGCCATCGAGCCCGACCGAAACAGCTACAGCGCCAAGGACGTGGCTCCGGCCGCGGCGACGGCGAGCGAGGTCCTGGTCGCGGTCCCCTCCGTGAACGTCGATCCCGAGGGCAAGGTGAGCCTGCGGGGCAACGAGAACGTCGCGGTCCAGATCAACGGGCGGCCCGCTCCGGTCAGCGGCGAGCAGCTGGGCGCCTATCTCGAGCAGCTTCCGGCGAACGTCATCGACCGGGTCGAGGTCGTGCCCACGCCGTCCGCGCGCTACGACCCCGAGGGCATGGCGGGGATCATCAACATCGTGCTCAAGCAGAACACCGATCTCGGCACCAGCGGCGGGCTCACGCTCGGCGCCTCGCCGTCGAATCGCTACAACGTGTCGGGCAACCTCGGGTACCAGAACGGGCCCTGGACCACGTTCACGACCTACGGGTTCAACTTCGGGCAGCGCGACATCGACGGGATCAACGACCGGCTGCGGTTCGATCCGCTGGACGTCCTCCTGTCCACCACCGAGCAGGACGTGCTGGGGGAGAACACCTTCGCCGGCCACAATCTCAGCAGCACGATCGACTACAAGCTGAACGACCGGGACGTGCTCACGAACATCCTGTCGTTCAACCTGCGCGGCCGCGACGAGGAGTCGCGGAACGCCTATACCGAGCTGGATGCCGGCGGCAACCCCTTCGACCAGTATGCCCGGCTGCAGGACGGCGAGAGCGACGGGCGGGTGCTGGAATACACGCTCGCGTTCAAGCGGACGCTCGAGCCCCGCGCGCACGAGCTGGCGGCGGAAGTGCGCTTCAATCAGGAGAACGACGACGACCAGACCCTGCTCTGGCGCGAGCCTCTGATCGCGGAGCCCGTGACCCGGACCGAGCTCGAGCTGCGGGACGTCGACTCTTCCGACCGCGAGGCCATCGCGCAGGTCGACTACACGCGCACGTTGGGAGAGAACACGAAGCTGGAGACGGGCTACAAGGGCGAGTGGGGCTGGATCGAGCGCGACTACGACGTGCTCGAGGACGAGCTCGGAAGCGGCGAATTCGTGGAGAGCGATCTCAGCAACACGTTCGACTTCGACGAGCGGGTGCAGGCGGCGTACGCCGTCCTCAGCCGTACGATCGGCAAGCTGCAGCTGCAGGCGGGGCTCAGGGGAGAATACGCCTGGCGGGACTTCGTCCTGGCAGACCAGGCCGAGAGTTTCCCGTACGACTACGGGAGCGTCTTCCCGAGCGGAGTGCTCAGCTACAGTCTGACCGACGCGGACGAGGCCAAGATCAGCTACTCCCGGCGCATCCGCCGGCCGAACACGCACGAGCTGAACCCGTTCCCGTTCTTCTTCGACGTCCAGAACGTCTTCATCGGCAATCCCGAGCTGGATCCCGAGTACACGGACGCGATCGAGCTGGGGTTCACGCACCAGGCGGACTGGGGGTCGCTCCAGCTCTCGCCCTTCTACCGCCACACGAGCGACGTGATCCGATTCATCGTCGACACCGAGGACATCATCGACGGCCGCGAGGTCACCTCGGTCAGCTTCGAGAACCTGGACAAGGGCGACTCGTGGGGGACGGACGTGAATCTGTCCTACGAGTACGGCGGGTGGCTCAACGGCATGGCGAACTTCAACGTCTTCAAGATGGTCACCGAGGGGGGCTCGGAGGCGAGCCTGGCGTCGAACGCGGTGACCTGGTCCACGCGCTTGAACGCGACCGCGAAGCTCACGCCGACGCTGGATCTCCAGGGGATGATGATGTACCGCGCGCCTATGGAGTTCGAGACCGGGAAGTTCTCGAGCTTCAAGATGACGAGCCTGACGCTGCGACAAAAGCTCGCCGGAGACCGCGCGTCGCTGAGCCTTCGGGTGGTCGATCCCTTCGATCAGATGGGCTTCCGGGTCGAAGCGGCGGACGACAACATCCGCCAGATCACGGAGCGGAACTTCGACGCGCGCTCCGTCCACCTGACGTTCCAGTACACCTTCGGCAAGCCGCCGCGGGTCCGCCAGCCGCGTCCCGACGCGGGGGCCGACCAGGGCGGCGCCCCCGGCTTCCCGCAGTAGAGCCGCAACTCGGCCGGATCCGGCCCCAGTCCAACCGGGGCCGGATCGGGTCATCGCACGACGCGAATCTCGACTCCGACTCCGAGGCCTTTCCCAGCTCCGATCGGCGGTGAGAGCGCGCGTTCGGCGACCTCTTCGTGGCCGCGCTCCGAGAACAGGAAGGCAGCAGGGCGGAAGCATCCAGCGCGATCACTCGTCGCGGCTCTCCCGCCTTCGCTCGGCGATGAGATCCTCCACGACTCCGCTCGGCTTGTCGGTTCCGTAGACCTGGTCGACCCAGTCCCGCAGGGTCTGGACCGAGCTCATTGGATGCATCGCCTGCAATCCAGTCAATCGACAGCGTGATCGGCTCGTTCGCGATGCAGGCCGCACGCTACCCCGAGATGCTACGCATGGTCGAATCGGGCAAGCTGGCCCCCCAGGACATGGTGGGGGACACCGTCGCCCTCGAGCAGGCGGGCGACGTGCTGGCCTCGATGACCGGCTACGAGACGGTTGCGATGTCGGTGATCACGAGCTTCTAGCTCCCGTCTCCACGGAGACGCGGGTGGCAGCCGGAAGCGAGCCAGCGGCACGGATTCGACGATGGAAGCCGGCCGCGCTATCTTCATCCGCCTATTCGCTTCCCCCGCTCTCCGGGCTCGACCCGGACCAGGGGGCGCCCGGTCGCCGGGCCGATCCGCAGGACGCGTTCCGCCAGGGTAGACGATGTTCGACGAGCTCAGCACCAAGCTGGACAGCGCCTTCGCGCGCTTTCGCGGCCGGGGGATCCTCGACGAGGCGATGATCGCCGAGGGCATGCGCGAGGTCCGCCGCGCGCTGCTCGAGGCCGACGTCCACTTCAAGGTGGCGAAGGAGTTCTGCGCGCGGGTCGAGGAGAAGGCGCGCGGCCAGGAAGTCGCCCCGTCGGTCACGCCCGCCCAGCAGGTGATCAAGATCGTCCATGACGAGCTGGTCGAGCTCCTGGGGGGCGCGCACGCGCCGCTGGCGGAGGCGAAGCAGCCACCGACGGTGATCGTCCTCGCCGGGCTGCAGGGATCGGGGAAGACGACGACGGCGGGCAAGCTCGCGCGAGCGCTCCAGAAGCGGAACCGGCGGCCGCTACTGGTCGCCGCCGACATCTACCGCCCGGCGGCGATCGACCAGCTGGAGACGCTGGGGAAGCAGCTCGACGTCCCGGTCCTGGCCGACCGCGACGAGAAGAAGGTCGAGCGGCTGGCCGAGCGCGGCATCGTGGCCGCCCGCGAGGAGCGGCGGAACGTCGTGATCGTCGACACCGCCGGACGACTCCACGTGGACGACGAGATGATGGCCGAGCTGGAGCGCGTCTTCGCGGTCGCCGAGCCCGACGAGGCGCTCCTCGTCGCCGACGGCATGACCGGTCAGGACGCGGTGCGGATCGCGGAGACGTTCCACGGCCGGCTTCCGCTGACGGGCGTGATCCTCACCAAGCTCGACGGCGACGCTCGCGGCGGCGCGGCGCTCTCCATCCACGCCGTGACCGGCCTGCCGATCAAGTTCGTCGGCACGGGCGAGCGGCTTGACGCGCTGGAGGCGTTCCATCCCGATCGCATGGCCGGCCGGATCCTCGACCGCGGCGACGTCGTGACGCTGGTCGAGCGCGCCCAGGAGTCGATCGACGAGGAGGAGGCCGCCAGGCTCGAGGACAAGGTCGGGCGGCGCGGCAAGTTCGACCTCGAGGACTTCCTGACCGCCATGCGACAGCTGAAGAAGATGGGCCCTCTGGAGGGGCTCCTGGGGATGATCCCGGGGGTCGGCAAGCAGCTCAAGGGCGCGAAGGTCGATCCCGACCGCATGAAGCGGACGGAGGCGATCGTCCTGTCGATGACCGCCGCCGAGCGGCGCAATCCGAAGATCCTCAACGGCAGCCGGCGCAAGCGGATCGCGCGCGGCAGCGGCACGACCGTCCAGGAAGTCAACCAGCTCCTCAAGCAGTTCGCCGAGATGAACAAGATGATGAAGCAGCTGAAGGGTGCAATTGGACCCAAACTCCTCAGGAGGTAGGAAGACGTGAGCGTACGCATCCGACTGCGCCGCATGGGCGCCAAGAAGCAGCCGTTCTACCGAGTGGTGGTAGCCGATTCGCGGAGTCCCCGCGACGGCCGGTTCCTGGATACGATCGGGACCTACGACCCGCGCAAGGAGCCGGTGGCGATCGAGATCGATCGCGAGAAGACGCTGAAATGGCTGGCGGACGGCGCGATGCCGACCGACAGCGCGCGGTCGCTCCTCTCCCAGACGGGGATCTGGCAGGAGTTCCGCGGGCAGGGCGCGAGCACTCCGGGGCCCGCATCGAAGCCGGAGGTCCCGGCTGTGGAGCCGACGATCTCCGGAGCCGACGAGCCGGCGCTGCAGACCGAGGAGCCCGCGGGGGAGTAGTATGACGCCGCCGACGCATCTGGCCGTCGGCCGCATCGTCAAACCGCACGGCATCCGTGGCGAGGTGGCGGTGTTTCCGCTCTCCGAGGTCGAGGAACGCTTCGAACCCGGCAGCCGGCTGTTCCTGAGCTCGACGCCCGAAGGTCGCGGCGCCCTGCTCGAGGTGACCGTCGAGAGCGCCCGCCCCCACCAGGGGCGCTGGCTCCTGACGCTCGACCGGATCGAGGATCGCACGCACGCCGAGCAGCACGTGGGCTCCTACCTGCTCGTTCCGCGCGAGGAGGCCGAGGCGGCGCGGGCGGAGGACGAGTGGTTCCTCCATTCGCTGATCGGCCGCGCGGTCCTCGACCACGCGAGCGGCTCGCTCGGGGAGGTGCTGGAGGTGATCGAGACCCCCGGCGCGCCGATGCTCGAGATCGGGACGCCCGGCGGGAAGCGGAGGCTGCTCCCGTTCGTCCGGGAGTTCGTGGCGCGTGTCGAGCAGGAGAAGATCGTCGTCACGCCGCCGGAGGGGTGGCTGGAGCTCTAGGGAAGGCGAAACGCGTGCACGTCAACGTCCTGACCCTGTTTCCGGGCTACTTCGCGGAGCCGCTCGAGCAGTCGATCACCGGGCGCGCGAAGCGGAGGGGCCTGTTCTCCTGGGATCTGATCGATCTGCGGTCGTTCGTCCGCGAGGGAGAGCAGGTCGACGACTACCCGTACGGCGGCGGGGGAGGGATGGTGCTCAAGCCCGAGCCCGTGTTCCGAGCGTACGAGATGCTGCAGGGCCCGCGGCCGTTTGTGCTGCTCTCGGCGCGCGGCCGCCCGTTCACGCACCGGGTCGCGGTCGAGCTGTCGGTGGAGCCCGAGCTTACGCTCCTCTGCGGCCATTACAAGGACGTCGACGAGCGGGTGCGGGAGCGCCTCGTCACGGATGAGATCTCGCTCGGCGACTTCGTCCTGTCGGGGGGCGAGATCGCAGCCCTGGCGGTGATCGACGCCGTCGTGCGGCTGTTGCCCGGCGTGCTCGGCGACTTCGATTCCGCGCAGGGCGATTCGTACCACGACGATTGGGTGCTCGGACCTCCGTCGTACACGCGGCCGGCCGAGTACCGGGGGATGAAGGTTCCGGAAGTGCTTCTGTCGGGCGATCACGCCGCGGTTGCCAGATGGCGGGCGGAGCAGGCGGAGCGCCTGACCGGCGAGCGCCGTCCGGACCTGATCGAGCGCAGGAAACGGGAAGAAGAAAGGCCTTGAACCCTCCAACTTCAGGGGATAGCTTATGATTTCCATGAATCATCGCATCGATCAGGACCAGCTCCGCGAGGGGCTCCCCGCGTTCCGCCCGGGCGACACCGTCCGCGTGAACGTGCGCGTCCGTGAGGGCGAGAAGGAGCGTCTGCAGGCCTTCGAGGGCGTGGTCATCCGCCGCAAGGGCGGCGGGGTCAACGAGACCTTCACGGTGCGCAAGGTCTCGAACGGCGTCGGCGTCGAGCGGATCTTCCCGCTCCACTCGCCGGTCATCGCCGACATCGTGGTCGTGCGCGAGGGCCAGGTCCGCCGGGCGAAGCTCTACTATCTGCGGAATCTCTCCGGCAAGGCCGCCCGCATCCGGGAACGGCAACACACCTGATCGGGTGACCGGACTCGACGCGCGCCTCGCTCGTCTCTCCGTTTCCGAAATCCAAGCCACTCTGAGTCGCCGCCAGGCGGTCGGGCGTCAGACCGCGCTGTACCTGCTCAGCGATCCGCGAGCCGGCGTGCGCGCGCTGGGTGAGCGCTACATGGAGCGCATTCGCGCCGCCGAACGGGAACGCGCGCGGGTGCGCCGACTGCTCGACTACGAGCGCGAGTTGCTCGAGGCCGAGGCGCGGGTGAGGGGCGAGCGCGTGGCCGTCGTGGCGGGTGTCGACGAGGCGGGGATGGCCCCCATCGCCGGACCGGTGGTCGCGGCCGCGGTCATCCTCCCCGACGGCTGGATCGTCGACGAGCTCGACGACTCCAAGCGGCTCGATGCCGGGACCCGCGAGGCGCTGGACCGCGAGATCCGAAGGGTCGCCCTGGCCGTGGGAGTGGGCGTCGTGTCCGAGCGGGTCATCGACCGGATCAACATCTATCAGGCGGGGCTCCTCGCCTTTCGGCTCGCGCTGTCGCGCCTCGCGCCGCCCTTCGACCTCGCGCTCCTCGACGGCCGCTCCCCGCGCACGTTTCCGGTGCCCCACCGGGCTGTCATAGGCGGCGACGCGCGCGTCCGCTCGATCGCGGCCGCGTCGATCGTGGCGAAGGTCGCCCGCGACCGCCTCCTGGTGGACTGCCACCGGCGCTGGCCCGCCTACGGCTTCGACTCCCACAAAGGGTACATGACGCCGCAGCACATCGGAGCCCTGCGCGAGCACGGGCTTTCGCCGATCCACCGGCTGTCGTTTCCGCGCGTCTGGGAGGTCGCCGATGCCATGGGGCCGCTGTACCGGGAGCTCTGCGATCGCCTGGCGGCCTCCGATTGTCCGGCATCCCTGGAGTCGGCCGAATTCGCGTTCGACTCGGCTCGCGCGTCCCTCCACGCGAGCGAGGAGAAGCTGCTCGACCGGCTGCTTGAATCGCGGCGCGAGGCGCTGGCGGAGCTGGGCGCCGCCCTGTAGGTTCGCGAGACCGTCATGAAGCTTCCGATCTACCTCGATTACCACGCCACTACGCCGTGCGACCCCCGGGTCGTCGAAGCGATGCTGCCCTGCTTTCGGGAGAGGTTCGGTAACCCCTCCAGCCGCAGCCACACGTTCGGCCGCGAGGCCGAGGAGATGGTGGAGCGCGCCCGCGGGCAGGTCGCGGAACTCCTCGGCGCCAGCCCGGAGGAGATCGTGTTTACCTCCTGCGCCACCGAGGCCAACAACCTGGCGCTCAAGGGCGCGGCGTGCGCGCGGCGCGAGGCCGGCGACGGCAACCACATCATCAGCGCGCGCATCGAGCACAAGTCCGTGCTCGAGCCGCTCGCGACTCTCGAGGATGAGGAGTTCCGCGTAACCTGGCTGGAGGTCGATGGGAAGGGACGGGTGGATCCGACGGATCTCGCGAACGCGATCGACGACGGGACGATCCTCGTCAGCATCATGTCGGCGAACAACGAGATCGGAACGATCGAGCCCATCGCCGAACTGGCCGCTATCGCACACGAGGCCGGCGCCTGGTTCCACACCGACGCCGTGCAGGCGGTCGGGAAGGTACCCTTCGACGTCGACGAGCTGGACGTCGACCTGGCCGCGATCAGCGGGCACAAGTTCTATGGGCCGAAGGGAATCGGCGCCCTCTACGTGCGGCGCCGGGCGCGCCGGATGAAGCTCGCGCCGTCGCTCTGCGGCGGGGGACAGGAGCGGGGTCTCCGCTCGGGAACGCACAACGTTCCCGGCATCGTAGGTCTCGGTGTCGCGTGCGAGGTTGCGGGCCGGGAGCGTGCCGCCGAGTCGGCGCGGCTGGCGGTCCTCCGCGACCGGCTGCAGGAGGGCCTCGAGCGCGAGATCGAGGAGCTCGTCGTCAATGGGGACATCGACAACCGCCTGCCTCACAACCTCAACGTCTCGATCCCGTATGTCGATGGGGAAGCGCTGCTCCTCTCGCTGGAGGACGTCGCTGTCTCGAGCGGCTCGGCCTGCCGTTCCTCGGCGCCCGGCGGATCGCACGTCATGAAGGCGATCGGCCGGGACGAGGATCTCGCCAGGAGCACGATCCGGTTCGGCCTCGGGCGCTGGACGACCGAGGAGGAGATCGACTACGCGATCGGCCGCGTGACCGAGACCGTGGCCAGGCTGCGGTCGATGACCTCGATGGCGTGATCCGGACCGCCCGAGACATTCCGATATTCCCGCACCCAGTCCTCCACGAGGAAGCGATCCCGCCACCATCACGGTGACGCAGACGGGGGCGCGCCGCGCCCGCCGCCGCCATCCCTGGATCTATCGCTCGGACGTCGTCGTCCTCCCGGATCATCTCGAAAACGGAACGATCGTGCGCGTGGTGGATCCCGCCGGGCGGCCGCTGGGACGCGCCGAGTGGTCCCAGGAATCTCTGATCTCGCTGCGATTCGTGCGCTGGGAGGACATCCCGGTGGACGAGGAGTTCTGGACCGGGCGATTGGCAGCCGCGCTGGCGCGCCGGGAGCGCGCCGGGATGTCGGGACCCGCACGGCGCATCGTGTTCGGCGAGGCCGACGAGTGGCCGGGGCTGATCGTCGATCAGTACGGCGATTGCCTGAGCGTCCAGACGCTGACGCCGGCCGCCGATCGGTGGGCCGCCGCCTGGACACGACTCCTGGTCGAGCGGATGGTCCCGCGCGCGGTCGTGGCGCGGAACGACGTCTCCGTGCGGCGCCTGGAGGGGCTGGAGACTGGCGTCCACGTCTGGCACGGTGAGGCGCCCGAGCCCTTCCCGGTCACGATCGGCGACCGGACCTTCCGCGTGGATCTCCTCCACGGCCAGAAGACGGGCGCCTTCCTCGACCAGCAGGAGAACTATCGGGCCGCGGCCCGCTGGGTAGCCGGTGCGGAGCGTGCGCTGGACGCGTTCGCCGGAGAGGGTGGGTTCGCCCTCCACCTCGCCCCGCACGTCGGGCGCGTCGACGCCGTCGAGAGCTCGGAGGACGCGGCGATTCGCGGGCGGGCGAACGCCGCGGCGAACGGCGCGGACAACCTGACCTGGACGGTGGCCAACGCCTTCGACCGGCTGCACGAGCTGGACGCCGCCGGCGAGCGGTTCGGCGCCATCGTTCTCGATCCCCCGGCCTTCGCCAAGAACAAGAAGTCGCTGCCCGGCGCCCGACGGGGCTACAAGGAGATCAACCTGCGGGCGATCAAGTGCCTCGAGCCGGGCGGGGTCCTCATCACCTGCTCGTGCTCCTACCACGTGACTCGCGAGATGCTGATCGAGATCGTGGTCGAGGCCGCGGGCGACGCGGGCCGAACGGTCGAGCTGCTCGAGATGCGGTCGCAGTCGCCCGACCACCCGATCCTCCTCAACGTGCCGGAGACCGAATACCTCAAGTGCCTGGTTCTCCGCGGCCGTTAACAATCTAAACCTTGTTATTAGCGATCCGCGAGGGTATCCTCGGAGAATGGATTTTCATGACCTCGCGGGAATGGACCTGGGCCCTGCAAGAACGGCCGGTCTCGCCGCCTGGTTCCAATCGGTGTTCGAGGACCGCTGGGCCACACCCGTCCTGGTGGGCGGCGGAGCGGTCGAGCTATTCACCGGGGGGGCCTACACGACAGGTGACTTCGACTTCGTAGGCGAGCTAAACGATGCCGCGAGAGTCCTGCTCCAGGATGCGGGCTTCCGGAAAACAGGACGTCACTGGAAGCACGAAGGGGCGCAGATATTCATCGAGTTCCCGGGACGCTCGCTCGAGCCAGGAGTCGAGACGGTAGAGCTCGATGCGTTCGCGAACGTCGTGCTAGTTATCAGCCCGGAGGATGCCCTCGTCGACCGGCTAGCGGCTTGGAAGTCCTGGAAGTCCGAAGCACATGGAGTCAACGCGTATCTTCTGTATCTCGCTACGAAAACCGAGCTGGATTGGCCACGGCTTGAGAAGCGAGGCCGGACAGAACATGTGATGGATGCGCTGCTGGAGGTGACTCGCTTCGCGGAAACGACCGGTGGAGAGCTACCGACGGAGTCGGCGCTCACGGAATGGGCCAGACGATACCAATGAGGCGTTTCTCGGCGCCACGGCCGCGCGCGCTGCCTCCGCTGCCGCGTGGTTTGAAGAGCAGGAAGCCGCGGGACTTCCTCGAATGGTCCACGCTGCGCCGCTGGGGCATGCTCCCCGATTGGGAGGAGTTCCCCCCGGGCTACCTTTTGCGCGAGACACGCGAGAAGGCGGGTCTCACGCAGCGTGAACTGGCGCGTCGGCTCGGTACCAGCCAACAGGCCGTCAGTCAGGCGGAGGCCTGGGAGTCCAATCCCACTGTGGCGTTCATCCGCAGATGGGCTGAGGCCTGCGGATCGACCCTCGAGATCGAGATCGATCGGTCCTGAGGTTTGGGCCGCCTCACGCTTCAGATCCGCTCGACGTCCCCCGATCCGCTCACGTCCGCCTGCACGACGGGCCGGCCGCGATAGCGGACGTCGCCGGAGCCGCTGACCTTTGCGTCGAGCCGCTCGGACACCTGGACCGTCGCGCCACCGCTTCCCGACACGTCGATGCGCGCCGAACGCGCGCGCACCTCCAGCAGGTCCAACTCACCGGAGCCCGAGATGTCGCCGTCGACGCGATCGGCCGTACCTGTCATATGGATCTCGCCGGACCCTGATATCGACGCCGAGAGGTCGCCGAAGTCGCCGTTCGCCGCGAGCTCGCTCGAGCCCGAGACGCTGGCGTCGAAGGCCTCGGAGCGGACGTCCCGGACGGCCACGTCCGAACTGCCGGCCGAGTGGATCCCGTTCAGGGTCGTGACCCCGATCGCGATCCGGATCGGCTCGCGCGAGTGCAGGTCCTCCTCGCTCTCGATGTGGAGGACACCGCCCTCGACCTCGGTGCGGATCAGGGGCAACAGGTTGTCGTCGCCCTCGAGGACGACCGAGGGCGCCGCCCCGACTCGTATGACGACGTCGTATGCTCCGCCGACGTCCACGCGATCGAACGCCCGCACGGTTCTGTTGACGCTCGTCCGGACTCCGGATCCGGCGACCGCGGGTCCGTCCCAGTCGACGGAGATCCCGCAGCCGAGCGTTGCGGTAGCGGCGATCAGGACGGGCAGGACGACACGAAGCATGGAGACCTCCAGGCGAGGGGATCGTACAGCGGATTTCCCCGATCCTACGAGTCCGGCGACGGCGCGGTTTCGAAGTCGGCTCTGCGGGCAGGATGGAACGCCCGGTGGAGCGGCAGAGTAGCACAGGCGATGCCCTTTGATCGCAGTGCACCCGCCCGCCTGCGCCGGAACCTGGCGCCGGCCGCGCTCCTCGTGGCGATCGCCTGCGGGTCGAGCGCGGTCCAGACGGAGGCTCCGCTGCCCGGCCGCTGGACGAGCGCCGCCGAGCTGCCGGAGCCGCGACGCGGGGTGGGAGTCGCCGAGCTGGACGGCGAGATATGGGTCGTGGGCGGGATCGGCGCGGATCGCCGGGCGCTGTCCCGTGTCGATTTCTACGACCCGGATCTCGACCAGTGGCTCCCCGGCCCGCCGCTCCCCGAGCCGCTCCATCACGTCGCGCTGGCGGCGGCCGACGATCGATTGTTCGCGATCGGCGGCCTCCAGGGAGAGCCTGCGCTGCCCGTCGCTACCGTCTACGCGCTCGATCCCGATCTCGGCCGCTGGGAAGTGGTCGAGCCGCTCCCGCGCGCGCGCGGCGCGCTCGCGGTCGCGGTCGTCGACGACGTGATCTACGCGCTCGGCGGGCAGGCCGCCGACGAGAGCGCGATCCGGGACGTCTGGCGTTTCGATCCCGACGAGGATCGGTGGGATCCGCTGCCGCCGCTGCCGGCTCCACGCGAAGCGCTTGCGGCCACCGCGATCGGCGGCGTGATCTACGCAGTGGGAGGGGAGCTGGGCAGCGCGAGCACTGCGCAGGCCACGCTCGACGCCTTCGACACCCGGACGCTGCGCTGGGAACGGTTGTCGGCCATGCCGACGCCCCGGGGCGAGTTGGCCGCCGCGGCCTTCGACGGCCGGATTCACGTCGTCGGGGGCGTGACACCAGCCGGGCCGCTCGATGCACACGAAGCGTACGATCCACGCGAGCGACGTTGGCTCCCGCTTCATCCGATGCCGACTGCCCGCTACGGCCTCGGGGTCGCGGTCGCCGAAGGCAGGCTCTACGCCGTGGGCGGCGGGTCCGGTGCGGCGGGGGTAACGACAGGAGCCAACGAATTCCTCTCGCCCCTCCTTCCGTCGCGGGGCGGCTCCCCTCCCGATTCAGCACCGCAAAATTGACAAAAGTGGGGGTCGGCTCTTAACGTCGAACTCCTGCCGGGTCGTCGGAAACAAATCATCTCTCGAAAGGAGCTCTCGGACATGGGGGCCAGATCCCTGCTCGCCCGGATGGTCGGCGTCGCCTTGCTCGCGACGATCGCTATGCCTTCCTGCCGCGGCGAGGAGCAAGCCGGGGCGCCCGTCGAAGGGTTCCGGACCGAGGCGGTCGCCACCACGCTGCCCGCCGGCGCGAGCGTCGTGGTTTCCGGCTACGACCTGGAAGCCTTCTGGACGCGGCTCAAGGGCACGCGCCTCTACACAGAGCTCGCTGCGATCCCCGATGTGCGGGAGGCGTTCGCGCCGCTCGCGGAATCGCAACGTGAGTTCCAGGCCGAGACCGGTCTCGCGCTCGACGAGGCGACCCTCATGACGATCTTCGGCCGGAAATTCGATCTCGGCTTCTACGGCCAGCTCCCGAAGGACCGGGCCGACATCGTGCTCGTCGCCGCGCTCGATGACGAGGAGGGGGCGCGGACGCTGCTGCAGACACTCGAAACGAAGATCACCGAAGAGAAGGGCGCGACGTTCACGGACGTCGATCTCGGCGGAACGCAGGTGCGCCTGGCGACGGACCGGGAGGGCGACGAGGTTCTCATGTACTCGATCGCCGACCAAGAGCTCGTCATCGCCACGACGCGCGAGCGGATGCAGGGCGCGCTGTCGCTCGACGGAGAGGCGCAGTCGATGGCTGCGAGCGGCGACTATGAGGCCGTGATCCAGAAGCTCCCCGAGGCGACGATCTCGATCTATGTCGACCAGCGGGCGCTGCGCGAGGCCGCGGACCGGGCCTCCGCGGCGGATACGATGGCGGGCGGAGACCTCCAGGAGGAGCGGCTGCGGGCCGCGACGAGCGCCCTCGAAGACTACCAGCTGGCGAGCGCTGTGGGCGTGGGCGTGTACTGGACCGAGGCCGGGATCCGGGCCGACGCGTACACCAAGTTCCCCGAGGGGGAGCGGTCGGCGCTCGCCACGATGATGACGAGCTCTCCGACGCCCGTCCGCACGCTGGCCTTCCAGCCCGTCAACACCCTGCTTTTCGGCGCGGTGAATTCGCTCGACGCGCAAATCGTCTACGACGAGCTGCGCCGGTATGCGATCGAGGCCACGCGCATCCAGATGAACGTGCAGGGAACGGCCGACTCGCTGCAGGCGGATAGCCTCGTGGCGCAGCAGTTGGCCGCGTTCCAGCGGGAGTCCGGGATCGACATTCAGGCGGACATCATTCCCTGGGTCGGGCAGGAGGCGTCGTTCGCGATCGCCGGTGTCGACAAGTCCGGGTTCTTCCCCGTGCCCGAGATCGCGCTGACGATCGCCACGAAGGATCCCCAGAGGGCGCGCGATTTCCTGACGCGGTTCGAAGGAACGATCTCACAGGCCGCAGCGGACCGGGCTTCCATTCCGCTCCAGTGGCAATCCCAGGAGCATCAGGGGCAGACGATCCGCTACGCCCCGACCCCGATGGGCGAGGGGCTGTCGCTGTCCTACGTCGTGACCGACGACTTCGTCCTGATCGGGACGAGCCGCGGACTTATCGGCCGGATGCTGGACACGCGTGGGGGAAGCGCCCAGGCCCTGCCCTCCAATCCCGGATTCAGCGCGATGACCGAGTTCTATCCCAGTGAGGCGAACACGCTGGGGTTCATGAACCTCGAGCAGATCCTGACCGAAGCCGAGGGGCTGATGGGCACGTTCGGCGGAATGACCGGTGCGGCCGCCGCCGATACCTCGAGCGGGACGTACAAGGTCATGCAGGCCCTCAAGAACGCGCCGCGGCTCGGGTTCTACAGCGACGCCGAGGAGGGGGGCGCGTTCGGACACTTCCTCCTCGAGGTGCGGTAGGACCTTTTTCGCGTAGCTGCGTAGGCGTCGCGGCGGCGCGCCGCAGGTAGTGTGAAGGGGTCGCCTCGAGGGCGGCCCCTTCTGTTTCCGGCCCGGCCAGTGATCTCCGGCTGTTAACCGGTCCGCGTGGCTCGCCGTATGACCGTGCGAGCTCCCGGAGGGCCGGGGCCGCCATGTCCATACCGGAGGGTTCGCATGAACAGCGAGACGGCCATCGTGTTCGGCGTCGTCGGAGTCACAGCGCTCGTCGTCGTTCTGATCGGCTTCTCGGCGTGGATCTTCTCGCGGTGGCGTCAGGAGCGGGCCCGCGCGCAGTTCGACATTCAGCGCCGCATGCTCGAGAAGTTCGAGTCGGCGTCGGAGTTCGTGTCGTTCCTGAACAGCGAGAGCGGGCGGAAGTTCCTGGATACCGTCTCCAGCGAAACGGTGAGCCAGGCGGGGCGGATCTTCGGCTCGATCCAGAAGGGCGTCATCTTCACGCTCATGGGGATCGTCGGGCTCTGTATCGTGGCCTATGACATCGACGAACTGATTCCGCTGGCGGTACCGAGCGGAATCGCGCTGGCTACCGGGCTCGGCTACCTCGTCTCCGCGTTCGCGAGCTATCGGTTGTCGAAGCAATGGGGATTGCTGCCCCCCTCGGCGTCCTGATTGGTCGCCCTCGCGGCGACCGATCGGAGGTCCATCGTGACCCGGGAGCCGCCAGCCGCGCCGCGCGAGGAACGCGACGAGCGGGCCGCGTTCCGCGACCTGTACGAGCGCACCTCGCCCCGTATCGCCGCGTACCTGCGGCGTGTAACCGGATCACCCGACTGGTCCGAAGACCTCCTGCAGGACACCTACGTGCGGTACCTCAACGCCCGGCGCCCCGAGATGGACGAGCGGCAGACCGTGTCCTATCTCTTCCGGATCGCCACCAATCTCGTGTACGACGGCTGGCGTTCGATGCGTCGTGAGCGCGAATGGGAAGAAGCTGCGCCGGCCGAGTCGGCATCGCCCGAGCCGGTCGGACTCCGGCGCGACGTCGAGGTTGCGCTCGCGAAGCTGAGTCCGCGCGAGCGGGCGCTAGTGTGGCTTGCCTACGTCGAGGGGTACGCGCACAAGGACATCGCGCGCGTCCTCGGGGTCAAGGACGCGAGCGTGCGGGTGCTGCTCTTCCGCGCCCGCCGCAAGCTGGCGGGGATACTCGACGAGGCGGGATTGACACCGGAAGTCCTCGGATGAGACGGAGGGAGGACGACGTGCACGAACCCGTGCGGGAGTGCCCGCGGGAGCGGGAGGCGTTGGCGGCGATCGCGGCCGGAGCGCTGGATCCCGGCCTCGAACGGCACGTGGGTGACTGCGCGGAGTGTCGCGAGGTGATGGCGGTCTCGACGTGGCTCCAGGGCATCGCGCGCGCGGACGCCGGTATCCTGCCGCGCGCCGAGCGCGTGTGGTGGCGGGCGCAGGTGGATCGCCGGCTCACGACGCGCCACGCGCTTGCCGACCGCGCCGCGCGGCCGATCCGCTGGTTCGAGCGCGGAGCAGCGGCGGCGATCGCGATCACTCTGGG
>DASRVB010000041.1:0-8627 GCA_035687725.1 Gemmatimonadota bacterium
GGGCGCTTCCCTGGCGTATGTCGACGCCTACCGCACTGCGCGCCTGCCTCAGAGCCTGACTCAGGCGCAACGGGATTACTTCGGGGGGCACACCTACCGCCGGATCGACTCTCCCGACTCGCCGCCGGTCCACACGGAATGGGCCGAGCTGGCCCGCGGCGCGCAGGAGACCGCGCGATGATCGAGCGCGTCGTCCCCGCGGCCCCCGAGACGGAAGCGCCCGCGAAGGGCGAGGGCCGCGTGACCCTGCCCAGGGCGGGCGGGTGCGCGCTCGTCATCTTCGGCGCCACCGGCGACCTGGCGCGCCGCAAGCTCATGCCGGCGCTGTGGCGGCTCCAGCGGCAACGCTGTTTCGAAGATTGCTTCTCGATCCTGGGGGTCGGCCGCAACGAGCTCGGCGACGAAGGGTTTCAGGGCGCGATGCGGGACGCGCTCGAGGAATTCTCCGACGATCCTCCTTCCGACGAGCAGTGGGCCGGCTTCGCCGACAGGCTCGCCTATCTCGCCGCCGACCTGAGCGAGGACGACGCCTACCGCCGGCTCGCCGATCGGCTGGAGGCTCTGGGAGAGGACGATTCGTCGCTCAGGAATCACCTGTTCTATCTCGCGGTCCCGCCCTCGCTCGCGCCGCGCATCGTGCGCGGGCTCGAATCCGTCGACCTCACCGGCGACGACGAGGGCTGGACGCGGATCGTCGTAGAGAAACCGTTCGGCCGCGACCTCCAGTCCGCCCAGGACCTCAACAAAGAGATCCGCCAGGTGTTCGACGAGAACCAGGTCTACCGCATCGATCATTTCCTCGGCAAGGAGACGGTCCAGAACATCCTGGCGCTCCGGTTCGGGAACATGCTGTTCGAGCCGCTCTGGAACCGGAACTACATCGAATACGTCGAGATCACGGCGGCCGAGACGCTGGGGGTGGAGGACCGGGCCGCCTTCTACGACGCCAACGGCGCTCTGCGTGACATGATCGCCAACCACCTGCTCCAGCTCCTCACGCTGACCGCGATGGAGCCGCCGGTGGCCTACGATTCCGAATCCGTGCGGGAGGAGAAGGTCCAGGTCTTGCGCTCGATCGCTCCGCTGTCCCCCGAGGACGTGGCGCAGCGAGTCGTCCGGGGGCAGCACGGGCCCGGAAAGGTGGAGGGCGAGCCGGTCCCGGGCTATCGCGAGATCGAGAAAGTCGAAGACGATTCGACGACCGAGACCTTCGTGGCCCTGGAGCTCCGCATAGAAAACTGGCGCTGGGCCGGGGTTCCCTTCTTCCTCCGAACGGGAAAGCGGCTCGCGCGGACCGTCACCGAGATCGCGGTCCAGTTCAAGCGCACGCCGCATTCGATCTTCCGCCAGAGCGACGAGTCCGTGGCACCGAACGAAATCGTCATGCGATTCAAGCCGGACGAGGGCATCCGCGTGACGTTCTCGGCCAAGGTCCCCGGCGAGGGCATGCGGACATCGCGCGTGCGGATGGATTTCGACTACGAAGCCGCGTTCGGAGTCGAGCTGCCCGACGCGTACGAGACCTTGCTGCTCGACGCGATGCAGGGCGATCCGATGCTGTTCACGCGCGCCGACGAGGCCGAAGCGCAGTGGCGGGTCGTCGAGCCGATCCTGGATGCATGGGAGTCGGGGGAAGCGCCCGAGTTTCCGAACTACGCGGCGGGAAGCTCGGGTCCCGAGGAAGCCGCGCGCCTGCTCGCGCGGCGCGGATACGCGTGGCGCGAGCTGGCCTGAGCCACCCCGGAGTCGCCGTTCACGCCGACATCGGGTCGCTGGCCGCCGCGGCCGCCGCGAAGTTCGCTTCCGCGGTCGAGGCTTCCGGCGGCCCCCGCTTCGACGTCCTCCTGACGGGGGGCTCCACGGCTCCCGTCGTCTACCGGCTTCTGGCCGGAGAACCCTTCGCGTCGCGGATCGACTGGGGGCGGGTCCGGGTCTGGTGGACCGACGAGCGCTGCGTTCCTCCCGACGATCCGCGCAGCAACTACGGCGCGGCACAGGAGGCGCTTCTCGATCGGGTTCCCATTCCCTGCGAGCAGATCCACCGGATGCGCGGCGAGGACCCGAACCCCGAGCGCGAGGCCGTCATGCACGAGGCGACTCTCCGCGCGGAGCAGGCGCTCGCGCGCGGCGAGCCGCCGCGGTTCGACTTCGCGTTCCTCGGCATGGGAGCGGACACGCACGTCGCTTCGCTGTTCCCCGGATCACCGCAGCTCGCGCTCGCCGACCGGCTGGTGGCGGCGGTCCGAAAGGACGAGGTCGCGATTCCCGATCCCCTCGTCGACCGCTTGACGCTCACGTTGACCGCACTCAACGGAGCCCGCGCGGCAGTGTTCGTCGTGGCCGGCGAGGAGAAAGCGGACGCAGTGCGCGCTGCGCTCGAGGAGCCCGCGGACGTCGATCTCCGGCCCGCGACCGGCATCCGCCCGGCGGGCGGACACGCGGCATGGCTGGTGGACCGCGCCGCCGCTTCGCTCCTGTCGGGCGCGAGGTAAATGGAGCCCGGGAGGGCGGGAGCCGAGCCGTGATCCTGGCGGGCGACGTCGGGGGAACGAAGGTCGCGCTCGCTCTCGTGGAGCACGGCGAAGGCGGGTTCCGGATCCTGCGGGAAGAGCGCTACGCGACCGAGGACTTCGACGGGCTCGTGTCGGTCGTCGAGAGGTTCCTGGCGGACGCTGGGGAGCGCCCGGACCGCGCCTGCCTCGGGGTCGCCGCGCCAATCGTGGACGAGACCGCCGTCATGACGAACCTCGACTGGGAGCTCGACGGCGAGCGGATCTCCCACGCGACCGGGATCCCGCGCGTGATGCTGATCAACGACCTGGCCGCCGCCGCCCAGGGCATCGACATGCTGGCCCCCGAAGGGATCGAAACGCTCTCCGAGGGCGAGCCACAGGGGCCGACCGCGGCATTGATCGCGGCCGGGACGGGCCTCGGGATGGCGATCCTCACGCGGATCGGAGGACAGGACGCCGTGCTATCGAGCGAAGGCGGGCACCAGGCGTTCGCCCCAGGGACTCCCCTCGAGGAAGACCTCCTCGCGTTCCTGCGGGGGCGGTTCCCCGACCACGTCAGCGTCGAGCGGGTCGTGTCGGGGAACGGAATCGAGGCGATCTACGCGTTCCTGCGCGAGACAGGTCGCGAGGAGGAGCCGCCGTGGCTCGCCGAGCGCCTTGCCGCGAGCGCGGACCGAAGCGAGGAGATCTCGCGGATCGCGATTTCGGGGGAGGCGGCGATCTGCGAGGCGACGATGGACGCCTTCATGCGTTGCTTCGGAAGCGCGGCGGGGGATCTCGCCCTCACGGCACTGGCTCTGCGCGGTGTCTACCTCGCCGGGGGGATCGCGCCGGCCATCCTGCCCCTCCTCCGCGACGGGCGCTTCCTCGAGGCGTTTCGCGCAAAGGGCCGGCTCCGGGACCTCCTCGAGCGCGTGCCCGTCGCGGTCGTCCTCGACTCGCGAGCGCCGCTCCTCGGCGCGGCTCGCCGTGCGACGCTCGAGGCGGACCCGACAGGCTGACGCCCGCGGATGGCCGAGCGTCTCCGCAGAGGCGACTGCGGAGGACGAGAGTCGGCCACTTCAGAGGGTGGAGCTGATGACCACCTTCGGTCACATGTGCCCGCGGAGACGCCGGCCAGGGCAGCGGCCATGGGTGCGCGTGAACAACGTGTCGGCCAACAGCTAGCGGGCTGCGACGCGGTGGGCGGCCGTGTCGTGCGCCATCACCCGGCGCACCCACGCGATCACCCGCGGGCGCTCGTCCTCGATCCGGAAGTGCTCGTCGAAGAACCGGTAGATGGCGCTCTCGGCCACGAAGTCGCGCGGAGGGGTGGCGGGGATCAGCGTGCAGGCCAGGATCACGTCGTACATCGACATCCTCCCGCCGACGAGCCAGTCCTGGCCGGAAAACCGCCGCTCCAGGCGCCCGAGCGCCTCGATCAGGTCCGCCCGCGCGCTCGCGATGCGGCTGTCGTCGCGCTCCTCGGGCGCCCTGGGGATCTCGGCCTGCACACTCCACTGCGCGCGCCGGATCTGGGGCAGCACGTTCGCGAGAAGGGCGTCCGCCGCCAGGATGTCGTCCCGCGACTCGGGCGTCAGCGAGGGCGCGTCTCGGTAGTTCGCCTCCAGGTAGTGGAGGATCGCGGCCGAGTCGCGCATCGCGACCGGGCCATCGAGCAGGATCGGCACGAGCGGCCAGCCTCCTGCCTGGACGATCGGCTCCCGGTCCGCCGAGAACATCTCCTGAGTCTCATACTCGAGCCCTTTGAATTCGAGGGCGATCCGCACCTTGACGGAGTTCGGCGACCGGTGGAACTCGAGCAGCCTACGCATTCGGCGGAATCTACCGCTCCGACGCGAAGGTCGCAGACCTTCCTTTCGGTGTCCGATCTCCATTCATTCCATGAATAGATTCCATTCGCGTTGTGTAACGGGCGTGTCCGCTGGCAGCCGGTTCGATCCAGCCGTACAATCTCGGGCCATGGACGACCATCGCGTGACCCTGACCCAGCACCTACTCCGCGAGGTGGAAGCGGATGCCCCCGGCGCCGGCCCGGTGGCGTCGATCCTCGCCCAAGTCGCGACCGCCTGCAAGGAGATCCGCGCCGAACTGGCCGAGGTCGGGCTGGGCTCTCTGGCCGGCATGCAGGGCGGGGTCAACGTCCAGGGCGAGTCAGTCCACAAGCTCGACTGGTTCGCCAACGAGGTCTTCACCAAGCACTTCCGCGGCTCGGGACTCCTCTGCACGCTGATCAGCGAGGAGATGGAGGACATCCACCATCTCGACGAGGATTGCCCGCGCGCACAGCACGTCCTCTGCTACGATCCCATGGACGGCTCGTCCAACCTCGACGTCGACGGCGCCGTGGGGACGATCTTCAGCGTCCGCCGCAAGTCGACGGGGAAGAGCCACGGGAAGCCTGAGGAGGTGTTCGAGCCGGGGACCGAGCAGGTCGCCGCGGGATACGTCCTCTACGGACCGCAGTGCATGCTCGTCTACGCCGTGGGCGGAAACGTGCACGGCTTCACGCTCGACACCGCCGTCGGGGAGTTCTTCCTCAGCCATCCCAGCATCCGCATGCCCGAGCACGGCAAGGAGTACTCCGCCAACCTGGCCCGACTCGACGCCTGGGAGCCCGGCTTCCGCGAGTTCGTTCAGAGCCATTCTCACGGGGGCAGCGCCGGGCGATCGTATTCCCTGCGCTACATCGGCGCCCTGGTGGCGGACTTCCACCGCGCGCTCCTGCGCGGCGGCGTGTTCTTCTATCCCGGAGACGCGAAAAATCCCAACGGCAAGCTGCGTCTCCTCTACGAGGCCGCCCCGCTCGCGCTCCTTGCGGAAGCCGCGGGCGGCGCCGCCTCCAACGGACGGGAACGGATCCTGTCCATCGTTCCCGACGGCCTCCACGTCCGGACGCCGCTCATCATCGGCAGCCGCTATGAGGTCTCGACCATCGAGGCCCTGTTGGCCGGCGAGCGCCGGGCCGCCATCACCGCTTAGGAGAAAGGAGCGACCCTTTTGAGCAAGAGCGACTACGGCACCGCCACCGCAGAGCCGCTCACGTCGGGCGCCATGACCGCGCGCGTGAGCGAGATCCTGTCCTACTATCCCAGCGAGAACTCGTCCGTGAAGGCGAACCTCGCACGGCTGCTATCCCACGGCCGCCTGGGAGGCACGGGCAGGCTCGTCATCCTCCCCGTCGACCAGGGGTTCGAGCACGGCCCTCACCGGTCGTTCGCGGTCAACCCGTCGGGCTACGATCCGGAGTACCATCCACGCTTCGCGCTCGCGGCCGGGATGTCGGGGTACGCCGCGCCGCTCGGCTTCATCGAGGCGGTGGCCGGGAACTACGCGGGTCAGCTGCCCCTCATCCTCAAGCTCAACAATCACGACCTGCTGTGGGCCGATGACGACCCGATCCCGGCGGTGACGGGATCGGTCGAGGCCGCCCTGCGGCTGGGATGCGTGGCGATCGGCTACACGATCTATCCGGGCTCGGCGAACCGGCAGGAGATGTACGAGAACCTCCAGTTCATCGCCGAGCAGGCCAAGTCCGCCGGCCTCGCGGTGGTCGTGTGGTCCTATCCGCGCGGATCGGGGATCACGGAGACGGCCGGCGAGACCGCGCTCGACGTGTGCGCATACGCCGCCCACCTGGCCTGCCAGATGGGGGCGCACGTCGTCAAAGTGAAGCTGCCCTCCGACCATCTCTATCAGGCCAAGGCGAAGAAGATCTACGAGGAGCTCGACATCCCGCGCTCGACGGTGGCCGACCGCGTCCGGCACGTCGTCCAGGCGGCGTTCGCGGGCAAGCGGATCGTGATCTTCAGCGGCGGATCGAAGACGAGCTCGGAGGCCTTCTACGACGACATCCGCGGGATCCGGGACGGCGGCGGGTACGGGTCGATCATCGGGCGGAACACGTTCCAGCGACCGTGGGACGAGTCGCTGGAGTTCATCGACAAGGTGATCTCCATCTACGCCGACGTGGATCGCTGATCCCTGAGCGGCCGGCTGCTGCAGGTCCTCGGCGTCGCGTTCGGCCTGGCCGTCATCGTCGGAAACACGATCGGGGTCGGCATCCTGCGGACGCCCGGAGACGTGGCGGCGCAGCTCCCATCGGTTCCTCTGTTCCTCGCCGCCTGGATGGCAGGAGGGCTCTACGCCCTCCTCGGCGCGATCTCGCTCAGCGAGCTGGCCACGATGATCCCTCTTTCGGGCGGGCAGTTCGTCTTCGTCCGCCGCGCGCTGGGTCGGTTCCCGGGGTTCCTCGTGGGATGGTCCGACTGGATCTCCACCTGCGGGACCACCGCGGCTGTTTCGATCGTCATCGGGGAGTATGCGGGGCCGTTGATCCCGTCTCTCGAGGGCCATTCCGCCCTCGTGGCCTGCGGGGTGGTCCTGACCTTCGCCCTCCTCCAGTGGCGCGGAATCCGGGTCGGGGACGCGGCTCAGCAGCTCACCAGCCTTCTCAAGGCCCTTGCGCTCCTGGGACTCGTGGCCGCGATCCTGATTCTCCCGTTCGACTCATCGCCGGCGACTCCCGCCGGGCCGTTGCCTGCGGGTCTCGCGCTCCTCACCGCTTTCGTGATCGCCTTCCAGGCCGTCATCTTCACGTACGACGGCTGGACGGGGGCGATCTATTTCGGCGAAGAGATGGAGGACCCCGGACGCAGCATCCCGCGCGCGACGATCGGCGGCGTCCTCCTGGTCATGGGCCTGTACCTCGCGCTCAACGTCGCGTTCCTCCGCGCCGTCCCGATCGGCCGCATGGCGGGAGATCCGTTCGTGGCGGCCACCGCGGCGACCGTCGTCTTCGGGTCCCACGGGGACACCATCATCCGGATCCTCATGATCGTGTCCCTGCTCGCCGCGGCGAACGCGAATCAGCTCATCGCCTCGCGCGTGCCGCTCGCGCTCGGCAGAGATCGCCTCCTCCCCCTCGCCGCGACCCGGGTCAACGAAGGGGGTACGCCGACCACGGCGCTGTTCCTGGGGACGGGCTTGGCACTCCTCCTGATCGCGACCAACAGCTTCGACACCATTCTCGCGCTGCTCGCGTTTTTCTTCGTCGCCAACTACGCCCTCTCGTTCGCTTCCGTATTCGTCCTGCGGCGCCGCGAACCGTCCACCCCGCGCCCGTTCCGCGCGCTGGGCTACCCGTGGACGACCGGTGTCGCTCTGGCCGGCTCGATCGCGTTCCTGATGGCGTCCATCGTCGGCGATCGGAGTAACAGCCTGCGCTCCCTGCTCCTCCTCGCGGCCAGTGTGCCGGCATTTCTGTTGGTGCGGGGTCTAGGGTCGAGCAAGGTGGGATGAGCGCCGATCAGTACATGCGATATCGCGAGTAGAGCCGGGGGGAGGTCCGCGCTCAGCCTGGGAAGCGCATCCAGCCGCTCCCCGGCTCGGCCGCAGGTCCGTGGCACAGGATCTGGAAGAGCGCTATCCCCAGGATCGCGAAGACGAGCACGCCGAGAAACGCCAGGAGTGTCCCGCAGTTGATCCAGCGAGACACCTCAGCGTCGCGCGCCGGCGTTCACCGCCTCGGTGCCGAGTCCTTATTCAGCTTCTTGGCGCCGGGCTTCCGGCGGCGGCGGCCCGTCAGGATGTAGTTGACGTCCAGGCCCGCGTCCGCCGACAGCTCGGCGAGAAACCAGAAGGCCTTCGGCACGCGCCCGCTCTCGTAGCGACTGATCATCTGCTGGGTGTACTTCGTGATCTCCGCGAGCTGCGCCTGCGTCAGCTCGCCCCGAGCTCCCCGAAGACGATCGGCCACTCCCTTCTTGAATTCCTTGAATGTCTGTTCCATCACGCCTCCTGTATGTCTGCCATGTCATGGGGGATCGAAGCCGCGGCAAGCATAGCCGCGACCCGGATCGAAGTGCAACAGCGTCAGACAACGCTCAGCAGCCCCAGTAGTACCCTTCATAAATACGTTCGTACCGCCCGGCGCGTTCGATCCAGATGTCGAGATGCGCACCCTCGAACTCGAGCGCCTCGAGGAGGAGGATGGTCGGGAAGCCCGAGGGCCCCGTCGCGAAGGCGCCTGCCGGCCGCCAGGCGGGAGTCGGGACCTCCGCGCTCGACGGAGTGGGACCCAGCGCGGCGACCCGCTCCCACCCCTCGCGCCCG
>DASRVB010000042.1:0-4185 GCA_035687725.1 Gemmatimonadota bacterium
CCGACGCCGACCTCGTGGTGGGGGCGGACGGGGTCAACAGCACGGTACGCGAGCGCTGGCGGCAGGCGTTCGAGCCGACCATCGACTGGCGCCCGAACAAGTTCGTGTGGCTGGGGACCACGCACCCGTTCCCGGCGTTCAAGTTTTACTTTAAGTACGATGCCAATGGGCTATGGCGTGTACATGCTTATAGATACTCTGAAAGCCTCTCCACCTTCATCGTCGAGACCACCGACGAGACCCTCGCCCGGAGCGGGCTCGAGGACCGCCCCGAAAAAGACACCCTCGCTTTCTGCGAGGAGCTCTTCGCGGAGGAGCTGGACGGCCACCGGCTGATCGCCAACCGCTCGGTCTGGCGCAGCTTCCCCACGCTGACCTGCGGCGCCTGGAGCCACGGGAACGTCGTCCTGATCGGCGACGCCGCACACACGGCCCACTTCTCGGTCGGCTCGGGAACCAAGCTGGCGATGGAGGATTCGATCGCGCTCGCGGCCGCATTGCGCGCGCATGCGTCGGTGCCGGCCGCGCTCGCCGCCTACGAAGCGGAGCGCCGCCCGCTGGTCGCGAGCCTCCAGCGGGCCGCCAAGGCGAGCCTCGTCTGGTTCGAGGGGACCGAGCGGTACATGGAGACCGAGCCGATCCAGTTCGCCTTCAACCTCCTCACCCGATCGCTCCGGATCACCCACGAGGACATGAAGACGCGCGACCCCGCGTTCACCGCGCGTGTGGACCGCTGGTTCGCCGAGCGGGCGGCCGAGCAGAGCGCGGTCGAGGTCCCGCTGGATCCCCCGCCGCCACCGCTCTTCACCCCGTACAGAATCCGGGAGCTCCTCCTCCATAACCGCGTCGTCGTCTCCGCCATGTGCCAGTACTCCGCCGAGGACGGCACGCCCAACGACTGGCACTTCGTCCATCTCGGGAGCCGGGCCGTGGGCGGCGCAGGGCTCGTCATGGCCGAGATGACGGACGTCTCGCCGGAGGGGCGGATCTCGCCGGGCTGCACTGGCATGTACGACCCCGAGCACGTCGCGGCCTGGCGACGCATCGTCGATTTCGTCCACCGACACTCCATCGCGGCCATCGGGATCCAGATCAGCCATGCCGGCCGAAAGGCCTCCACGCGCCTCGCATGGGAGGGAAGCGACGAGCCGTTGCCCGACGGCAACTGGGAAATCATGGCCCCTTCCCCCATCCCCTGGTTCCCGCACAGCCAGGTGCCGCGCCAGATGACACGGGAGGACATGGACCAGGTCGTAGCGGATCACGCGCGGGCGGCACGGATGGCCGACGAGTCGGGGTTCGATCTCCTCGAGATCCATATGGCGCACGGATACCTGCTCGCCTCGTTTCTCTCGCCAGCCACCAACCGCCGCGACGATGCGTACGGCGGCCCGCTCGAGAACCGGATGCGCTTTCCGCTGGAGGTCTTCGACGCGGTCCGGGCCGAGTGGACCACCAAGCCGCTATCGGTGCGCATATCGGCCGTCGACTGGGTCCCCGAGGGACAGCGGATCGAGGATTCGATCGAGTTCGCGCGGATCCTCAAGGAGCGCGGCGTGGACATCGTCGACGTATCGGCGGGTCAGACCGTCCCGCACGCCAGGCCCGAGTACGGCCGCCAGTTCCAGACGCCCTTCAGCGATCGGATCCGGCACGAGGTCGGGGTCCCCACGATGGCGGTCGGCAACATCTCCTCCTACATGGACGTGAACACGATCCTGGCCGCCGGCCGGGCCGACCTCTGCGCCCTTGCGCGGGCTCACCTGTGGGACCCCTACTGGACACGCAACGCCGCCTGGCGCCTCGGCTGGGACCTGCGCTGGCCGGACCCCTACTCCACGCTCAACAGGTACACGCCGCGCTTCGAGTAGCCGCCTCGGAGTAAGCTCGCTGACAGCCGATTCGAGCCGGCATCGACTACCCTGAGGTCACGGAAGCTTCACGAATTCCATCTCTCCTTGCCGAAAGGAACGAGCGATGACCCATCATGAGCACGACGAATACCGGGCCGAGAACCGGATGAAGACCGCGCGCCGGAACGTCGTCAGCGCCGTGTTCCACGACGCCGAGAACGCCGAGGACGCTTATGCTCGGGCGATCGAGCGCGGCTACTCGCGAGAGGACGTCATGGTCCTCATGTCCGACCAGGCCAGGGACGAGTACTTCCCCAGCGAGCGGGTCGAAGTCGAGAGAGAGAGCAAGGCGATGGAGGGAGCCGGTGTCGGTGGGGCGCTCGGGACCGCGCTGGGGGCGATCGCCGGCGCGATCGCCACGGTCGGCACGGCGGTCGCGATCCCCGGGCTCGGCCTGATCGTGGCGGGGCCGCTCCTCTTCGGCCTCGCGGGCGCGGGTGCGGGTGGTATGACCGGAGGCATCGTCGGCGGCCTGGTGGGGGTCGGGATGTCCAAGGATCGGGCGACCGTGTACAAGACCGCGATCGAGGAGGGCGGCGTGGTGCTGGCCGTCGAGCCGCGGAACGAGGCCGATGCCGAGTGGCTGGCCGAGACGTGGGACGAGGCCGGTGGGGACGAGATCTACCGGGGCTAGCTTCCACCGCCAGCAACGCGGTGCATCGCAGACGGCCCGGGCCGCCCCGATCACGACGGTCCGGGCTTCCTGCATTCCTGCCGTTCGAAAACCCTGACGCGACGCCGCTCGCCGGCTATACTCCCGCTTCCGTGATTTCGCTCCTGGACCCGGGTGGCCCGGTCCGGAGCGCCGCTTCTAGGACCCGAAAGGCAGGAGCTCTCTCTGCATGACCCTCTACATGGACATCCACCGGAATATGGACGCCACCCCGGAGGAGATCGAAAAGGCCCACCTCAGCGATCTCGAGGCCCAAGGGAAGCACGGCGTGAAATACCTCAAGTACTGGGTCAATCCCGACGCCAAGACCGTCTGCTGTCTCGTCGAGGGCCCGAGCAAGGAGGCCTGTCAGGCCGTCCATCGGGAGGCGCATGGGCTCGAGGCCGACCAGATCATCGAGGTCGAGACCAACCTTGTCGAGGCGTTTCTCGGCGGCCAGTCGCAATCCCCCATCGGCACCGCTCTGTGGAAGAATGGGAATCTCGACCCGGGCTACCGGGTCATCTTCTTTACCGATCTGGCCGGCTCCACAGAAATGACCCAGCAATTAGGAGACGAGGCGGCCATGGGCGTCCTGCGGGTCCACGACACGATCGTTCGCCGCGAGATCTCCGCCCGCCGGGGTCGCGAGGTGAAGCACACGGGCGACGGGATCATGGCCTCGTTCGCGTCTCCGTCGGCGGCGGTCGAGGCGTCGCTGGCGATCCAGCGCGCGCTGGCCGCCCACAACCAGCGCGCCGACGACCACCCCGTTAGGGTGCGGATCGGGATGAGCGCGGGCGAGCCCGTGGAGGAGAACGAGGATCTTTTCGGAGCCGCTGTCCAGCTCGCTCGCAGGGCGTGTGAATACGCCAGCCCCGAACGGATCGTCGTGCCGACAGTCATCCGCGATCTGTGCGTGGGAAAGGGGTACAGCTTCGACGATCTGGGGGAGATTGCGTTGAAGGGCTTTCCCGCACCGGTGCGGCTGCACGAGGTCGTCTGGTCCTAGCGGTCGGCGCGACCCTGCACTACGAGAGGATCGACTACCAGCCCGAGCGAATGACTCCCAAGCCGCGGGTCGTCGGCGAGTCTCGCTGACGTATCTTTCACAGGCCGCGCTCGCGAGGCGCGGCTTCCACTTAGATCCGGGGGTTTGTCATGACCAAACGGAGGAGGCGGGCCATCGGGGAACACGTGAGCGCAGTCGACGACGCCGAAGTGGACGGCCTGGCCGCCCGGCTCGAGGGCGAGGTTCTCTCGCCGGAGGACCCGGACTACGATGAAGTGCGGGCCGTGTGGAACGGCATGATCGATCGCCGTCCCGGGCTGATCGCCCGTTGTGCCGTAGCCGACGACGTCCTCGAGGCCATCGGGTTCGCGCGCGAACGCGGACTCGAGGTCGCCGTTCGCGGGGCGGGCCATCACATCGCCGGAAATTCGGTTTGCGAGGGGGGACTCCTGATCGACCTCTCGCCCATGAAGGCGATCCAGGTCGATCCTCGTGCCCGAACGGCCCGGGTCGCTCCGGGCGCCACCCTGGCCGACATGGACAGCGCGACTCAGGCGCACGGGCTGGCCACGCCGCTCGGCGTCAACTCGACCACCGGGATCGCCGGT
>DASRVB010000043.1:0-25798 GCA_035687725.1 Gemmatimonadota bacterium
GAGGTCGGCTGGGTCCGCGCGCGACAGGATCTGGGCGTCGCGGTGGCCGCGCTCGAGGCCGAGCTGGGCGAGCCGCTCGCTGGGATCGGCACGTGAGCGGGCGCGAGGCCGTCGTAGGGCGCGTCGGCGGTTGCGGGGGGCTCCTCTTGGCGGCGGCCGTCACGTTCGCCTGCGGTGGCGACGAGCCGGCCGCGGCCGGCCGCCCCGGCGGAGGTGGTCCGGGCGGTGGGCCTCCCGTGGCGGTCGTCGAGACCGCGACGGTCGAGGAAGGTTCGATCGCGCGCGAGATCGAGCTCTCCGGCGTGGTGGAACCGATCCGCACGGTTAGCGTGAACAGCCAGCTCGCCACGACGGTGACCGCGGTGTACGCCGAGGAGGGAGACCGGGTCTCCGCCGGCGCGGTCCTGGCGCGCCTCGAAGACGCCGAGCTCACCGCGAACCTCGTGAGCGCCCGTGCCGCGCTCGAGGCCGCGCGCGCGGCCTTCGAGAGTGCCGAGCAACTCCGGGAGCGCGAGGTGATCACGCTGCCCGAGTACGAGCGCGACCGGACCGCGCTCGCGGCAGCCGAGGCCGCGCATCGACAGCTCCAGACGCGCGTCGGCTACGCCACCATCCGTTCGCCCATCTCCGGCGTGGTCACGGCGAAACATGTCGAGGCGGGGGACGTCGTCGGACCGCAGACGGCCCTGTTCGAGGTCGCCGACATATCGACCCTGGTGGTCCCGATCGGGGTATCGGAGCTGGACGTCGGTCAGCTGGGAGCAGGCGACTCGGTGTCCGTCTCGCTGGACGCGTTCCCCGATCGCCCCCTTCGTGGACGGATCCGGCGCGTCTTTCCCTCCGCGGACCCAACCACCCGACTGGTGACGGTGGAGGTGGCCCTCGAGCCCGGCAGCCAGGCGCGCCCCGGATATCTCGCCCGGGTCGGACTCCGACTCGATGCCCGGAACGACGTGCTGCTGGTCCCGGCCAGCGCGGTCCTCACCGGCTCGGGCGGTGAGGAGTCGACGTTCGTGGTCGAGGACGGCAAGGCGCTCCGACGCGCGATCGAGACCGGCCTTGTCTCCAAGGGCCGGGTGGAGATCGTCACCGGCCTCAGCGCCGGCGAGACCGTCATCGTGGAGGGCGGCTCTTCGCTCCGTGAAGGAGCACCCGTGCGGACGGTGGGCGAGCCGCCCGGCGCCGAGGCGGCGACGGATTCCATCCGGGGAAGGAGGCCCGGCTCGTGAGCGAGAAGCACCGCGGCATCCCGAGCTGGTCGATCCGGCGCCCGATCGGGACCCTCATGTTCTCGGCGGTCGCGATCGTCCTGGGACTCTTCTATCTGCGGCAGCTCCCGATCGACCTCCTGCCGAACATCGTCTACCCCCAGATCCGTGCCTCGGTGAGCAACCCAGGGGTGGCCCCCGAGGTCATGGAGGAGACGATCGCCAAGCCGCTGGAGGGAGCGCTGGCCCCGACCGAGGACCTGGAGAACATCGAGACCGAGATCCAGGAAGGCCGCGTCGGGGTCGACATGGACTTCGCCTACGGCACCGACATGGACTTCGCGCTCCAGGACGCCGCCAAGAACCTCGAGCGCGTTCGGGGCTCGCTGCCCGAGGAAGCCGATCCTCCGACGATCTTCAAGTTCGACCCGGCCCAGAGCCCGATCTACGAGGTCGGCTTCAGCTCCGCCGAGCGTGATCTCGTATCGCTCAGGGAGTGGGTCGACACCCAGCTCCGGCCGCGGCTCCTCACGATCCAGGGCGTGGCCTCCGTCGACGTCTCCGGCGGCCTCGAGCGCGAGATCCAGGTCGTGCTCGACCAGGAGCGGCTGCGGTCCTACGGTCTGTCGATCTCCAGCGTCATCGACGAGCTCCGCGCGGGCAACCAGGACGTGGCCGCTGGAGTGGTCGCCTCCGAGGTGCGGGAGGTGATCGGCAAGACGTCCGGCAAGTTCCGCAACGTCCGGGAGATCCGCGAGCTGCCGCTGGAGCTCCCGGCCGGGGGGCGGGTTCCGCTCTCGGAAGTGGCCGACGTTCGCGACACCCACCCCGAGCAGCGGATCTGGGCGCGACTGGACGGCACCCCGGCCGTCAAGCTCTCGATCCGAAAGCAACCCGATGCCAACACCGTGCGGGTCTCCGACGGCGTGGAGGACCGGCTCCAGGAGCTGGCCGCCTCGGGCTTCGTGCCGCCCGACATCCGGTTCGAGGTCATCCAGGACCAGGCGGATTTCATCGAGGCCTCCATCGGCTCGGTGCGCGACGCCGCGCTGATCGGCGCCTTCCTCGCGATGATCGTCGTGTTCCTGTTCCTGGGCTCGCTCAGGAAGACGTTCATCATCGGGACCGCGATTCCGCTGGCGATCCTGGCCACGTTCATCATGATGGGGACCGGGGATCTGACGCTCAACATCATCAGCATGGGCGGTCTCGCGCTCGGCGTCGGCATGCTGGTGGACAACTCGATCGTGATGCTCGAGAACATCTTCCGGCATCGCGAGGAGGAGCGCCGCGACGCCGTGGACGCGGCTCACGTGGGGGCGAACGAGGTCCAGAGCGCGGTGATCGCATCGACCGCCACGAACCTGGCCGCCGTCGTGCCGTTCCTTCTCATCAGCGGGCTCGCGGCACTCATCTTCCGCGAGATGATCCTCACGATCTCCTTCGCGGTCCTGGCCTCGCTCGGCGTGGCCCTGACGCTCGTGCCGTCGATGGCCGCCGTCCTCGGCCGGGTCGAGCGCACGAGTGGCATCGCGGGCTCCCGACCGCTCATGGCGGTCGAGCGACAGATGAAGCGGGCGCGGGCGGCCTACCGACGGTTCGGGCCGGGGATCGTGCGCCGGCGCGGCCTCGTCGTGGGAGTGGCCGTGCTGACGCTCGTCGGGGTGTGGTTCCTGACGCGTGGCCTCGGGAACGAGTTCCTGCCCCAGGTCGACAGCGGCAACGTCGGCGTATTCGTGCGACTCCCACCCGGGGCGTCCGCCGAGGAGACGAACCGCGTGACGCTGGAAGTCGAGGAGCTCGTCGCCGCCATGCCGCACGTCGAGCACATGTTCGCGACGGCCGGTGGATTCCTCTTCGGCGGCTTTACCGCGGCTCGTTCCGGCCGGGGTTCGCTGGACATCGTGCTGGCGCCGGCGAGCGAGCGGGACATGAGCGCCGACGCATGGGTCATGGAGCTCCAGCAGAGGATCGACGAGCGGGGATTCCCGGGAGCCAGGATCTTCGTGCGCCCGCCTCGCATCCGGGGGCTCCGGACCTCGTCCTCCGGAGAGTCCATGGACGTGACGATCCAGGGCGACAACCTGGTCGAGCTCAATCGTCTCGCGGGCGAGGTCATGACCCTCCTGGAGGGTGTGCCGGGCCTCGAGAACCTGCAGCCCTCGACAGAGGAAGCGAGCCCGCAGCTGACGGTCCGGCTCGATCGTGAGCGCGCCGCATCGTTGGGCCTGAACGTGGCCGCCGTGGGGCAGACGCTCCGGACCGCGCTGGGCGGCACGATCGCGACCCGATACACGGAGGGGAACCGCGAGTACGACGTGCGGGTCATCCTTCCGCGCGAGCGGTTCACGAGCTCCGAGGACCTGGAAACGGTGGCGCTCTTCCCCGGTGCCGGGGGCGGCTCTCCGATCTACCTCCGGGACGTGGCGACCGTCACGTTGGGCCTCGGCCCGACCAGCATCCTGCGCGAGCAGCAGAACCGGATCCTGCGCGTCAGCGGCGACGTGCTAACCGACGTGGCATCCGTAGGTGCGATCAGCGACTCCATCCAGACCCGGCTCGCGGGATTCGAGCTTCCCGAGGGCTACGGGATCGTACTCGGCGGCGAGGCCGAGGCGATCCGGGAGAACAACCGGCAACTCCTGATCGTGATCCTGCTCGCGATCTTTCTCGTGTTCGTCGTGATGGCGGTCCAGTACGAGAGCGTCACCGATCCGCTCGTCATCCTGATCGCAATCCCGCTGTCGCTCATCGGCGTCGGGTTGGGTCTTTGGATCACGGGGACACCCCAGAGCGCGCCGGTTCTCCTGGGGGTGATCCTGCTGGCGGGGATCGTCGTCAACAACGCCATCCTGCTGGTCGAGTACGCCAACCAGAACAGGAACCTGCGCGGGATGTCTCTCGAAGACGCGGTCGTCGAGGCGGGCGCGGTCCGTCTGCGACCGATCATGATGACGACGCTGACGACCGTGTTCGGCATGTTCCCGCTGGCGCTCGGTCTGGGCGAGGGGTCGGAGCTCATGCAGCCGCTGGCGATCGCGGTCGTGTCCGGGATGATGCTGTCGATGGTCCTGACACTGGCCGTCGTGCCCGGGGCCTACGTGGGGATGAACCGGTTCGCGGAGCGGCTCAAGGGGTGGGTCGTCGGTCGCCGCCGGGCGGAAGACGAGATCGAGCCGGTGGCTGGCGGGAGGCCGCCGGAGCCCGCGACCGCCCGGCTCTCGCTGGATCCCGGCCCTTCGAGGAATCCGCGCTAGGCGCTAGACGTTGAAGCGGATGTAGGTGATGTCCCCGTCGGCCATCACGTAGTCCCGGCCCTCGCTCCGGACGAGCCCCATCTCCTTCGCGCGCTGCATGGAGCGGCTCGCGCGCACGAAGTCCTCCCAGCCCACGATCTCGGCGCGAATGAAGCCGCGCGCCATGTCGGTGTGGATCGCGCCGGCTGCTTCGACGGCGGTGTCGCCGCGATGGATCGTCCACGCCCTGACCTCCTTGGGACCGGCCGTGAAGAAGGTCAGGAGCCCCAACAGATCGTATGCCGCGTGGATGACTCGCCTGAGGCCCGACTCCGGAAGCCCGATGTCGGCGAGGAACGCGTGACGGTCCTCGCGCGCGAGCGTGGCGAGCTCGGCCTCGATGTCTCCACACACCGACACGAGCCCCGCGCCCTCCGCGGCCGCCGCCTTCGCCAGGGGCGCGACCGAGGCCACGGACAGAGGGTCGCGAACGGCCGCTGCGACTTCGGCCTCGAAAACGTTGGCGGCGTAGATCACCGGCTTCCGGGTCAGCAAGCCGTAGGATCGGACGGCTTCCTCCTCTTCCGCGGGGAGATCGACCGCGCGCGCCGGGGTTCCTGCGCGCAGCGCGGGCACGAGCTTCACGAGCGCCGCCAGCTCCGCGATCAGCTCCTTGCGGCCGATCTGAACCTGCTTCGCGACCCGCTCCTGCCGCTTCTCGAGCACCTGGAGGTCGGCCAGCGCCAGCTCGGTGTCGATCACCTGCTTGTCGCGCAGCGGGTCGATCCCGCCGTAGACGTGGACCACGTCCGCGGAGGGAAAGCAGCGCACGATGTGCACGATGGCGTCGACCTGGCGGATGTGGCTCAGGAACTGGTTGCCGAGTCCCTCTCCGGCGCTCGCGCCTTCGACGAGCCCGGCGATGTCGAGGAACTCGATGGCGGTCGGCGTCACCCGATCGGGTGAGAACACCTCGGCGAGCGTGTCGAGCCGCTCGTCCGGGACGGCGACGACGCCAACGTTGGGGTCGATCGTGCAGAACGGATAGTTGGCGGCCTGCGCGCCCGCCGCCGTGAGGGCATTGAAGAGCGTCGACTTCCCGACGTTGGGAAGTCCCACGATGCCGACCTGCATGGGTGATGAATCCTTGGGAGTGGAGGCGTGGACCGGGTGGGTTCCGAAACGAACGCGGTCAGTATACTCTGCGTCGTAAAAGCCGGGAAGGCGCGCCGGTCAGCCCCTCGGCTGGCTCGTCGTGGGTTTGCCGTCCGGCCTTTGCGACGCGCCCTTGAACGAGGCATCCTCGCGCAGGGCCTGCATGAGCATGGAGCGCGTGACCTCGTCGCGCCGCGCGAGCTCGATCGCATATGTCAGGGGATGCAGGCGCTCGCCCGACTCCCATTTCATCAGCGTCTTGTCCGACACGCCGGCCAGCTCACGACACGCCGCCTTGAGCGAGAGGCCGAGGCGATCTCTACCGACCGCCAGGGCAGCGCTCAACCAGCCCTCGAGCTCTTCGCCGTCGCCTCGCGGGGCCGCTCCTCCCGCTTCGACCATGGCGCACCTCCGTGACTATGCACAACGTAGGCATCCCGGACGATCCCCGCAATGGGCGGAGGAACAGGCTCGGCGTCGGATGTTGTCCGGTCTGGCTATGCGGAACGGCAGGAGACGAGAAAGCGCAACGCCGGAGATGGGTCGCCTTCAGCCGCCGATGAACCAGGGCGCCAGTACGAGCGACACCACGCTCATCAGCTTTATCAGAATGTTCATCGACGGGCCGGAGGTGTCCTTGAACGGATCGCCGACCGTATCACCCACGACCGCGGCCTTGTGGGCCGCCGACCCCTTCCCCCCCATGACACCGCCTTCGATGTACTTCTTGGCGTTGTCCCACGCGCCGCCGGCGTTGGCCATGAACAGCGCGAGCAGCACGCCCGATAGCGTGGCCCCGGCCAGCATTCCGCCCAGCGCGGCCACTCCCAGGACCTTGCCGACGACGACCGGCGCGAGCACGGCGACGATCCCGGGGGCGATCATCTCCCGCAGTGCGGCGCGCGTCGATATGTCGACGCAGCGCGCGCTGTCGGGTTTCGCGGTGCCTTCCATGAGCCCCTTGATCTCGCGGAACTGCCGCCGGACTTCGGCGACCATCCCCTCGGCCGCGCGCCCCACGGCGGTCATCGTCAGCGCGGCGATCAGGAACGGCAGCAGCCCGCCGACGAACAGGCCGATCACGACTTCGGGCTCGATGATGTTGATCCCCGTCTCCCGGAGTCCCACCGCCGAGGCGTAGGCCGAGAACAGGGCCAGCGCGGTCAGGGCCGCCGAGCCGATCGCGAAGCCCTTTCCGATCGCTGCGGTCGTGTTGCCTAGAGCGTCCAGACCGTCTGTGATCGCGCGCACTTCCTTGCCGAGTCCGCTCATCTCGGTGATGCCGCCTGCGTTGTCGGCGATCGGGCCGTACGCGTCGACCGACATCGTGACCCCGACCGTGGCCAGCATCCCGACGGCCGATATGCCGATCCCGTACAGGCCCGCAGTCTCGAACGATACCCAGATCGCCGCGCAGATCAGGAGAACCGGGACGACGACCGACTCCATCCCCACGGCCAGTCCGGCAATGATGTTGGTGGCGGATCCCGTCTCGGAGGCCGCCGCGATCCGCTTCACGGGCCTCGACGCCGTGTAGTATTCCGTCGCCAGGCCGATCGCGATGCCGACCAAAGTCCCCGCCAGGAGCGCCCAGAACGGCCCTGCGGCGCTGTACTCGGGATTCCCGGCGAACACGTTCATCCGGACGGTCACGAAGTACGAGGCCACGAGAAACAACCCGGCCGCGATGAACGTGGTGTTGCGCAGAGCCGAGGCCGGGTTCGAGCGCTCGAGCAGCTTCATCGCGCCCACGCCTATCAAGGACGCTATGAGCCCCACGATGATCAGCACGATCGGCAGCGCGACCGCCGCCATGCGCTGCCCGGGCAGGACCACCGAGCTCGTCGCGGCAATGGCGATCGTGGCGATGACCGCACCCACGTACGACTCGAAGATGTCGGCGCCCATCCCTGCCACGTCCCCCACGTTGTCGCCCACGTTGTCGGCGATCGTGGCCGGGTTGCGCGGGTCGTCCTCCGGGATCCCCGCCTCGACCTTGCCCACCAGATCGGCCCCCACGTCCGCGGCCTTCGTGTAGATCCCCCCGCCCACGCGGGCGAAGAGCGCGATCGACGAGGCCCCCATCGCGAAGCCGGAGATGATCTCGGAGAAAACCCGGAAGGCCTCCTCGGTCCCGGCTCCGCGGCCCACCCACAGGAACACGAGACCGATCCCGAGGAGGCCGAGCGAGGCTACCGAAAGACCCATCACCCCGCCTCCGAAGAAGGCGATCCGGAGCGCCGGACCCTGGCCTTGCGACCGCGCCGCTTCCGAAGTCCGCACGTTGGCTTCGGTAGCGGCGCTCATCCCGAAGAACCCGGCGAGGATCGAGCACATGGCGCCGGCGACGTAGGCGACGCCGGTACGCCATCCCACTGCGAGCGCCAGCAGCCCGGCGACCACGACGATGAACGGCACCAGCACGGAGTACTCTCGCTTGAGGAACGCCATGGCGCCCGAGCGGATCTGTGCACCCAGATCGCGCATCATCTCGTTTCCTGGCGACTGCCGCTTCAGATACACGTAGATAGCCCATGCCACGACGAGTCCGAGCAGACCCCATACGGAGGCGGACGATGCGAACGTCTCCACGATTTCTCCTCTACGCAGGTTCAGGATTGAAGCGATTCATGGCGGTCAAGAGGTCTTCCGACACCGCGCAGTGCACCGCGTCGGCGGCACGAATCGCCGCCTCTTCGGCGATCGGACGCTCTGTGCGCGTGAAGGGTGAGAGGACGAAATCCGACCCATCATCCACGATACCGGACTCCGGGGCGATGCCGACTCTCAGGCGCGGAAACTCGGTCGTTCCGAGCCGATCGATGATCGACCGCATCCCGTTGTGGCCACCATGGGAGCCGCGTGCCCGGAGCCGGATTTTCCCGAGCGGCAGGGCGAGCTCGTCGTAGCAGACCAGAATCTCGCCGGGCTCGCACGCGAGGCTGTCCCGAAGGCCTCGCACCGCGATGCCCGACCGGTTCATCCACGTCATGGGCTTCATGAGCGTGACCTCGCGGCCGTCCACGAAGGCGCGGGCCTCCGAACGCGCCCCGGCGCGAAGCCAGCGGTCGGCCTTCCAGCGGGTAGCGAGGCCGTCGACGATCCAGAACCCCACGTTGTGCCGGGTCTCCGCGTACTCCGGGCCGGGATTGCCGAGCCCGACGATCGCGCGCAGCGCCAGGTCTACTCTTTCCCTTCCTCGCGTTCGCGCCGGGCCCCGCCGGCTTCCTCTTCTTCCTCGACCTCCTTGCCGCGGCCGATGACCTCGGGCTCGGCCGGCGCCTCCTCGGCGACCTCTTCGACCTCGATGACGGTGGGAGCGAGGACGGCCACGACCGCACGGTCGAGATCGGTGAGGATCTCGACGTTGGGCAGGTGGATGTCGCTCACGTGGATCGAGTCGCCGATGTCGAGATGGGACACTTCCAGCTCGATCTTCTCGGGGATGCTACCCGGCAGACAGAAGACCTCCAGCTCGCGCAGCTGATGATCGAGCACGCCCCCCTTGTTCTTGACGCCCGTGGGCGTGCCGAGCAGGATGATCGGTACCTCCACCTGGATCTTCTCGTCCATCGCGACGTGGAAGAAATCGATGTGCACGAACTCGTCACGGAACGGATGCCGCTGCAACTCGCGGATCAGGACCTTGTACGGTTCGCCGGAGCCCAGATCGAGATCCACGATCGTGTTCTCGATCGAGATCGTGTGCACGAGGCGCTGGAGCTCGTTGGCATCCACGCTGAGAGGCACCGAGTCCTCGCCGTGGCCGTAGAGAACCCCGGGAATCCTGCCCTCTCTCCGCGTCTGGCGCGCGGCGCCCTTTCCGCGGCCTTCGCGGGAGCGGGCACTGATAGTCGCTGTCGTAGCCATGCTCGAGCTCCTCCTAACGGGTTATGAAACATCGCGGGCGTCGGCCCCGCGGGTATAGTGCCGGACTCACTCCGGAAACAGGGACGAAACCGACTGAAACTCGTGGTTGTATTTGATCGCCTTGCTCAGCAAGCCGGCGATCGAAAGCACCTTGAGATTCGGGAATCGTCGCGCCTCTGGAACGTGCAGCGTGTTGGCCACGCAGACTTCCGTAAACGGCGCTTCCTGCAGCTTGCGGCTCGCGTCACGCGAGAGCAGCGCGTGCGTGGCGCACCCATAAACCGCAACTGCTCCGTTCTTTTTCAGCGCATGCGCGGCCTGCGCAAACGTACCGGCCGTGTCGATCATGTCGTCGATCAGGATCGCCGTCTTGCCCGAGACCTCGCCAACGAGATGAACCACTTCGGCCTCGTTCGGCTTGGGCCGCCGCTTGTCTATCAGCGCCATCGAAGCGTCCATCCGGCGCGCGAAACCCCGCGCCATTTTCGCGGCGCCGACGTCCGGCGCCACGACCACCACGTCTCCGAGATCCTTGGCGCGGAAGTAATCCAGAAACACGGGCGACGCGTACAGGTGGTCGACCGGGATATCGAAGAATCCCTGCACCTGGTGCGAGTGCAGGTCGATCGTGATCACGCGTTCCGCGCCGGCGTGGACCAGGATGTTTGCGAACAGCTTGCCGCTGATCGCCACCCGCGGCTGGTCCTTTCGATCCGCCCGCGCATAACCGTAATACGGCAGCACCGCCGCGATCCTGTGCGCCGACGCCCTGCGCGCCGCATCGATCAGGAGCAACAGCTCGATCAGATTGTCGGCCGGCGGGTTCGTAGCCTGTATGATGAACACGTCCCGCCCGCGGACGTTCTCGTTGATCTTGACGAAGATCTCTCCGTCCGCGAACCGGCTGACCTCGACGTCCGTCAGCCGGGTCCCCATGTGATCGGCGATCTCCTGCGCCAGATCGGGGTTCGCGCTCCCGGTCAGCAACCGGAGTTCGTGGTTGGCGCCCAACCTCTCGTGCTCCCGTATGCTTGTCGGTTTGGATCCCGGTAGAGAGAAACGCCCGAGCAGCGGCCCAAGAAGGTAAGCGGCTCGTCGAAACTGCGTCAACCGCAGTATGCGTCCTTGCTCCAGGCCCCCGATTCGGCCGATCTTGCGGCCCTTCATGGGCATAGCCGCGGATCTCGTACTCGTCGTGCTGGCCGGTCTGGCCGGCGGGCTGGTCGCTCACCGACTGGGGCAGCCGCTGCTCATCGGCTACATCCTGGGCGGCGTCGTCGTCGGGCCGCACCTGCCCGGCCCGACCGTCAGCGACATCCACAACGTCGAGCTGCTGGCCGAGATCGGCGTCGCGCTGCTGCTGTTCGCGCTCGGCCTCGAGCTGCGATTCGCAGACCTCCTGCCGGTGCGCCGGCTCGCCCTCGTGGGCGGGCCGATCCAGGTCCTCCTCACCACGGCCGCCGGATATCTCTTCTTCGAGTCGCTGCTGGGTTGGGAGCGGCTGCCGGCCCTGTGGATGGGGGCCATGATCTCGCTCTCGAGCACGATGGTCGTCCTCAAGATGCTGATGGCACAGGGGCGCACGTCGTCCCTTTCCGGCCGGGCGATGATCGGACTCCTGGTCGTCCAGGACCTGGCCGTCGTGCCGATGCTGATCGCGCTGCCGCGTCTCGGCGACCTCGACCGCGCACTGCCCGCCCTCGGGCTCGCGCTGGTCGAAGCCGCGCTGTTCCTCGGCGCCATGTACTTCGTCGGCACGCGCCTGATGCCGTTTGTGCTCAAGCGCATCGTCCGCTGGGGCTCACGGGAGCTGTTCCTGATCTCCGTCGTCGCCCTGGGCGTGGGGATCGGGTACGGGACGTACCTCTTCGGCCTCTCGTTCGCATTCGGGTCGTTCGTCGCCGGGATGGTCCTGGGCGAGTCCGAGTTCAGCCATCAGGCCCTGGGCGAGATCATCCCGTTGCGGGACGTGTTCGGGCTCGTCTTCTTCGCGTCGGCCGGCATGCTCCTCGATCCGAGCTACCTGCTCGAGAACCCCCTGCTCGTCCTCGCCGCCGTCGCCTTTGTCGTGGCCGCCAAGGCGGGGATCGTCGGCGGACTGACGCGCGTTTTCGGCGCCGGCGGACCGACGCCCTGGGTCGTCGGCCTCGGGCTGGCCCAGGTCGGCGAGTTCTCGTTCCTGATCGCGCGCACGGGGATCGGATCGGGAGCGCTGTCGGAGGAGCAGTACGGCATGGCGCTGACGTTGACGCTCGTGACGATGATGCTCTCCCCGAGCCTCGCCCGCCTGGCGGATCCGCTGTACGCCGGCTGGTGCCGGCTCCGCCATGCGGCCGTCCGAGTGGAGACCTTCAATCTGCCGGAGGACCTCGGCGGGCACGTCGTCGTGATCGGATACGGCCGCTCGGGCAAGGCCGCCGCCACCGTCATGCGGCAGCTGGACGTGCCGTTCGTCGTGGTCGAGGTCGACCACACGCTCGCCGAGGCAGCCCGCGATGCGGGCCTACCCACCGTCTGGGGCGACACGGCCCACATCGAGGTCCTGGAGGCGGCGGAGATCCGAACGGCGCGGCTCATGCTCGTGGCGGTCTCCGACGCCGTCTCCGGGCGCGCGGCCGTGGAGAAGGCGCGGGCCGTGAACCCCGCGCTTCGAATCGTCGCACGGGCGCTCTATCCGGAGCACCTCGCCGAGCTCGCCAACCTCGGGGTCTACGAGGCGGTGCAACCGGAGATGGAGGCCGGCCTCGAGATGGTACGGCAGGTCCTCTCCTACTACGGGAAGCCCGTAGCCGAGATCCAGCGATTCACCGAAGCCGTGCGCGACGACCTCTACGGTCCCATGTGGGAAGGCGGTCTCTCGGCACGCTATCACTCGATCCTCGAGGAGCTGGGTCACGACCGGTCGCCGGTCTCGATCGAGTGGTTCACCGTGCCGGGCGATCCCGGGTCGGGTGAGAGGACGGTCGGAAACCTGGACATTCGCACCGCCACGGGCGTCGCCGTCGTGGCCGTCATTCACGGGAGGTCCGTCGATCCGCGCCCCGGCCCCGAGACACCCATACACCCGGGCGACCGCATCGCCCTGCTCGGCAGCAGCGCGGAGTGCGAAGCCGGCCGCGTCCTGATCGCGGCCGCATTCCTTCCGACATCCGCTCCCACCGCCTGATACCGCGCTACGCGCGTTCTTCGATCACCAGCTCGATGTCCAGCTGAACGTCGGGGGCCAGCGTGTGCAGGACCGAGCAGTACGTCGAACGGCTGAGATCGATCGCCCTCTCGGCGCGCGTCCGGGAGAGGTTCTTTCCCACCAGGCGGAATTCCATGGCGATCCTGGTGAACCTGCGCGGCGGGTCATTCTTCCGCTCGCCCTTGAGCTCGACGTCGCAGCGGTCGAGGTCCTGCCGGCCCTTCTCGAGGATGTCCACGACGTCGATCGCCATGCAGGCGCCCAGCGAGGCGAGCAATCCTTCGGGCGGCGAGGCCGCGACCTCGCGGGTTCCATCGAAAGTCAGATCGTGGCCGTCCTCCGTCCGCGCGCGGAAGCGCATGTCGCCTTGCCACGAAAGCGTGACGCTCATCGGAGCCTCCTTTGCGAGTCCCAAAGGTAGGTGTGCAGGACCCCGGCCACCCGTCTTCGGCGCGGCTCCCCCGGGCGTCCTATCTTCCGACTCCGTGAACCTCCCCGAAGTGAGCGAGTGGGACCTCCCCCTGGACGGCTTCGCGGTTCGCGTCCGGGAGACCGGTCACGGAGAGCCGATCCTCTGCATCCACGGCGGGCCGGGCATGAGCTGCGGATACTTCTTCCCCGACCCCGGCGTCTGGGGACCGGGATTGCGCGCGCTGGCAGCCGAGCACCGCGTCGTCGCCTACGACCAGCGCGGGTGCGGCGGCTCCGGCGTGCCGGACGTCGAGCAACCCCTGGCCCTGTCGCGCCACGTCGACGACGTCGAGCGCGTGCGTGCCGCTCTCGGGCTGGAGCGCCCGATCATCCTCGCCCACTCGTTCGGCTCGGTGCTGGCGATCCTGTTCGCGCTGCAGCATCCGGAGAGCCTGTCGCGGCTCATCGTCCTGGGGGGCGCTCCCACCCGCGCCTTCATGGCCGGCTACCGTAAGGCCGTCGCCATGGAGCTCCCTGCCGACGTCCAGAAGAAACTCGCGGAAATCCAGTCCGGGGAAATCGACGGCGCGGCGATGCGCGAGCGGTTCCGGCTCGCGCTTCCGCTCTATTTTCACCGTTCTCTCTCGGGCGCCGAGCGAGACAGCCTCCTCTCTGTGGTGAGCTTCAGCGGCGCGGTGAACCGCGCGGTCGCCGCCGGTCTCGAAAACTACGATCTATCGGCTGCGCTCCCCCATCTGCGCGCGCCGTCGCTGGTCATCTACGGGGCCTCCGATCGGGTGGTTCAGCCCGCCTACCAGCTGGAGTTTCGCGGACGACTGCTCACCGCGCGGTTCGTCGAGTTCCAGGAGAGCGGTCATTTTCCGTTCCTCGAGGAACCGGAGCCGTTCGCGCGGGTGGTACACTACTTCGCCGCGTACGGTGGCCGTTGACACCAGCCATGCGCATGGCGTTCTTCAAGCGTCCCGACCTCGCCGAGGCGAAGCGCCGGGCGACATCAACCCCGAGAAGAGAGGTCCGATGAAGCACGCGATTCCGATCGTTGCACTGGCCCTGGCGGCCGTCGTGGCCGCGGGATGTGGCGGGGACGAGGAGCCCGCCCCCGAGGAAGCCCCCGGGGAGGAGACCGTGATGTCGGTCCCCGACTCGACGATCGAGCGAGAGGTCCGCGCCCGTCTCGAGGCCGACCCGCGCCTGGACGGGGAGGGAATCGATCTCGATGTCGCCAGCGAGGATGGGGTGGTCAGCCTCCTCGGGCAGGTTCCCTCCCGGATGGAGATGTCGATCGCGCGCGAGGTGGCGATTTCGGCCCCGGGAGTCGTGAGCGTCGTATTCGATTCACTCGACGTCCTGTCGGAGCGTCAGAACGCCGCCGCGGACACAACCGTGATGGAATGACCTGAAAACTCGTTCAGCGGCGGAAGAAGGCGAGGACCTTGCCGGTCGTCGTGCGCTCGAGCTCAACAGGATACTCGATCGTGATCTCGAGACCGCCGCCGATCAGGTCCGTCATTGCCCTGCGGATACGGGCCTCCAGCGCATGCCGCTCCTGCCCGGGTAGGGAGATGACGCGGACCGTGAACTGCTGGAGCGCGGTCTGAACCACCTGCCAGCGGTAGAGCCCGACGTCCTGTAGCGCGCGGAACAGCTTGAACTGATGGATCGGATGGCCTTCCGCGCGCTCGATGAAGAGCATGTCGCGTCCCGCGAGTAGCCTGATGCGCGGAAGCGTTCGGCCGCAGGGACAGGGGCCCTCGATCGTTTCGCCGAGATCTCCCTGCCGATAGTTGAGGAGCACGGTTCCCCGGTTCACCAGGTTGGAGACGATGATCGAGCCCGGCACCATCGGCTCCACGCTCCGCCCTTCGGGATCCGCGATGCGAACGTGGCTCACGTCCTCGTGGACATGGTATCCGTCCCGCTCCTCACACTCGAACCCGATCGCGAACGCTTCGGTGGAGCTGTAGATCCCGAGGACCGGAACCCCGAAGTCCTCCTCGATGATGCGCCGCTCCAGGGGCGCCACCGCGTCCGAGCTGAACGTCACCACTTTGGGCAGCGGAATCGGCTCTCCGGAGTCCTTCAGGTACCGGAACAACCGGCCGAGGGCCGAGCCGTACCCCGAAAGATGTTGCGGGCGCCATTCCCTGAGGCCCTCGACCACCCTGGCCAGATCCTCGAATACCGAGTACTTGGGGCTTTCGGAGACCAGCTTCCCCACCGCGGGGGCGATCAGGCGGAGCCGCTCCCGTACCCGCGTGGGATTGCCTTCCATGGAAAGCGAGGCCGAGCGATATCGAATCTGCCCGACAATCCTGTCGCGAATCGCTCGTTCGCGCAGCTTGACGGACCAGCCGGCGACGATGCCTTCGGGATCGTGGTACACACGGCGCGGCATCATCGTGCTGCCGCTCGTCTTGAGCTCCAGCAGGTCGTCCAATCGGATGTCGGTGGGGAGGAACGCCTGCGGCGCCGAGGACAGATCCTCGTGCTCGACGACCGGAAGCAGGGCGAGGTCGGCTGCGGATCGAAAGTCGTCGGGCCCGAGCCCACGATCGCGCATGGCATGTCCATACCAGGGCACTCGCTCGCACGCGAATCGGACCATCGACCGGACGCGCTCGTCGCGACGTGCGGCCATCTCTTCGGCGCTCAGCTTGCGGTCCCGCGGCTCGCCCCAGACCTGGCTCAATAAGTAGCGGAAATCGACAGCGGGATCAGCCGTTCGCTCCTTGCCGTTCATGGATCCTGCTCCTTGCGTCGGGCCGCTGCTTGGTGGAGGATTAGAATCCTAACCTACGAGTGGTCCCAACGTTCGGGAATGTGGAAACCCACTACAGGAGGAGCAATGGCTTCCATCACGCGACGCGAATTCCTCGCCGCCGGAGCGGCAGCCGGCGTTGCCGCAGGTGCGGTCGGACCTTCCGCCGCGGCGCGGGCGGCATGGCGCCCGGTCCCGCGCGTGACGCGTCGATGGGCCGGACCGGTCGTCGTGGCGAGCAGCAACGGCCAGTCGGCTGTCGCCAGGGCCCTGGAGGTGATCGAAGGCGGCGGCGACCCGCTGGATGCCGTCATCGCCGGCGTGAACCTGGTGGAGGAAGACCCGGAGGACTACACGGTCGGGTACGGCGGGCTGCCCAACGCGCTCGGCGTGGTGCAGCTCGACTCCTGCTGCATGCACGGGCCGACACATCGCGCGGGCGGGGTCGCCGCGCTAGAAGGATTCAAGTATCCGTCACGCGTGGCGCGGCTCGTCATGGAGTCGACCGACCACGTGCTGCTCGTGGGCGCGGGCGCCCGCCAGTTCGCGCTGGAGAACGGGTTCGTCGAGGAGGACCTGCTGACCGAGACCTCGCGGCAGATCTGGCTCTACTGGCGCGGAGCGTTGGCCGACCACGATGACTATCTGCCGCCCGACGTCTCGGCTTTCACTCCCGAGGCGCAACGCATCATCGCGGACAATCCCGAGCTCTTCTACCCGGAGCAGAGACGTCCCACGGGAACGATCAATTGCTGCGCCATCGACGCCGCTGGGAACATCTCCGCCGTCACGACGACATCGGGGCTGTTCTTCAAGATCCCCGGGCGCGTGGGAGACTCTCCGATCATAGGCGCCGGCCTCTACGTGGACAACGACGTGGGCGCGGCGGGCTCCACCGGTCGCGGAGAGGCGAACCTCCTGAACCTGACCTCGTTCCTGATCGTCGAGGAGATGCGCCGCGGTCTCTCACCCACCGAGGCGTGTCTCGCGGGATGCCGGAGGATCGCCGAGAACAACGTGGAGGAGCGTCTGCAGCGCCCGGACGAACGGCCGGACTTCAACGTCTCGTTCTACGCGCTGAACAAAGACGGCGACTACGGCGCGGCGTCGATCTATGGTCCGGGCCGCTTCGCGGTTGCCGGGGCGGGCGGGCCCGCGCGACGGGAAGATCGCGCGATCCTGTTCCCGGACGACTAGACGTCCTTCCTACCTGCAGGTCACTCTCAGCCGGCCGACGTCCGCGGTGACCTCGCCCCGTGCATTGATCGTGAAATGCACGAGCTCATGGATCATGAAGTTGTTGCCCGGCCCCTGACCGATGATGCGGAAGTTGTTGACGAACGTCGAGGACTCCTGGCCGTTGACGAACGAGCCGCCGAAAGTCTCCTGAGTGACTCCAGTCCCCTGATACTTGTCGCCCGTTGTGAGGCCGACGCCCCGGATGCCCTGCGGTTGGGTATGGATCTTTACCTTGAACCGGTTGCCGTTGATCATGACGTGGAACAGGTCGTGGATGTTTCCGCTCAGCTGCACGATCTCGCCGGCGCCGCCAGCCGCGCAGGGCACGAAGGTCTCGATTTCGACCGGGAAGATCACGTTCGTGGTTGTGACGTCAGCGGCCGCGCTCCCGAGACTGCGCAACCCGAGAGGCTCTTGCGAGACGTCCGAGCAGGACCCCAGGGGAACGGCGAGGATTGCCACGAACCCGACAGCTCTGCGCACTACCGCCACCTTTCGATGAGGTTTCTGCATCCTATGGAAAGGTGTGGGAGCGGTCAAGCGTTGCGTAGACCCAGATCGATGTCACAAACAATATGGTCGTGATGGCGGCGGAGACGAGACAGAATCGGCACCAGGCGTGGAGCTGAAGAGCCTGGATCCCGAACAGGATGATGCTGACCGCGAATGCGAGCCCGGTGAGCCACGCCAGCGCTCGCGCGGTAGTCCGGGACCAGGATGCCGCCGGGGTCCAGGCGACGAGGCTGGCCAGGGCATAGTACCCGGCGCCGATCAGCGCGATCGGAACGGGGCCGAGCGTCGCGAACTCACTCGTGAGCACGGTCTCGCACCCACCCGAGGCACCGCAGAACACCGAAGATCCCGCGTAGTGGGTCGCGGTGAGATAGGCGGCGTCGGCGAAGCCGACAAGCGCGAGCGCCCGCGCGATCCAGATTCCGATAGCCATGAGGACCGCGGAAGGTAGCCGACGCATGATCGACCAGCACGACGCGAACGCGGAACGGAGTCCACCCCGCCGCTGCAGCGGCGGCGATCAGCCCGCCGGCGGCGCGCAGGTCTCCGACTCGACCGGCGGCGCCTCCGCGTAGGGACCGGCGCCGATGCCCGCGATCCGGCCCTGACGGTCCAGGACCCAGCGGATGAGAAGCGGCTCCTCCATGGCCGAGAACTGGGCCGTCCGCCAGTACTGGCATTCCCCGTTCCTCAGCTTCCATGTCTCCTCGCTCACCTCGAGCTCGAATCCAGCGCGCTGGGCGATGAGCTGACTCAACTGCACGTACCTGTCTCGTGCGCCCTCGTCGTTACGAGTCTCGTCGGTGCTGTGCGCGACGAGGCTGTCCGCCTCACCGGCGTAGAGCCACGTCGTGTACTGCCGCGCCAGCGCGAGCGAGTCTACCAGCGCCTGCGCGCGGGCCAGTCCCGGAGCCAGCGACGCCGCACAGAGTGCAAGGACTGCCAGCCATGCCTTCATGATGTTCTCCTGGATGACGTGTATGCCGAGCGTCGCGGCGAAGCGGCGCCGATCCTTCGGGGTTCGATACGGCGGGCCCGGCGCATCCGTTAACAGAACCGGGCATTCCGCGTGAACAATGATCCTCGAGCGATGTCGGAGGGATCGTACGGAGGATCCGGGTGTGGCGGAGGAATCTAGCGGGGGGCGTGGGATCGGGCTGGGCGCTTCGTCAGCCATGTGGCGCGCTCGTAAGCGACATCAGGAGCGAGGATCAGTCCCGTACGGCTGTCCACTCCCCAATGAGGTTCACGATGCCCGCATCCGAGAGCGAAGACTGCGTGAGATCGAGCCGGGTGGCGACGATCCCGCCCATGGAATCCTCGGTAACCGAACCGGTGTGAATGAAATCCGGGCCCTCGAAGTCGAACGCCACCAGACCCTCGTCGATCTCCCCGTTCACGACGGAGGCGCCCTCGGTGAAGAGCAGGACGGCGGACCGATCGTCGCGCCGGCATTCCATCGTGAAGGCGAAGGCCGAGCCCTCGAAGCGGGAATCGAGTCGGATCGAGCCCGGGGCGCGAATCAGCGTGAGGACCATTTCGGACGTCGAGCACGTCACCTCGGGACCCGTGAGCTCCGAGGCCCGATAGAGCCATCGGCCGGCCACATTCGACGGATCGTCGACCAGCGTGTCGTCATCGCAGGATGGGGCTCCCAGCAAGGATATCGCCAGGAGGAACCACCGCCCGCGGCGCGAACCCCGGGGCGGGACGGAAGGGTGGAGCGCAGGCGGGATCGCGCCCTTTCGCGATCGCGCAAGTTCGTTGATGTCCAGCGGTTCCAAGAAATCTCCCCGACCGCTCGACGCGGTCGCCGTTGGGTGTCTCTGTCCCGGTGCGGGCGGGGGGACCTTCGCCCGCCTTGGGGGGGAGCCGTCCATCGCTGCAAGCCGGGTGCCACCCGACCGCATGCGCCGCTTCCCATGCACGAAGTTTACGCGATTTTCCCAAACGGCCCCCACCCCGGACCAGGATGCCGACGGGGGGGCTCCCGGCCTGATCTCGAGGTGCACGGCGTGGAGCCGTTGAAACGCCATCGGGATCAGTTTGTAGAGAACGCCGTCCTCGCATTGGTCGAGGAGCGCGGCTATGAGGTCCGCCACGATCTCTTCGAGACGATCGGTCAGCCGGACGGTATCCTGGTCGCTATCTCGTGTGGCTGGGGGGCCAGGACTCGAACCTGAATTTCCTGCTCCAAAGGCAGGCGTGTTGCCGTTACACTACCCCCCAGCGAACCATCGATGCTCGAGGAGTTTAGCCTCCGCCCGGATTTCCTTCCAGCCGCTTCTCGAAGTTCCGCTGGCGCTTCGTGACGATGAAACCGGCTCGCTCGTAGAAGCGCCGCGCGCGCTTTCGCTTCACGTTGCTGCGGACGCGCATGAGACCATACCCCTGGGTCGCAGCCCATGCCTCGGCTTCCGCCATCAGGCGGGCGCCGATCCCCATGCCGCGGAATGCTTCGTCCACGACGAGCCCGGCGATCTCCGCCGACGCATCCGATTCGAGGGTGACGCTCGGCGCGACGTGGATCCAGCCGACGACCCCTCCGTCCGTCTCCGCGACCAGCACGCGGTGCTCGGGCAGTCCCAGGATCGCGGCGGCACGGTTGCGCGCCTCCATCTCCGTGGTGGGATATCCGAGCTGGGTGGCGAGTCGCGCCAGCGACGCGGCGTCGGAGACGGCCGCCTCGCGGATCACGGCCTGGCGACGGCCTCGGAGGCTCCCATCTCCGCATCGAGTCGGGCGCCGAGCTCCGCGGCCACGTCCAGCAACCGGTCGACCTCAGCGGCCTCGGTGCGGAAGTTCACGATGCACGCGCGGAGAACGAAGCGGCCGTCCAGGACGGCGTTCGACGGGAACACACGCCCGTCCATCTGGATCTCGCTCATGAGCCGCTCGTTCAGCCGGTCGAGATACGCGTCGCGGCCGGGCGAGCCTGCCGACTCCGGCCCGCCGCGCAGGCCCTCGGGCACGTAGCGGAAGCAGGCGATCGACAGCGGCGGCTCGGGCGCCATCGGCTCGAACTCCGGGCGCTCGATCACGCGCTCGTGGAGGTACCGGGCGAGCTCGACGTCGTGCTCGATCCGGCGGCAGTACGCGCTCCAGCCATGGGCCAGCAGCGAGACCCACACCTTGAGCGCCGAGAACCCGCGCGAGAACTGCGGCCCGCATTCCATCAGGTCCGTGCCCCGGCCGGTGAGCTCCTTGTCCTCGTGCACGTAGCTCGGGTGGACCTCGTACGCCTCCGACAGCCGCCGCGCGTCGCGCACGACCACCGCGCCGGCGGCCGGCGGGATGTAGAGCCACTTGTGGGGATCGAAGGCGATCGAGTCCGCGCGCTCGATCCCGCGGAACGCGGGCCGCAATGACGGTACGAGCGCCGCGATTCCGCCGTACGCGGCATCCACGTGGAGCCACAGCTCGTGCTCCTCGCAGATGTCGGCGATCTCCTCGAGCGGATCGATCGCGCCCGTTGCCACGGTCCCTGCCGTAGCCACGACGATGATCGGCCGCGTGCCGCTCGCGAGGTCGTCCTCGACGGCCCGGCGGAGCCCGTCGGCGCGCATCCGGAACTCGGGGTCGACCGGCACCTTCCGCACGGAGCTCCTGCCGAGCCCCATCATGTCGGCGGCGCGCTCGTTGACGACGTGGGCCTCGGACGACGCGTAGATCGCGAGCGGCGGCCCCGCGGCCACGCCGCGCTCGCGCGTATCCCATCCCGCCATCCTGTCGCGCGCGGCCTTGAGCGCCACGAACGCGGCCATCGCTCCGCCGGACGTCATGAGACCACCCGCGCCAGCCGGCAGGCCGAACGACTCCGCGAACCAGCGGAGCAGGTGGATCTCGATTTCCGTCGCGGCCGGAGACAGGCGCCAGCCCCCGACGTTCTGATCGAGCCCCGCCGCGAGGAGCTCGGCCGGAGCGGCCGGCACCGTGCCAGAGCCCACGATGTAGGCCATGAACCCGGGATGGCCGGGGTACATCGATCTCTCGAGCGCCATGTCCCGGAGGTACGCGACCAGCTCGTCGACCGGCATGGGATCGTCGGGAACGGGGATCGCGACGGCCGCCCGAACCTCCTCCGCCTTGTGCGCCCGCGAGACGGGAAGCGCGGGGAGCCGGGCAAGGAGCTCGGTCCACACGCCGAGAACCGCCTCGCCGAACTCCCGCCCCTGTTCGGGCGACCAGTTCAGGTCGGGGACGGCATCGGGCACAGGCGAGGATCGTGCGTCCGGGATCACAGGGTCAAGTTCGGCGCTACCCCCCGGGTCGTCCAGGCGCGCCTCGATCAGCCCGTCGACACGACCTCCACCGGATCGCCTCTGCGAATCGTCCCGGTCCCGCGGTGGTTGGCGTTCTGGCCGAAGAAAACCTCGTTCCCCTCGCGGCGGAACGTCGCGAGCGTCTGCAGCGGCTCGAGGCCGCGCGCCCCGGTCTCCTGATCGGTCGTCGTCGTCGCGCAGCGCGCGCAGGGGCCCGCGGCGTCGAGCTCGATCTCCCCGATCCGGATCACCTTCCAGTCGTCCTCGGCGAACGGGCCCGCTCCTTCGACGACGATGTTGGGTCGGAAGCGGTTCATCGGCAGGGGGTCCACGAGGCGCGTGTTCAGGGCCTCGAGCGACGCGCGGGAAACGAGGAGGAACGAGTACGCGTCGGCGAAGGAGATCCGAGGCGAGCTTCCCGCCGGGTCATGCTTCGCCGGACGCACCGTGGAGTCCGGCATCCAGACGAGCCGCGCCGGACGGCCGAGTACGGACGTCAGCCAGGCGGCCGCTTCCCCGCCGATCGGCAGCGCGTCGACGGTGTCCCGCCACACGATCACCCGCTCGGCCGCCGTCTCCGGGAAGGCGTCGACCGCGAGCGAGTCCCACCCCGCGGCGCGCAGGAAGAGCTGTCCGTCGGAAATCCCTGCGCGGATCGTGGCCAGGAGCGGGACCGTCCGCTGGGTGAGGAAGCGCCCGCTCTCGTCGACGACCATCCAGCGGCGGTCGTTCCGGAAGCCGAACGCGTCGACCTCCGCGGTCTCGACCGCGATCCCCCCGCACGACTTGATCGGGTAAACGAAGAGGTCGGCGACCCGGATCCCGTCGGAGAAGTTCATGGGCGGTCGACTCCGTTCATGGGCGTCCCTCTCGCGGCGCGGGCTTCATCGGCGCATGCGGCGGGCGCGCCGTACCCTCCGCTCCGGGCGGGCGCCGTACGTGGCGAGCTCGAAGGGCCAGTACCGCGCGCCGGGCAGCCCGGCGAGCGCCGCCCCGACTCGCTCGAGGTCGCCGTCGCGGTCGGACTCCTTGGCGTAGAGCGCGAACGACCCGCTTCCGCTCCCGCTCATCCGCACGGTCCGCGCGAGACCGGTCGCGAGGACCTCGAATCCGCGGCCGGCCTCTGGACAATGGGCCACCACGACGGGCTCGAAGTCGTTCCCGCGTCCCGCCAGGCCGGGAGGCGGCAGCGAGCGTCCCTGCGGGGGCGAGGCCGCGTCCAGCCACTCGTAGGCCTGCCGGGTCGACACACCCACCCCCGGCCACACGAGGATCCCCCATCGCTCGACTGGAGGCTCGGCCGGCGTCAGCCGGTCGCCGATCCCCCGCGCCCGCTGCGTCCCGCCTTCGAGGAAGAACGGCACGTCGGCGCCGATCTCGGCAGCGAGATCGCCCAGCGTGTGCTCGGGATCGGGGACGGCGAACCGGCGCCCGAGCGCGAGCAGCACCGCCGCCGCGTCCGAGGAGGCGCCGCCGAGCCCGGCACCTGCGGGGATCCGCTTCTCGATCGTGATCGAGACGCGCAGGTCGTGCCCGGTGCGGGCGGCGATCAGGAGCGCCGCGCGGGCCGCGAGGTTGTCCTCGCCGACGGGCACCCCCTCGGCGCATTCCCCGTGCACGGTGCAGGCGACCTGCACTCCCGCCGGCGCGCGCGCGATCTCGATCCTGTCGGCGAGATCGATGGCCTGAAAGGCCGTGTCCAGTTCGTGCATGCCGTCCTCCCGGAGCCCGCCGACCGCCAGCCACAGGTTGATCTTGGCCGGTGCCAGCCAGACTTCGCGGGCGCTCGCGGCCGGGCGGGCGGCGGCTGGATCAGCCACCGTCATCGCCTTCCAGCAGGGGCTCGATCTCGGTCTCGAAGTCCGCGGCCATTTCCCGCTCGAGCTCCTCCTCGGACTTCTCGAGCTCCTTCCACGAGAGCCCCTCCCGCAGGAAGCAGATCAGGCCGACGAGCGTGACGGACAGATAGTTGACGGCGTGGAAACCCAGCGAATACGTGAACGCGATCGTGCGGTCCACGTCGAACGCCTCCAGGCTTTGCACCACGAACGCCTGAAACGTGCCCACGAAACCGGGTGAGGACGGCGCCGCGACACCGAGGGCCGTGATCGAGTTCGTGAACAGAGCGCCCTCGAACCCGGCCTGGCCTGCGAGGCCAAAGGCCGCCATTCCGATGAAGAACAGGAGCGCCACCAGCACCCATTGCGCGAATCCAAGCACCGCGCTGACCGCTACCAGGCCCGGGCGCTTCAGCAGCTGGAACCCCTCGACGAACGTCGCCAGCGCTCCTTCGATCGCTTCCTCGAACCGGCCCCCGAAAATCCGACGTCGGACCCACTGCGCCGCCCCGATGACCTTGCGCGGCCACGCGACGAGGACGGCCTGGAACGCCGCGAAACCCACGAAGATCCAGAACGCGACGACTGCGGTGGTGTTGGCCCAAGGCGGTAGATCCACCACCCACCGCAGCGCATAGAGGATCCCCACCAGCGCGAACCCGTCGAACATGCGCTCCAGGAACAGGCTTCCGAACGCGGTCGCCGTGGCGATCGGCTCGCGCCTGGCGAGCGCATAGGCGCGTACGAATTCCCCGATCCGCGCGGGAAGCACGTTGTTGGCCATGAGGCCGACCGCGGTCGCGCTCGCGCAGCTGGAAACCGGAAGCCGTGCCACGGGACCCAGCAGGATCCGCCACCGGACCGCGCGCACACCGACGTTGACGAGGGGCGCCAGGACGAACACGAGCGCGAGAAGGGTCCAGTCCGCGCCCCGGAGCGCCGGCCAGACCAGCGTCCATTCCACGCCGCGCATCGCCCACCAGATCGCGAGCGCCGAGACGAGGATCCCCAACCACGTCTTCCACCGACTCACGGGACTAGGAATCCGAAAAAAGACGCCGTGCGTATCCCCCTGGACGGCTCAAAATGGCTCAGATGCAAGGCGCGCGACGAGGGACGGCCGAGGCGTACTGGAAAGTACGCCGCAGGACGGCACGAGGAGGGCAACGCAGCAGATGAGCCATTTTCAGCCGTCCACCCACCACCTACAACAGGTGGGTTTCGTTTATGACCAGCTTGTAGATCGCTCCCAGCCTCTCGGCCGCGCGATTCGAGAGGACCATCCGGGGCAGGAAGATCTCGAAGTACTCCATGACCGGTGAGATCGACGTGTCGATCCGGAGCGCGAGTGTGATCACGGGCTTCGAGTCGAGTTCTTCTTCGTCCGGGGTGTCGGCAATCACGACCGTGGCAGTGTCTCCGCCCTCCTGTGCACGAGCGACCGGATTCGCGCCGCCGTTACCTCCACCGCGCTCGCCCTCCATCTTCTTGGCGGTGTGCGGGCCGACGACGCCCAGCGAGGAGCGCGATACGGCGAAGTTCACGCGATCGTGGATGTCGAGCCGGATCATTTCCTTGTCGCGCACGCGCGATCGATGGACGTCCGACTTGTCTGCCAGGATCACGGCCGCCGCGATGTCGCTCACCGGCGCCCCATCGGTCTCGTGGTGATGGCCTATGGCGGTCACGACCTCGATGACCTCGTCGATAGGCATACCCATGTTCCGCAGGATCTCGTGCGCCAGCATGGCTCCGCTCTGCGCGTGGTGATCGCGGTTGACGACATTGCCGATGTCGTGGATGTAGGCCGCGATCCCGGCCAGCTCGCACTGCCTCTGCGGGCGCTCGAGTGCCTCCAGCAGCGAGCGGGCGCGCTTCGAGACGACACCCGCGTGGCGGCGGCCGTGCTCGGTGTACCCCATGGCGCCCATCACCTCGTCGGCGCGGTCGAGGTACTTCCGCACCTCGGGGTCTCTCTGCAGATCCGAAAGCGAGATCACGCCGTTTCCTTTCCGTCCTCCCGATGTTCGTCGCCGAGGAGCCGCGCGACTTCCCTGTGCCCCGGACCCCGCACTCCCGCGGGAACGAGGTCGAGGAGGA
>DASRVB010000044.1:0-2952 GCA_035687725.1 Gemmatimonadota bacterium
GTCAGTCGGTCCTTGGTCCAGGGCGGCGACCAGACGACCTCGATCTCCACGCGCTCGATCCCGGGGATCGCGGACACCGCATCGCGGACGTCGTCGAGGATCATGTCCATGGCGGGACAGCCGATCGAGGTGAACGTCAGATCTATCTCCGCCGAGCCGCCCTCCACCGCCACCCGGTAGACCATGCCCATGTCGACGAGCGAGACCGGCATCTCGGGGTCGGTGATAGCGGCGAGCGCGCGCCAGATCGCTGCCTCGACGTCATCGATGGGCCGTTCCGTGGATTCCGAGGTGACCGCCATCTGTCAAAGGTATCGCGGCGATAGGGCCCTCACCACGTGGCGTCAGGCTTCTCTCATGGGCTCGTAGCTCAACGGCTGGGCGATCCATGCAGGAACGATTCGGCCGCCGGGATTCCTGGCGGGGGACCAGCGCGTCGATCGCGCCCATGCCTCCGCAGCTTCGTTGCAGCCCGGGACCGCGCTGCGCTTCAGCACATCCACAGCGTCGACGCGGCCCCGCTCGTCGATGTGGATGCCGACGATGACGTTACAGGAAGTAGACCCGACGCGTGTCTCGAAGAACGGCTGGATCGCGCATACCTCCAGACAGACAGGATGCTCGGTGAACGAAGTGAACTCGAAGTCTATCGTATCCGGCGATGCGGAGCCCTCCGAATCGCTGGATACGGCTCCTTCCGAATCCTCGGATGTGGCTCCATAGGACTCCCCCGGCGGATTTGTAAGTCCCGCGTCTCGCTCGCTCACCCCCATGTCGCCCTGCAGAAGGAAGCACACGGCCTCTTCCTCGACCGTAAAAGCCATGTAGTTGACCTCCTTGCCGCCGTTCTGCATGCTCAGGAATCGGGAGACGGCCGCCCCTGTGGCGTTTGGAATGCTGGACAACGAGTCGATTTCCGGAACCGTCGAGTGCGTGCGCATCGTCATGCTGCCGTCCGGCTCGCGCGTCGTATAGCACACCTCCTCACGCGTGATGATCACCCGATCGACGATCGCCATGTCTTCGTACGCTTCGTATGTCTCGCGCCAGCGTCGCTCCGGTATACCGGGCTGGGCGGGCCGGATGACGCCATACGAGGGGAGCTCGGCGATCGATTGCGCGTCCCGGTATTCGATTTCGGTGACAAGGAGCGCGTACTCCTGCTGAACGTCGCTGACGTGCGCAGGCGGAGGATCCGGAAGCGTCGCAGAGCCGAGTAACGCGATCGCAACGATTCCGACTCCAAGTGTTTTCCAGGAGCGGTGGCGGGGGACGGGTGCGGTCATGTGACGAATCCTCCTCTCCAGGAACGCGGCCGGACGGATGAGGGCCGATTGGCCGAGCAGGATCGAATCGACCCGGGAGCGACCCCGCATCGATCCAATTTCGCAGAGCACGTTCAGGTAGGGCGCGAGCTCCGCGTTCCGAGCAAGCACGCGCCTGTCGCAGTCGATTTCGACCGCCAGCCGGAGCCGCCGGATCTGCCACCAGAGCGGCAGGTTCCAGGGGAGCAGGACGACGAGGAGTCCAACTGCGATCATGAGACGCGTGTCCCCTGTGTGAACGTGTTCCTGCTCGTGGGCCACGACGAGGCGAAGGAGCCGCCGGTCGAGCAAGCGGATCCATTCGGGCAGGACGATCGCGGGAGACAGGAAGCCGACGGCGGCCGGTCCCAGATCCGGCGCGAACCGAACCGGTATGCCGTCGACATCATCGGTCCGCCATGCGCGTCTTCGACGTGCGAGGGCCGCCAGTGAGACACCGTAGCGAGCTGCGAGCAGCATTGTTGCGATGAGCCAACCTGCGACGATCGGGCGGTCGAGGCGCGAGAGGCTGGCGGAATCGTCGAGCCGCAGGACGGCGGAAGGGACCGTCTGGAATGGGGAGACTTCGGTGGGTCCCGCGTCCCGGTTTTCGGCCTGCGATTCTGCGGAACCGGTCGTGCCGCCCGCACCGAAGACAGCCAGCGGACCGAGCACCGTGAGCATCAGCGCTGCCACCCAGATCCAGCGCGTTTCGCTCCGGTAGGCTCGAAGCGACCACTCCAGGAAGACTGCTGCCACGGCCACGAGCGCGCCGATCAGGATCGCGTATCCCATCCATCCAAGGATCATGTCGCCCTCCCGTCGCGGAGCCGTTCGTCGAGCAGCCGCTTAATGCGGCGGATCTCAGCGGGGGAGAGGTCGCGCTCGGCCACGAGGTGGGTCATGAGAAGCTCGGCCGAACCATCGAAGGCGCGCTCGAGTAGCCGCCGGACCGCGCTGCTGCGTGCCTGATCGCGTTCGATCAACGGGTAGTAGCGGTACGCACGCCCTTCTTCTTCGTGACGTACGAAACCCTTCTCCTCGAGCGTACGGAAGACGGTCAGGACGGTCGTATAGGCCAGAGGGTCGCCGAGCAGTTCGCGGGCTTCCGAGACCGTCGCTGATCCGCGGTCCCAGAGCACCCGCATCACCTCCATCTCGCGCTCAGCCAGCTCGATTGCCTTCATGAGACCTCCAGCTCGGGCGCCCCCATCATCTACTAGTCAGATAGTAGAATATCCGAAGACCGAGGAAGCTGTCAACTATTCGATTAGTTGCTGGGGGGGGTCTACCCGGATCGAGCGGTCAGCCGGCTCCGTTGCCGGACACGCGGAACAGCGAGTTCCCGCGGCCCTGGATCATCTCGGTGTATCGCTCGTTCATGGGCCCGCGCGCGCGCCAGCGATCCCATACCTGGTCCCAGGTGATGGGCTGGTCGAAGAGCCAGCGCTTGGCGTCGGGGTCGAACTCGCAGGGGAGCTCGTATTCGAGAACGTACTGGCCGCTCGACTCGTCGAGGTGGGCGGGGATGGTGACGCCGACCTCGGCGCAGAGCGGCACGATCGACGCCATCCACGTCTGGCGCAGCTGGTCGTTCGTCTTGCCCTTGAGCCGATATTCCAGCTGCCCCGAGTGGTGCTTGAGCTCG
>DASRVB010000045.1:0-11911 GCA_035687725.1 Gemmatimonadota bacterium
CGGGCGGCGCGGCCAGTGGAGGGGCGCGAGCGCGTCGGCGGCGAGCGCTTCCCACTGATTCGCCAGCGGTCCGAAGAGCGAGCGCCAGGCCGGCCCGTCCTCCGCGAGGCCCGCGGCAGTCGCCTCGATCGAGCGCTCGAGCGTGCCCGCGCCCTCCTCGAGCGGGTGGGCGAGGGGCGTCTCCGGTTGGACCCATTCGAGACCGTGATCGGCGAGCGGTAGCGATCGCAGGAACGGGGAGCCGATCCCGAACGGCATGACCGCCGAGCAGACGTCGTGCTGGAACCCGGGAAGCGTCAGCTCCTCGGTGCGTGCCCCGCCGCCGATCGACTCTGCGGCCTCGAGGACCACGACGCGGCATCCCTCGCGCGCCATCGCGACGGCGGCCGCGAGCCCGTTCGGCCCGGCGCCAACCACCACCGCGTCGACGACCGCATGGCCGCTCCCGGCGGGTGGAGGCAACGATGGCGCACTCATCGAAAGGCGCGCCCGCCGGAGCCCTGGTACGCATAGCGGAACGTCACGCATCCGGACACGGCCTCGGGGCAGTAGTAGCTCAGGATCTCGAGCTTGGCGTAGCGGCCGTCGGCGGTGCGGATCGCGTAGACGACCGGCTTGGGCTCGAGCAGGTGGCTGGTGAATCCGTAGTCGTACCAGTCCTCGAACGCGGGATTCGTCGAGTCGCGCCCCGCCGCGGAGCCGAGGTAGCCCGCCTCCGGAGCTTCCGCGAGCGAGTCGAAGGCGACGCCCCCGAGTGCGATCGCTCCCCCCTCGCCGGCGAACCCCTCCCCGCCGTTCACGAGCACGTCGTGCCGCCGGAGGGCGAGGTCCCAGCCCTGCGGGCCCGGATTCTCGACCACCGCCCCGCGCGAGAAGTCGAACCAGCGCCAGGCCCGCTCGTCCCGCGCATCCACCGTGTAGACGCGTGGCCCGACGAGCGAGTCGCCCACCTCGCGTGGCGGCGACCCGCCGGGTGCGAACGCCGGCGGCTCGGGTCGGCGGAGAGAGCCGACGACGAACGTCGCCGCCAGGAGCGCCACGGTGGCGAGGAGGACGCCGGGCAGGATCCACGCGCGCCGGCTGGTGGGTCGGATCGGGGGCCGTTCTGGCATGATCGGACTTTCCTCCGCGGTCGGGAGCCTCGATGATAGACCCATGTCCGGGCGAGCGGAAGTCGCGTCGAGCGCGCCGGCGCGGAGAGATTTGCTGGCATACCTGGATCGTCTCGGGAATTCGACCGGGGAGGTCCGGCGCGTCGAGGCGTACAGGAGTCGCGGGTGGCCCACCCGCCGGATCGCAGCGGAAGCCGAGCGCGTCGCCGGAGAGCTCGCGGCGCGCGGGGTCGGCGCCGGCAAGCGCGTTGCGATCTGGGTCCACGACGGGCCCCTCTGGCAGGCGGCCTTCTTCGGCGTCCTTCGCGCCGGCGCGGTCGCGGTGCCTCTCGAAGCGTCGGCGGATCCCGTCGAGGCTCGCGACGCGGCGAAGGCGCTGGGAATCGCCGCGTGGTGCACGGACCGCGAGGCTCCGCGCCTCGGGATCGACGCTTCGGCGGTCGGGCTCGACTGGCGCCGTTCCGCTTGCCCGGGCGACCGAAGGACGGACGTCTTCCCCGCGCCAGCCGTGCCGGAGCTTCCCCCCGACACTCCGGACCGCCCTGCCGAGATCGTCCTGACCTCGGGCACGAGCATGGCGGCCCGGCCGGTGGCGGTCGGTCACGGGAACATGCGCCCGGTCCTGGACGCGCTGGAAGCGGGGATCGACCGGTACCGGCGGTGGCTCCGGGTCGCTCCCCGGCTGCGGATCGCCTGCGCGCTCCCGCTCTCCCACCTCTACGGCCAGGTCCTGGGCGTGTTCGTGCCCTCGCTCCTCGACGCCGACGCGATCCTCGTTGCCCCGATGCCCGCCCCGGACCTCGCGCGATCACTCCGCCGGGAGCGCGCATGGGTGCTCGCCACCGTGCCACGGACGCTCGCGCTCCTAGCCGCCTGGCTCCGCGCCCGCGGCGTCGAGCGCTGGGGCGCCGAGGGGTTCGAGAAGCGGCTCGCGAAAGCGGCGGGCCGGCCCTGGTGGTCGCGCGCGCTCCTCTTCGCCCGATTGCGGCTCGAGCTGGGGCCGCGGCTCGTGGCGGTCGTCTCGGGGGGCGCCGCGCTCGATCCGCCCACGGCGGAGCTGTGGCGCCGGCTGGGGTACGCCGTCGTCCAGGGATACGGGCTGACCGAGACCGCCCCGCTCGTGACCCTCGATCACCCCTTCGATTCGCGGCCGGGCTCGCTCGGCCGGCCGCTTCCCGGTGTCGAGCTGGCGATCGCCGCCGACCGCGAGATCCTCGTCCGCGGCGCGAACGTGGTCGGCGGCGCCGTCGATCGCGAGGGCTGGCTCCATACGGGCGATCTCGGCCGCCTGGACGCCGAGGGCCGGCTCTGGTTCCTCGGTCGGAAGGACGAGCGCATCGTGACCCCCGCCGGCCTGAACCTCGAGACCGGCGAGATCGCCGCGCGGATCGCCGCCAGGCCGGGCGTGGTCGACGCGCTCGTGCTCGAGCGCCCCTGGGGCGCCCCCGGCGTCGTGTGCGCGGTCCTCGCCGTCCGGCCGGGGCTCGATCCGGCCGAGGCGATCGGCGCGGCGAACGAGGGCCTTCCCGACGCCGCCCGCGTCCGTGCCTGGCGGGTGTGGCCGGAGGCGGACTTCCCCCGCACGCGGACGGGCAAGCCACGGGTCGGAGTGATCCGGGAGTGGCTCGAGGAGCAGGCATCCGGAGGCGCGGCAGCGTCGGTCAGCGGGGAGATGGGTGCGCTCACCCGCATGGTGGCGGAGATCGCCGGGGCGGAGCCGGGGGCGCTCACCGCCGACACGCGACTCGGGGATGCGCTCGGATCTCTCGACCGCGTCGAGCTCGCGACCCGCCTCGAGATGACGTACGGGATGCCGCTTCCGCCGGAGGCGGCCGCGCCGGAGCGCCGGCTCGGGGAGCTGGTCGCGGAGCTTTCGGCCCTGGCGCCGGTCCCAGGCGTGCCGTCCTCCGGAAGGATCCAGAAGACCGAATCGACGGCGCGCGTCGTGCCGGAAGCGAGCTGGCGCGGCAGGCTGCCGGTCCGGGTGTTCCGTTTCGCGCTCGCGCAGGGCGTGCTCCGCCCGGCGTGGCGATCGCTCGTCGCCCTCGACGCGGACGGGGTCGGTCACGTCGCGAGGCTCGATCGCCCGTTCCTCGTGGCCTCCAACCACCTCAGCATCCTCGATCCCGGCGCGGTCCTGTTCGCGCTCCCCCCCCGGCTCTCCTCGAAGGTCGCCACCACCGCCATGTGGGAGCACTTCGAGCGGTCGCGCGCCGGCAGGATCCAGTATGGGCTGGCGGTGGCGGGGCTCGACCTGATCCCGCTCCTCCAGACGGGAGATTGGCGTCCCACGCTGCGGATCGCCGGCGCGATCGCCGACCGGGGCGGTTGCCCGCTCGTCTTTCCGGAAGGCGAGCGTTCGACGGGTGGCGGCATGCTGCCGTTCTCGCGCGGAGTCGCGATCCTGGCGCGGGACCTCCACCTGCCGGTCGTCCCCTGCGCGCTGGCCGGGCTTCTCGCCGTGCTGCCCAGGGGGGCCCGCTGGCCGCGAGGCGTGTGGGGCCGACGTGCCCGCGTCGCCGTTCGATTCGGGGATCCGCTGCCGGCCCCGCGCGCGTCGGACGACCCTGGGGCGTTCGTGGAGGAGATCCGCGCGCGGATCGCGGCGCTCGGCGAGGAAGCCCGGCGAGCGGCGGGCAGGTTCTAGGAGCGAAGGGCTGCGGAGATCGTCAGCCGGTGGTCCGCGAGCCGTCCGGCGAGCGGACGGCTCACGGAAGCCTCGATTTCAAGCGAGTTCGCGACTTCTCCGCACCGATCAGAGCGCCGGAACCGGTGCGCGAACGGGATCGGGCGACCACATCTCGCGGACCGGCTCGCGCGGCTCGCGCCGGCCGAGCATCAGACGCGCGAACATCCCCCACAGATGCGCGAGCCCGTTCAGGAGGTGGAGCGCCGGCACGACCGCGACCAGACCGATCAACGTCGCGATCCACGCCGTCTCCTGAGTGTTCACCACCCACCACGGATCGACCTGGATCGTGCCTCCGAAGGCGACGACGATCGGCGCCGCCAGGAAGCCACCCACGACCGAGATCACGACGACGGTCACGATCCAGCTCGCGAGGCCCAGCGGGAATTTGAGCAGCTGGAAGACGAGCCCCTTCCAGGTCACGGAATTTCCTAAGACGCTCTTGACCCAAGGCCAGCCGCCTTCGTCGACCGCCGTCGGCGGCGGCGGAGAGACGCCCGCACCGAGCAGCGTATTCGCCAGCCCGCGCTCGAAGTGCGCGAGCGCCCAGGCCGCCAGCACGAGCAGGAACAGGATCACAATGCCGATGCCGAGGATCGCCAGGCCCACGCCGAGCGCACCCGCGACCACGTAGAAGACGAAATAGGCCAGGCCGATCGGAAAGCCGATCATCAGATAGGCGATGTTGAGGTACGTCCGGGGCCAGGCCAGGATTCCGAAGATTCCGCGAACGGGGTTCGAGGCGAACGACGCGTACGGGCTGGTTTGCATTTTGGATCCTCCTTGTAGTGCCTCGTCCTACGCGACGGCCGCGGCCGCGGTTTCAGGTGGCATCCCCTGCCCAGGCGGACGGCAGGCGGTGGGCCCACGGCCGGGCGTCTTCCAGCGAGGCGGCGAGACGGACGAGCGTCGCTTCGTCCCCGTAGCGGGCCGCGAACTGCACGCCGATCGGCAGGCCGGCGTCGCTCCAGTGGAGCGGCAGGCTGACGGCCGGCTGCCCGGTGGCGTTGAAGAGCGGCGTGTACGGGACGAACTCGCTCGCCTGTCGAAATACCGCCAGGGCGTCGGTCGATCGACGATCGATGGTGCCGAGAGGAATCGGCGGAGCCGCCAAGGTCGGAGTCAGCCACACGTCGTAGCGGCCGAAGAACCCGGCCACCTCGCGCGCGATCCGCTGCAGCGCCGTGACGGCCAGCAGGTAGTCCGCCGCGCGGATCTCGCGGCCGACGCGGCGGAGCGCCCAGGTCAGCGGCTCGAGCTCCTCCGGCTCGGGCTCCCGACCGAGCGCCCGCGCCATCGCCTCGATCCCCCAGGCGTGGCCGGACAACCAGACGGCGAAGAAGGATTCGTAGAGAACGGCCCCGTCGAGCGCCGGCGCCGCCTCTTCCACTTGGTGGCCGAGCTCCTCGCAGAGGAGCGCGGCGGCCTCGACGGCCCGCACGCATTCGGGGTCGACCGGCGCACCGATGGCATTCCGGGCGCTCCACGCGATCCGCAAGCGTCCCGGGTCGGCGCCGACCTCGGCGAGGAGAGGCCGCGCCAGCGGCGGCGCGACGTAGGGGTCGCCCGGCCCCGGACCGGCGGTGGCGTCGAGGAGCGCGGCGGAATCCCGCACCGAGCGGGCGAGCGCGTGGTCCACCACGAGACCGCCCATGATGTCGCCGAGGAGCGGCGCGTGGGTGATCCGTGCGCGCGTGGGCTTGAGTCCCACGAGCCCGCAGCAGGACGCGGGAATCCGGATCGATCCGCCGCCGTCGTTGCCGTGGGCGAACGGGACCATTCCGGATGCGACCGCGGCCGCCGAGCCTCCACTCGAGCCGCCCGCCGAGCGGCCCGCGTCCCATGGGTTCCGCGTCGGGCCGAAGAGCTCCGGCTCGGTAGTCGGCAGAAAGCCGAACTCCGCGCAGTTCGTCTTCCCGAGAAAGACGAGGCCGGCCGCGCGGTAGCGCTCGACGAGCACGCTGTCGACCGGCGCCACGAAGTCCTTCAGGAGCGCCGAGCCGGACGTCATCCGGACCCCGGCCCAGGCTGCGGAAAGGTCCTTGAGGAGGAAGGGGACGCCCCGGAAGGGACCGTCCGGTAGCTCGCCGCGGGCGGTCTCGCGGGCGAGGTCGAACGTCGGCGTGACGACCGCGTTCAGCGCGGGGTTGGCGCGCTCGATCCGCGTGATCGCCGCGTCGACGAGCTCGAGGGGCGTGACCTCTCCCGAACGGACGAGGTCCGCCTGCGCGGTGGCGTCGAGGCGCGCCAGGTCGGTCACCGGGGACGCTCTCATCGGATCGCGTGCCCGAAGCAGAGCCGGTAGCCGTTGCAGTCCTCGACGTCGAAGTCACGGCAGCCGTACGGCTGGTCGCAGATTTCGCGCGTGATCGTCGCGCTGCGGGACCGGTACTCCGCGATCAGCGCATCCGCGTCCTCGACCCAGACGTACGCGTCCCACGCCTCGCCCTCCGGATCCACGATCCGGTTCGGACGCACGACGCCCGCCCGATCGAGCTGGTGCAGCATCAGGACGATCCCCTCGCGTTTGACCATGCAGAAGGAGGGCGGGTCGCCCCAGAAGCGATCGTACCGGAATCCGAGACGATCCCGGTAGTCGTTCGCCGTCCGCACTACGTCGTCGACGAGGAAACATGGGGCGATCGTCCAGAGCGAGGAGCCGGTGCCGTCATCCGCCATGGCGTCCGGATTTACCGCCGAGTCCTGAGGCTGACCACCGCGCGGCTTGCCGCGACCGGGGTCAGCGCCGAGGCCGTCAAATCCCTTGACGGTCAATATTAGTTGATTAGCTTATTAGCTAATGATACAAACAAGAAATACCCTCGAGTAGGCGGGACTTCGATGGCGACATCAGACGCCGTATTCAAAGCGCTCGCCGATCCGACACGGCGCGAGATCCTGCACCTCCTGCGCTCGGGCCCGCGGTCGTCCGGCGAGATCGCCGAGCACTTCCCTTCGGCGTGGGCGACGGTCTCGCGGCACCTTGCGGTGCTGCGAGACGCGGAGCTCGTGAGCGCCGAGCGAAACGGGTCGAGCATTCTGTACGAGCTCGATACCACTGTTTTCCAGGAGACCATCGAGCACTTCCTGAACTGGATCAACCCGCGAGGTTCCAATGCCAAGCGTCATCCGTAATTGGCTGAGCTCCTCCACGTTCGTCCTCGGCCTGCTGTGCGTACCGGCGACCGGGCTCTCCGCACAACTTCCGCAGGGCGCCGCGACCCCGGTCGAGCTTGACCCTCCCTCGACGGTCGAGGAGTCACCATTCACGTTCGAGCGCGACGGACTGACTCTCCACGGCACGCTCGCCGTGCCACGGTCCGCGTCGGGCAGGATGCCGGTCGTAGTGATCGTGGCGGGATCCGGCCCCACGGACCGCAATGCGAACGGACCGCTTATTAACACGAATGCATACGCCATGCTGGCGTGGGGCCTCGCGGAGCAGGGCATCGCCAGCCTGCGCTACGACAAGCGCGGGATCGGCATGAGCGCCAGTCAGGGCGGCGACCCCACGACCCTGACGACCGACCACTATGTCGCCGACGTGGCGGCAGCCGCGACGGTTTTGGCGTCGGACGCACGATTCTCGAAGGTCGTCCTGCTCGGGCACAGCGAAGGGGCCGGTCACGTGTTGCAGGCCGCCAATCGCGGCGCGCCTCAGGCGGGCGTGATCATGGTCGCGGCACAGGGCCGTCCGCTCGCCGATGTCGTGCACGAACAGTTCGCCCGCCAGGCCGATAGCACGACTGTAGCGACTGTCGACTCGGCCTTCGCTCGGTACCTGCGGGGCGACGACCCCGGCGAGGTGCCGCCAATCGCGCAGCCCCTGATCAATCCCCTGTACAGGAATTTCCTGCGCTCGTGGGCGGCCTACGACCCGCAGGGCGAGGCGCGCATCTTCACGGGGCCCCTCTTGATCCTCCAGGGGACCACGGACGTGCAGGTCACGATGCAGGACGCCGAGTTGCTCCACGGCGCGCAGCCGAGCGCGACACTCGTGCGGCTCGAGGGTGTGAATCACGTCCTCAAGTCCATCGAATCCACGGATCTCCAAGCCCAGATGGAGACCTATCGCGATCCGTCGATGCCTCTTGCCGCTTCCGTTGTGCCTGCGATCGCGCGCTGGATCGAGGAACCGTGATCGCCGACCGATCTCCAGCGGGACCGCGGCCGCGGCCGGCGACTAGACGATCACGGCATCGACCTCCGTCTCCACGAGCCATGCGGGGTCGATGAAGCGGGAGATCTGCATGGTCGTGTTGACGGGGCGGACATCCCGGAAGAAATCGCCGTGCACCTCGGCGACCGCTTTCCAATCCTCGATGCGGGTCAGCAGAATGCGCGTGCGAATGACGTCCTCGAGCCCCGCGCCGAGCTGCTCGAGGGCCGCGAGCGAGATCTCGAAGCAGCGTCTGGCCTGCGCTGCGGGATCACCGGGGGCGACGGTCTCTCCGTCGGGACCGAGCGGCGCGGTTCCCGCGACCGCAACGAGGTTCCCGATCCTCACGGCCCGGGAGAGCCCGACGATCGGCTCGTAGGGGCTGCCGCTCGAAACGCTCTCGCGTTTCGTGTCTCCACGCACCTCGCGGGGAATCATACGGCCGCGCCGGCGCGCGCGCGCACGTACTCCAGCCCTTCCGCGAACCGCAGACGGTTTCCGTGGGGGTCGATGACGCTGTATTCGCGCAGCTCCCACGGCTCGTCCACCGGCTCCCCGGCGACCGGCGCCCCTCGCGCGACGTGGTCACGGTACTGCGCGTCGACGTCGGCGGTGAAGATCATCAGCTCCCGGTCGGCGCTGCGAGCGGCCAGGTCGGCGTTGGTCATGAAGAAGATCTGCATCTCGCCGCAGCACACGCCGCCGTCCGTCGGTGGACGGTCCAGATGCTCGGGATCCTGCCATGCCCAGGCCCGCTCGAATCCCAGCCGCTCGACGTCATGCGATCGGTCATCGGGCTCACCTCCAGGTCATCGGCTTCTTCGTAAGCGGACGGATCGGCGGGCGAGGCCCGGGAACGAGGGCAGCAGCGAACCCGTACGGCTGCGGTAGACGCGATAGTCGTCCCCGAACGCCGACACCAGCTGAGCCTCCTCTCGCGGAATGATCACCAGGCGCACCGCCGCCAGGGCGATCAGCGTCGACAGCAGAATGAACCAGTTGGCCGCCATCAGCGCAATGCCGAGGAAGAGCGCGATTGAAACCGCGTACAGAGGGTGCCGCACCCAGCGGTACGGTCCGGTCGTCACGAGCCGATGCCGCGGCTTCGTGAGGACGGTCTCGCTCACATTCGTTCCCAGGGCCGTCAGGACCAGCCAGGCCGAGGGCACGACCAGGAATCCGAGAACCGCTCCGGCCCATCGCGCCCACGGGGGGAGCTCCAGCGACGCCCACGCCATCCACGCGGGGTTCGCGAGATACGCGACAACGCCTCCGAACAGCGGCAATGCCACGAGCAGGCGCCCCGCGATCAAGCCAGCCGGCTCCTCGCGTCGTGCGACCACTCCGCCGGCACGGCGCGCCTGCCAGCGACGTCCCGCCGAGATGCCGAGCGTCGCCAGAAAGACCACGAGGGCGAACCATCGGAACATCATGTCAGCGTACACCTCGGATCCCGGACCAGGTAGTATCCTACAGGCGTTTGACCGGAGATCGGGCGGACTGGTACCGTTGGGCCCGCGCCCGAAACGCTTTCCCCGCCTCCGGAGGTCCGTGCCCTTGCGGTACGCGTTCGTCATCGATCAGGGGCGCTGCATCGGCTGCCACGCATGCTCCGTTGCGTGCAAGGCGGAGCACGACGTACCGCTCGGCGATTATCGGACATGGGTCAAGTACGTGGAGAAGGGCACGTTCCCGGACGTGCGGCGGTTCTTCACCGTGCTCCGCTGCAACCACTGCGAGGCCGCGCCCTGCGTCGAGATCTGTCCGACGACCGCGCTCTACCGGCGCGACGACGGGATCGTCGACTTCGACAGGGACGCCTGCATCGGCTGCAAAGCGTGCATGCAGGCCTGCCCCTACGACGCGCTCTACATCCATCCCGACCGCGGCACCGCCGAGAAGTGCAACTTCTGCTCCCACCGGATCGAAATCGGCCTCGAGCCGCCGTGCGCGACGGTATGCCCGGCCGAGGCGATCCTGGTCGGCGACCTCGACGACCCGTCGACGCGGGTCGCGCAGATCGTCGCGACGAAGAAGGTCGACGTGCGGAAACCCGAGAAGGGGACGATGCCGAAGGTCTTCTACGTCGACAGCGAGCCGCGCGCCCTGGTGCCGGGTGCATCGTCACCGGCGGGGGGATACCTGTGGGCCGACCGCGGACCGGGCGCCGTCGAGACGAGCGAAGAGGTGACCCGCGCGCATGGATTTCCGTCGCAGTTCGTGAACGGGCCACGGACCGATGGGGACGGCGACGTTCCGCGGTCCGGCGCCCGCGCGCCCGAGCCGCCGGTGGCGTGGCTCGGAAGTGACCTGCCGCCTCCCGCGTTCGCGCAGGCGATGACCGCCGATGACTACCCCGACGCGGAGTTCTTCCGCGGCGTCTGGGCCGGCCTCGCGCCGGCGCGGACGACGTACGACGTCGCCCACGCGCGCCCGTGGGGCTGGAAGGTTTCGGGGTACCTCTGGACGAAGTCGATCGCGGCGGGTGCGTTCCTGGTGGCCGCGCTCGCGCCATGGCTCGGAGTGCCCTCCGATCGCGCGACCGGGCTCGGACTCCCGCTCGTCGGCCTCCTCTTCCTGGGGCTGACGACCGCGCTCCTCGTCGGGGACCTCAAGCGTCCCGAGCGGTTCCTGTCGATCCTGTGGCGCCCGAATTGGAGCTCCTGGCTCGCCCGCGGCGCGTTCGTCTTGGTCGCGTTCGGAGGTCTCGGCACGGCGTGGCTCCTGGCGGCATGGGCGGAGCCGGGGAGCGCCTGGGAGGCGTGGCTCCGCTGGCCGCTGGTCGTCGCGTCGATCGCAGGCGCCGGGTACAGCGGATACCTCTTTGCGCAGGCGAAGGGCCGCGACTTCTGGCAGAGTTCCCTTCTGCCGCTCCACTTCGTCGTTCAGGCGGCTGTCGCCGGGTTCGCGGTCGTCGCGCTCCTCCTCGTGCTCGCCGGCGACCGGGACGCGGCCGCCGGAGGCGTCACGGGGCTCGTGGCGGCGCTCCTCGCCGGATCGCTCGCGCTGCACCTCGCGATCGTCCTCTTCGGCGAGGTCGGCGTCACGCACGCGACGCGCGACGCTCAGCGTGCGGCGCGTGCGCTCCGGAAAGGCGCGCTTCGTCCGTGGTTCCTGGCCGCGATGGGGTTCGGCGCGGCGGCAGTGATCCTGGCGCTCGCGTCCGTCCTTGCGGGAGCCGACGCCGGCGTCCAGCCCGCCGCGCTCGCCGTGGGCGCACTCGTCGCGCTCGCCGCGCTGTGGATCTGGGAGCACGCCTGGCTCCGCGCCGGCCAGTGCGTTCCCCTCAGCTGAAGTGACCCGGATGAGCGACCGAACCCGAACGAGTGGCGAAGCGGGACAGGCGGGCGAGCAGCCGGTCCGCGAGGGGCGCTATCCAGGCGGCGGCGAGTGGATCCTCTCGAGCGCGCCGGGACCGGACCGATGGGACGACTGGGTCGAATACGACCCGGCGGCCTGGCCGCGGAAGGTCGAGCACCGATACAAGCTCCTCCCGACGATCTGCTTCAACTGCGAGTCGGCGTGCGGTCTCCTCGCGTATGTCGACAAGGAATCCGGCGAGATCCGCCGCTTTGAGGGCAACCCGGTCCATCCGGGAAGTCGCGGACGCGTGTGCGCGAAGGGTCCAGCCACGATCAACCAGATCAAGGACCCGGAGCGGATCCTCCATCCGCTGAAGCGCGCCGGCGAGCGCGGCGAAGGCAACTGGGAGCGGGTCTCCTGGGACGCGGCGCTCGAGGACATCGGCGGGCGAATCCGGAAGGCGATCGCCGATGGTCGCGGCGAGGAGGTCATGTATCACGTCGGCCGCCCCGGGTACGATGGCACGATGGACCGGGTCCTCAAGGCGTGGGGGATCGACGGCCACAACTCCCACACGAACATCTGCAGCTCGGCGGCGCGACTGGGCTACGCGCTCTGGCACCAGAGCGACCGCCCGTCCCCGGATCA
>DASRVB010000046.1:0-27512 GCA_035687725.1 Gemmatimonadota bacterium
GGAGAAGCAGGTCTCCCAACTCGTCGGCCGTGGCGCCATCGTCTCCCGCCTCGATCGACGAGTTGGGAGAAGCAGGTCTCCCAACTCGTCGGCCGTGGCGCCATCGTCTCCCGCCTCGATCGCGTGCGCGACCTCGTGCGCCTCTTCGATGAGATAGGGGAGGAGCGAGCGGGGCGTCTGCTCGCGATCCCACGGACAGCCGTCTGGCCCGCGCAGCCGCCGCAGGAGCTCCAGCACTCCCTCGAAGCGCGGCTCGAAACCCGGGGAGCCGACCGGTCGCTCGGACTCGCTCATGGCACGCGAACTTAGGGCGCGAGAGACGAGTTGTCTCCCTCTGCCCGGTTCTCTATCCTACGCCGCCGATATGGTCGCCGCACCCGACATCGACGAGCCGACCGAAGTGGACGAGTCGACCGCGCGGACCTGGATCGAGGTCGATCTCGGCGTCCTGTCGCGCAATGTCCGAGCGCTGCGCGAGCGGCTGCCGGAATCGTGCGGTGTGCTCATGGTGGTGAAGGCCGACGCGTACGGGCACGGCATCGAGCCGGCGGCGCGGGCAGCGCGTGCCGCCGGCGTATGGGGGTTCGCCGTGGCTGCGCTCGACGAGGCGGCGCGGCTTCGGGACGCGGGGTTCGACGAGCCGGTGGTCTGCCTGATGCCGCTACTTCCCGCCGAGACCGGTCGCGCGCTCGATCTCGAGGTCGTGCCGGCGATCACCTCGCTCGAACAGGCCCAAGCCTTCGACGCAGCGGCGCGGTCGCGAGGGCGCACGGTAGACGTCCACGCGGACGTGGACACCGGCATGGGTCGCACCGGCGCGTGGGACCGGGACGCCGTCGAGCTGATGACGCGCGTTGCCAAATTGCCCGGCCTCAGAGTGACCGGTATCTTCACTCACTTCGCCAGCGCCGACGAGGCGGGGCGGGGCCCCACCGAGCGACAGCTAGATCGGTTCGACGCGGTGCTCGCCGAGCTCGAGACACGAGGCGTGCGGGTGGAGTGCCTGCACGCGGCCAACAGCGCGGCGGCGCTCCGGTTCGCGCGCGCGTCGAGGATGGGCGCGCGGGGAGGCTCGGCTCCCCGAGTGCTCGTCAGGCCCGGGATCGCGGTCTACGGTGCCGCCGGGGAGATCGCCCCGGACGACGACGCCGGGCGATGGCGTGCCGCCGAAGGGCCGGGCCCCCCTCCATTCGAGCCGGCGCTGTCGTGGCATGCTCGCGTAGTCGCGGTCAAGGAGCTGGCTCCCGGGGACGCGGTCAGCTACCACGGCAGCTATGTCGCCCGCGCGCCCGAGCGGATCGCGCTGCTGGGAGTGGGGTACGCGGACGGGTGGCCGCTCGCCCTGTCGAATCGAGGTCGAGTCCTCCTGCGCGGTAGCTACGCGCCGATCCGTGGGGCGGTCTGCATGGACCTGACGATGGTGGACGCCACGCCGTTCCCCGATCTGCGGGCCGGGGAGGTGGCGACGCTCATCGGCCGTCAGGACGCTGCCCGGCAATCCGCGGAAGACGTGGCCGCAGCCACCGGCGGGATCGCGTACTCGATCCTGACCGGAATCGGCCGCCGCGTTCGCCGGAACGTATTGGAGGAGGTTCGATGACCGAGAGCAGGTTCCGCGAGCGCAGGTCGGCTCATCGAGACGAGCCCGGCGCCGATCCGGACGCGCCGCCCGCCGAGATCGCCCCGCCGGCCGCCGAGATCGCCCCGCCGGCCACGGAGACCGGTCCGACCGCGGAATCCGCCGCGCCGTCGGGCCCAACCGTGGGGCTAGCCGAGCCATTTCGCTCGACCGTGGAACCGGACGCGTCCGAATCGCCGCTCGCCGAGCCTGCCGAGTTCCCGGCCGATCTCGACCAGCTGGCGGACATGGAGGTTCCGGAGCCCTCGTTCCTCGAGCTGATCGAGCCGCACATCGAGATGGCACTGCGATTCCTCGGCGAGCTCCCGCTGACGCCCGAGGGCGAGCGGCGCGTGCTGCCCCGCTGGGCCAAGCGCGAGATCGACCTGCTCGGCATCCTCGAGCAGCGGACCCGAGGGAACCTGCCTCCCCCCGAGGCCGAGTATCTCCAGCGGGCGCTCGACCACCTGCGGACGATGTACCTGAAGGTGAGCGGATGAGCGAGGCGCAAGGGCGGCTCGAATTGCTGGCGGCCGAAGCGCGGTCTCGCGCCTACGCCCCTTATTCGGGCTATTCTGTCGGCGCCGCGCTCGAAGCAGCCGACGGCACCGTCTACACGGGATGCAACGTCGAGAACGCATCCTACTCGGTCACCTGCTGCGCCGAGCGGAGCGCCCTCTTCGCCGCCGTTTCCGCGGGTGTCCGGTCCTTCCGCCGGATGGTGGTGACGGCCGGCGGAAGCGCGCCGTACCCTTGCGGGAGCTGCCGGCAGGCCCTGGCGGAGTTCGCCCCGGAGCTAGCGGTGATGGTCGTCACCGACGACGGGATCAGGCACGAGTTCACGCTCGATCGACTCCTGCCGCATCCGTTCCGCTTCACGAAAGGGCGTCAGCCATGAAGATGGGGCGCGTGATCGGAGCGGTGGTCGCCAGCCGCAAGGACGAGAAGCTCCAGGGACTGAAGCTCCTGGTCGTCCGCAACCTGGATCTCGAGATGGCGAACGAGAAGGGATACGTGGTGGCCGCCGACGCCGTCGGGGCCGGAGCCGGGGAGGTCGTCCTCTACGCCACCGGCTCCTCGGCGCGGCAGACCGCCCTCACCGATGGCCGTCCCGTCGACGCGGTCATCATGGCCATCGTCGACGAATACGACGTCGGCGGAGCGGTGACCCGCGCCACATGAACTCCGCTCATGCACATCGATGGAGGGCGCTGGCTCTCGGGTCCGCGCTCCTGGCTGCGGGCTGCTCGGAGGACGGCGCCAGCCCCGTCGGCGTGGAGCTCCTCCCGGGCGGAATCCTGGCCGGGGGTGTGCAGTCGCTGGCGCTGATGGAATTCGCCCGCGCGCTGGATTACGAGGTCTTCCCGTCGGATCGCGCGGACAGCGAGCGTCTCGTGACCGCGCTCGACTGGCCGGACGATCCAGGATTCGAGAGCCGCGCGCTGTTCGAGTTCAGCTTCGAGGCCCTCGATTCTCTGCCCATCGAGGTGGGGGTCGTCGAAGCGCAGCTGCGGCTGACGTACAGCCCCACGCCTGCCTCGCCGGTCGCGTTCACCATCCACCGCGTGACCAGCGATTGGGACGAGGAAGCGGCGACCTGGGAGCGACGCGTGCTGGGGGCTTCCTGGTCGCAGCCGGGCGGGGACTTCGATCCGGAGCCGATCGCCGAGATCACGATCGGCCCCGAACAACCCGATTCCGTGCGGGTCGACTTACCGCTCGATCTGATAGCGGACTGGCGATCGGGAGCCGTAGAGAACCACGGGGTGATCCTCGTACAGCAGACTCCCGGCGAGACGGTCGCCTTTGCGTCCCGCGGCCTGGAGGGCACCAACCGCAACGGCCCCCTGCTCGACGTCGAGCTCGAATTCCCGGCCCCGGGGGCGGCCACCATACTGGCCATCCAGGACATCTTCATCGTCGAGGACGAGGCGGCGCTCGTGTCGGACGGCGGGCTGGTGGTGAGCGGCGCGGAGCCCGTGCAGAGGATCTTCCTCGACCCGGCCATCGGCGCGATCCCCGACGGGGTGACGATCGCCGCCGCGAGGCTCGTGCTGACGATCGATGAAGCGCGCGTGTCGGGCGATACGCTCACCGTCGTAGCGCGCCGGGTGCTCTCCGAGTTCGTCGGCGAGAAGACGGTGCTGAGCGCGGTGACACCCGCCACGGTTCTCGGCGCCGCGATCGTGCCGCCGGGCGCCGTCTCCGGCGACACGCTGTCCTTCGAATCCCCCTCTCTGACGCGGCTCGTACGGGAATGGATTCGCGACCCCGATTCGCGACTCGGAATCGCGCTCACGCTGGTCGACGAGCGCAGCGTCTTCGGGGGGGTGCGGCTCTTCGGTCCCGGCGCGCCGACGGACGTGCGTCCCAGGATCCGCCTGCTCTACATCCCGCCCTCCGATCCGGGCCTCGGGGAAGGAGGCTCGTGATCCGCTGGGGGCCGCTGCTCCTGGCCGCGCTCGCCATGCCGATCGCGGTACGCGCGCAGGAGAGCGTGTTCAATCTGCCGGCCTTCGCGGTCCCCGAAGAGGGTTCTACCATTCGTTCGCGCGCTCTGGGCGGCGCGGGAAGCGGCCTCAGCGGCGACGTCTTCTCACTCGCCAATCCCGCGCCGATCGCGCGATTCCGACGCGCCGGCCTGTATTTATCCCTCATCGGACAGAACGTGACCGTGGACGGCGAGGACGCCACCGGAGATTTCACCGACGTGATGTTTCCGATGGCGCAGATCGTGATCCCCGCCTGGGAGGGGAGCGTATTCGGGGTCGGATACTACCAGTTCGTCGACTTCGACACCGACCTCGAGGCGACGGTGGAGTTCGAGGGGGACAGCCTGCCCGTGGAGCTGGAGTCCACCGGGGGCGTGTCCGTGCTCTCGCCGGCGGCCGCCTACTCCTTCGGCGCGGCCACGCAAGTGGGAGTCTCGGCCGACTTCTATCTCGGATCGCGCGAAATCGTCCGCGTCGTGGACCTGGAGGACCTCAGTCCGGGCGCCCTGGCGGCGAGTGACAGCTTGTCGCGCGACTTCGGCGGGTTCGGCTTCACGGTCGGCGTCGAGCGCGCGATCGGGCCGCGAGTCCGCCTGAGCGCGGCGTACCGTCACCGTCCGACGATCGAGAGCGAGATCACGCAGGCTCAGGACGACGCCCTGGAGGGCGTGCGATCCGAGTTCGACCTTCCGAGTGAGGTAATCCTCGGTGCAGCCTGGCAGCCGGCGCAAGGACTGGTCGCGACCGCGGGCTACCGCCGGTCGTCCTGGTCGTCGTTCGACCCCGAAGGTGTCGAGAACGTCGAGTTCGGGAACGCGTTCGAAGTCGGCGGGGGCATCGAATACTCTTCGGCCGTGGAGCGAGCAATGGTTCTCGGGCCGCAGGCTCCCCTGCGCCTGGGGTACCGATGGCGTCGACTGCCGCTCGAGGTGGAAGGCGAGCCCGTCACGGAATGGGTCGCGTCCTTCGGGTATGGGCGCACTCTTGGCGCGGCCGGGCGGAGCGGAGTGGACATCGTGTTGGAATACGGCCAGCGCGGCTCCCTGGACGAGCACGGCCTCGAGGAATCGTTTCTGCGTCTCGGTGTGGGCTTCAGGACCTTCGAGCAATGGCGGCGGGATCGACCGGACAGCTGACGGTTTCGAGGATCGGTCGATTGACACGATTGGAGCCGGCGTCTAGTTTCGCGGCTTCGCACGGCGCTTCCAGGACCATCGCTTCCCTTCGCGGCCTCGCTCCGGCACGCTCGTCGAGGATCTTATGCGACGCAATCTCCAGATACGCTGGCTCATCGTGGGCCTTTCCATACTCGCGTCGGCCTGGTTCCTGTGGCCGACGTACCGCTGGTACACGATGTCGCCCGAACAGCATGCCGCGCTGCAGGAGCGTGATCCGGGCGCGTGGGAGCGCCTCACCGAGGGCGCGATCCAGCTGGGCCTCGACCTCCAGGGCGGCATGCACCTGGAGCTCGAGCTGGACGAGACGACGGCTTCGTTCACCGGCGACGAGCAACGCGACGCGATCGATCGCGCGCTCGAGATCATCCGCAACCGCGTCGACCAGTTCGGCGTCGCGGAGCCGCTGATCCAGAAGGTCGGGAACGATCGGATCATCGTGGAGCTGCCGGGCATCCAGGACGAAGAGCGCGCCAAGGACCTGGTCCAGCAGGCCGCGTACCTGGAATTCCAGCTCGTCGTCGACGGCCAGGACGCGATCGACCAGATCCGTGCCGTGGACGCGGCGCTGGCGGGCCGCGACGTCCGGGCCCCCGCGGACACCGCGGCCGCCTCCGACACCATTCCCGCCACCGACACCACCGCCGCCTCCGACACCACGGCGGCCGCGGACACGGCCAGCGCGGAGGGACGATCCCTCGAGGAGCTGACCGGGGTGGACGAGGCCGCGCCGGCGGACACTTCCGGAGTGGCCGAATTGGCCGGCGGTGGTGACCGGCCGCTCTCTTCGCTTCTGCAGACGATCCCGCGCGGGAACGACCAGAACGATTTCCTCGTCCCGGAGAACCGGGTCGCGGATGTGGAGGCGATGCTCGCCGACTCGGCGGCGCGACTCGCCCTTGCCCCCGGCTACGAGTGGCTGTGGAGCGGCGAAGCGGAGACGTTCTCCGACGGCCGTTCCTACAAAAGCCTCTACATCGTGGACGCCGAGCCGCTGATGACCGGCGAGGCCGTGGCCACCGCCAGCGCGGGCTTCGATACCCAGTTCACGAACCAGCCCATCGTCTCCCTCGACCTGACGGGCGATGGGGCGCAGCTCTTCGCCGACATCACGCGGGCCCACGTGAACGAGCGGCTCGCCATCGTGCTCGATGAAGTGGTCCGCATGGCTCCGAACATCAACCAGCCTATCGCGAACGGACAGGCCCGCATCGAAGGGTTCGAGGCGGTCGAGGAGGCCCGCGACATCGCCATTGTCCTGCGCGCGGGCGCGCTTCCGGCTCCGTTGCGGATCATCGAGGAGCGAACGGTCGACCCCTCTCTAGGGGCCGATTCCATCGATTCGGCGAAGATCGCCGGGCTGCTCGGGGTAATCGGCGTCGTGGCATTCATGATCTTCTACTACCGCGGCTCGGGTCTGGTGGCCGACATCGCGCTGGTGCTGAACGTCGTCCTCATCCTGGCTGCGCTGGCCGCATTCGGCGCCACGCTGACGCTGCCCGGCATCGCGGGGCTCATCCTCACGATCGGGATGGCGGTCGACGCCAACGTGCTCGTCTTCGAGCGCGTGCGCGAGGAGCTGGCGCTCGGTAAGACCGTCCGGGCCGCGCTCGACACCGGATTCGATCGCGCCCTGGTCACGATCCTCGACTCCCAGATCACGACGCTCATCGCCGGCGTCGTGCTCTTCCAGTTCGGCACCGGTCCGATCAAGGGATTCGCCGTAGTGCTGGTCATCGGAATCGTCTCGTCGATTTTCACGGCGGTGTTCGTGACGCGCACGATCTACCTCGCGTGGCTGCAGCGATTCTCGCCGACGAGGTTGAGCATATGATCTGGCTGTTCAAGGACGCGAACTATCCGTTCCTTCGGTACAAGAACTGGGGGTACGCGGTCTCGCTCGGCCTCACCTTGCTGGCCTTGGGCGTGGTCGTCGCGCGCGGGGGACTGAAGTACTCGATCGACTTCACAGGCGGCACGCTCGTCCAGCTCGAATTCGAGGAGCCGGTGGAGAGCCAGGCGCTGCGCGACGCGCTGTCGGAGATGGAGGGGCTGACGGACAGCGAGGTCCAGCGCTTCGGTGACCTCAACGATTTCGTCGTCAGAGTCCAAGTCCCGCCCGGTCAGGAGAACGTCTTTCGCGACCGGATCGAGTCCCATCTTCGAGAAGCCCCGCAGCTCGAGGGCAAGGAGTTCCGGGTCGTCAGAACGGAGGCCGTCGGTCCGAAGATCGGGAGCGAGCTGAAGGGCCAGGCGGTCCGCGCGATCCTGTACGCGATGGCGCTCATCATGATCTACGTCGCGTTCCGCTTCGATCTGAAGTTCGGCGTGGCCTCCATCATCGCGTTGATCCACGACATCGTCATGTCGGTCGGAATCTTCGCGCTGGTGGACAAGGAGATCTCGCTTGCGGTGGTGGCCGCATTCCTCACGATCGTCGGATACAGCCTGAACGACACCATCGTCGTGTTCGACCGGATCCGCGAGAACCTGCGCGCGATGCGCCGGGAGTCGTATGCGGAAGTCGTGAACCGGTCCGTGAACCAGACGCTGTCCCGCACGATCATCACCGGCGGCGCCACCCTCATCGTGCTGCTGTTCCTGTTCTTCATGGGCGGCTCCGTGATCCACGATTTCGCTTTCGCGCTCCTGATCGGGATCCTGATCGGGACGTACTCTTCGATCTTCATCGCCGCGCCGCTGGTGTACGAATGGCATCGGCGGTTCGAAGAGGGACGCGCTCCGGCCACCGGCGCCCGCAAGACGAAGGTCGGGGCTCGCCGGTGACCTGAACCGGTCACCGGCGAAACGCCTGGTTTTCGCCGCCCATGCCGATCGACCTCTATTTCGACTCGCACTGTCACCTGCAGGACGCGCGCTTCGATCCCGACCGGGATGAAGCGATGGCGCGGGCGTGGGAGGCCGGGGTGCGGGAGATCGTCGTCATCGGATCCGATCCGGAGAGCGCGGCCCAGGCCCGCGCTCTGGCTGCGGCCGCGGCGGACCAGGACATGCGGCCGCGGCTCTGGTTCACCGCCGGGCTGCATCCGCACGAGGCTTCGCGCTGGTCGCCGGATACGCGCCGAGCCGTGGAGGCCGAGCTCGATCGCGGAGCGATCGCGGTCGGGGAGATCGGTCTCGACCACCACTACGACAACAGCCCCCGCGCCATTCAGCGGATCGCCTTCGTGGACCAGCTCGCCATCGCGCGCGAGCGTGACCTGCCCGCGATCGTACATTCGCGAGACGCCGAAGAGGACACGATGAGGCTCCTGGACGAATCGGGGATAATCCCGGCGAGAGTCGTGCTCCACTGCTTCACGGGCTCCGCGGGCATGCTCGGAACCGCGGTGGAGCGGGGGTTCTACGTCTCCTTCTCGGGCATCGCGACCTTCGGCTCCTTCGATGCCGCCGGGCTCGTGCCCGCCGTGCCCGCCGACCGGCTGCTGGTCGAGACCGACGCGCCCTACCTCGCGCCGGTACCGCATCGCGGCGGCCGCAACGAGCCGGCGTTCCTTCCGGCCACCGTGTCGGTCCTGGCGGATCGCCGCGGCGTGCCGGCCGCCGAGCTCGCGGCTGTGACGCGCGCGAACGCCCGGGATTTCTACAGCCTCACGTGAGGCCGAAGCGACGCCTCTTCGTCAGGGCGTTCGAAGCACCGGATCTCTTCGAGCTGTTCCTCGTGGCCTCTGTCTCCACGGTACTGATCGTCCGCCTGGCGCTCCACCTGACGGGCTACCCCTCGGTGGGAGGGGATTTCCTGCACTTCGCCCACGTCCTCTGGGGCGGTCTGCTGATGCTCGCCGCGCTGATCACCGCGCTGTCGTTTCTCGACAGGCCGGCGATGCAGATCGCCGCAGTCGGTGGGGGCATCGGGTTCGGGCTCTTCGTCGACGAGATCGGCAAGTTCATTACGCGCTCGCACGACTATTTCTTCCAGCCCGCGGTCGCGCTCATCTACGTCGTCTTCGTCGTCGTGTTCCTCGTCGTCCACACGATCCACCGGCCGCGGAAGAGCAGTTCCGAGGAGTATCTTCTGAACGCGCTCAAAGAGCTCCAGGAGCTGGCGCGCGGCGATCTGGACATGCGCGAGATGGAGCGCGCGCAGGACTACCTGTCACGCGCCGATCCCGTGCACCCGCTGGTCGCGCCGCTCAGGAGCACACTCGAGCGGATCGAGCCGCTGCCGTGGGTGGGGTTCCCGGTCTGGCGTCGCGCCCGGAGTCGCATCAGCGATACGTACCGCCGCCTGGCCTCGGCGCGGGGCTTCGACGCCGCGGTCATCGCGTTCTTCATCGGACAGCTGCTGCTCAAGCTCGCCTACGGAGCGATGCTCATCTTCGTGGTGGGTCTCGGCTGGCGGCAGGTGCTCGACGTCCGCTTCGTGGGTCGGGTGGCGGAACGGATGGTCGAGCTCTCGCCGCTGGAGGTGGCGCAGCTCGCGGCGTCCGGCCTGGCCGGCTGGTTCGTCCTGATGGGCGTGGTGCAGATCGGGGTCTCGCGCGTCGTCGCGTACCGCATGTTCGAGCGCGCGATCGTCACCTCGATTCTGCTCGTGCAGGTGTTCAGCTTCTACAGCGAGCAGTTCGCCGCTCTGGTCGAGCTCATCTTCAACCTGACGATCCTGGCTTTGGTGCGGGCCGGGATCACCGCCGAGGAGACGCGCGAAGCGGAAGCGAATCCGGCCGTGACGGGTTCCGCGCCCTCTCCCGCGCTGCCCGGCCCCCGCGATTCCCGCTAGCTTCGGTTACGTCATGCCGCGTCCCTACCTCGAACTGCTGGCCGAGCGCGTTCTCGTCTTCGACGGCGCGATGGGGACCAGCATCCAGGCGCTGGGCCTCTCGGCAGCCGATTTCGGCGGACCCCCGCTCGAGGGATGCAACGACCATCTCTCGGTGACCCGCCCTGATGTGATCGCCGGCATCCACGCCGCGTTTCTTGAAGTGGGATGTGATGTCATAGAGACTAACTCGTTCAGGGCCAATAGGTTCGCAATCGAGGAATATGGCCTCTCGGAGAGGGTCGTCGAGCTGAACCGGGCGGCTGCCCGGGTCGCGCGCGCAGAGGCCGATCGGTTCTCGACTCCCGAACGGCCCCGCTTCGTGGCCGGATCCATCGGGCCATCCGGATACCTGCCCAGCACGTCCGACCCCGTGCTCGGATCGAAGACGTGGGCCGATCTGGAGAGCGCCTTCGCCGAGCAGGCGCGTGGCCTGATCGAGGGCGGCGTCGACCTCCTTCTCGTCGAGACCAGCCAGGACATGCTGGAGGTCAAGGCGGCGATCGCGGGGGTCCGACGGGCCCAGGCCGAGGCCGGTCTGCGGTTGCCGATCCAGGCGCAGGTGACGCTCGACACCGCGGGCCGGATGCTGCTGGGCACCGACATCATGGCGGCCTGCGTCACGCTGGAGGCGCTCCGGGTCGACGTCGTCGGCCTCAACTGCTCGACCGGCCCGGAGCACATGCGGCAGCCCGTGCGCTGGCTGTGCGAGAACACCGCCCTTCCCGTCAGCGTCATCCCCAACGCGGGGATGCCGCGGAACGTCGGGGGTGTGGCGCACTACGAGCTCTCGCCCGAAGACCTGGCGGCGGCGCACGAGGAGTTCGTGACGCGGTTGGGGGTGTCGGTCGTGGGGGGCTGCTGCGGCACCACGCAGGAGCATCTCGCGATGGTCGTCGAGCGGGTCGGCGGTGCCACGCCGCTGAAGCGCGCCGTCCGTCGCGTGCCGCGCGTAGCGAGCGCGATGACGGCCATGGACCTCGCGCAGGACCCTCCGCCCACGCTGATCGGGGAGCGGGTCAACAGTCAGGGATCGCGCAAGGTCAAACGCCTGCTCCTCGCCGACGACTACCAGGGGATCCTCCAGGTCGCCCGCGAACAGATCGAAGGCGGCGCCCACCTCCTCGACGTCTGCGTCGCGTTGACCGAGCGGCCCGACGAGGCCCAGCAGATGAGCGCCCTGGTCGAGCTCCTCTCGCAGGGAGTCGCCGCGCCGCTCGCGATCGACACCACCGAGGCCTCGGTGGTGAGGGCCGCGCTCGAGCGCTGCCCCGGGCGGGCGGTCATCAACTCGATCAACCTCGAGAACGGCCGCCGCCGGATCGACGAGGTGGTTCCCCTGGCGGCGCTCCACGGGGTGGTCCTGATCGCGCTGACGATCGACGAGGAGGGGATGGCCAAGACGGCGGAGCGGAAGCTCGATGTGGCGCGCCGGATCCACGAGATCTGCGTCGGCGAGTATGGCCTCGATCCGGCCGACCTGGTATTCGACGCGCTGACATTCACGCTCGCGACCGGCGACGCGGAGTTCCGCCGATCGGCCATCGACACGATCGAGGGGCTGGCGCGCATCAAGGCCGAGCTGCCCGGCGTCCTGACGAGCCTGGGGGTTTCCAACGTCTCCTTCGGCCTCCGGCCGCACGCGCGGTCGGTGCTCAACTCCGTGTTCCTGCATCACTGCGTCGAGGCGGGGCTGGACATGGCGATCGTCAACTCGGCGCACATCACACCGTACGCGGAGATCGACGCCGAGCAGCGCGGGCTGGCGGACGATTTGATCTTCGACCGGCGGGAGGACGCGCTCGCGCGGTTCATCGAATTCTTCGAGGAGCACGCGGCGGAGTCCGAGCAGCGCCTCGATCCCACCGCGGGGATGACGCCGCCGGAGGCGATCCACTGGCAGATCCTCCACCGCCGGCGCGAGGGGATCGAGGACCTCGTGGCGCGCGCCATCGAAGCGGGCGGCGGCGACCACGAGGCGGCGGTCCGCACGCTGAACGGTGTCCTGCTCCCGGCAATGAAGGAGGTGGGGGACAAGTTCGGCGCCGGCGAGCTGATCCTGCCGTTCGTGCTGCAGTCGGCCGAGGTCATGAAGCGCGCGGTCTCGAAGCTGGAGACCTATCTCGACCAGGTGGAAGGACAGAGCAAGGGCACTGTCGTGCTCGCTACGGTGTTCGGCGACGTCCACGACATCGGCAAGAACCTGGTCGGCACGATCCTGTCGAACAACGGGTACACCGTGCACGACCTCGGCAAGCAGGTGCCGGTCAACACGATCATCGAGAAGGCGGAGGAAGTCGCCGCGGACGCGATCGGCCTCTCGGCGCTCCTCGTCTCGACCTCCCGGCAGATGCCGCTCTGCGTGCAGGAGCTCCACGCCCGGGGCATGTCGTATCCCGTGCTGGTCGGCGGAGCGGCGATCAACCCTTCGTTCGTCCGGACGGCGGCGTTCGTCGAGAACGGCGACGTGTACGGTCCGGGGCTGTTCTATTGCAAGGACGCGTTCGAGGGGCTCTCCGCGGTGGAGACGCTGGTCGATCCGGACCGGCGCGAGGAGTTCGTGCGCGCCAGGCACGTCGAGATCCGGGAGGGAATCGAGCGGCGCGCGGCGCTCAAGGCAACGGTCGCGGAGCGGGGACGCTCCACGAACGGCGACGGTCCGCTCGCGGACGAGGAGATCCCGCGCCCGAGTTTCTACGGTACGCGCGTGCTCGACAGCCTGCCGCTTGAGGCTCTCTACGAGCGGATCGATCGCAACACGCTGTACCGGCTCCACTGGGGTGCGAAGAACGCGAAGGGCGAAGCGTATCGTAAGCTGATGGAGGAGGAGTTCGAGCCCCGGCTGGAGCGATACCAGGCCGAGGCGCTGGCGTCGGGCTGGATCGTGCCCCGGGGCGTCTACGGGATCTGGCCGGCGGCCGGCGACGGCAACGCGCTCGTGCTCTACGACCCGGGCGACCCGGACCGCGAGATAGCGCGCTTCGATTTTCCGCGTCAGGCCGACAGGGATCGTCTCTGCCTCGCCGACTGGTTCCGGCCCACCCGAGACGGGAAGGACGTGGTCGCGCTGCAGATCGTGACCGTCGGGGACGAGCTGCTCGAGCGCTCGAGCGCGCTCATGGAGCGCGGCGATTACAGCGAAGGCTACTACCTGCACGGGTTCGGGGTGCGGCTCGCCGAGGCCAGCGCGGAATTCGTGCACGAGCGCGTGCGCGAGGATCTCGGCATCGCTCCTGGGCGCGGGCTCCGTTACTCGTGGGGCTATGGCGCTTGTCCCGATGTCCTCCAGCACGAGATCGTCTTCGACCTGCTGCCCGCGCGGGAAGCGCTGGGCCTCGATCTCACCGAGGCCGGCGCGCTGGTCCCGGAGTTGTCGACGGCGGCGTTGATCGTGCACCATCCCAGAGCCAGGTACTTCTCGGTCTGAAGCGAGACGAGGAAGCGGCCGACCTGCGCGGTGACGCCGGCCGGCGCGCGATACTATCTTGGGACGTCCGTCGTCCGGCTCACGATCGCGGACGTCCACCTCCGTCACCCGGAAGCGCGGATACCCACGGCATGAAGAGCGACATCGAGATCGCCCGTTCCGTCGAGCTGCGTCCAATCTCGGATGTCGCCGCGGAGCTCGGCCTTTCCAGCGACCACATCGAGACGTACGGCGACCGAATGGCCAAGGTGCGGCTGGCAGCGCTCGACGGAAGATCCTCGGCCGGGCGGCTCGTTCTCATGACCGGCGTGAGTCCGACGTCCGCCGGCGAGGGGAAGTCGACGGTCTCGGTCGGACTGGCGCAGGCGCTCAACCGGCGCGGCAAACGCGCCGTCCTCTGCCTGCGCGAGCCATCCATGGGACCCTGCATGGGGATAAAGGGAGGCGCCGCGGGGGGCGGCTGGTCGCAGGTGCTTCCGATGGAGGAGATCAATCTCCATTTCACCGGAGACATCCATGCCGTCGGCGCAGCGACCAATCTGCTCGCGGCGCTTATCGACAACCACGTGCACCACGGCAATCCGCTGGGCATCGATCCGCGCCAGGTCTTGTGGAAGCGCGCGCTCGACATGAACGACCGCTCGCTCCGGAACGTCGTCGTCGGGCTCGGCGGCCGGTCACACGGCGTCCCGCGTGAGGAGCAGTTTCAGATCACGGTGGCGAGCGAGGTCATGGCCATAATATGCCTCGCCGAGGGGATCGAGGATCTCGAGCGACGGCTGGGAGAGATCGTGATCGGCTTCACCTACGACGGTGAGGCGGTCCGGTCGCGCGATCTCGAGGCCCAGGGCGCAATGACCCTCATGTTGAAGAACGCGATCCAGCCGAACCTGGTGCAGACGATCGAGGGCGGACCCGCCTTCGTCCACGGCGGCCCGTTCGCCAACATCGCGCACGGCTGTAACTCGCTTCTCGCCACGCGAATGGGACTCGCGTTCGGCGAGTACTGCGTCACCGAAGCCGGGTTCGGAACCGACCTCGGGGCGGAGAAGTTCTTCGACATCAAGTGCCGATACGGGGGAATCGAGCCCTCGGCCGCGGTCGTCGTCGCCACGGTACGGGCGCTGAAGTTCAACGGCGGTGTAGCGCGACGCGCCCTCGCGGCACCGGACGTGGGGGCGGTCGAGCGGGGCCTGCCCAATCTGGCGGCCCACCTCGAGATCCTTGCACGCTTCGGAGTGCCCCGCGTGGTCGCACTGAACGAGTTCGCGGGCGACGACTCCGCCGAGCTGGAGCGGATCGAGCGGTTCTGCGCCGAGCGGGGAGTTCCGGCCGCGCGGGCGCGCGTGTTCGCCGAAGGCGGCGCAGGCGGGCTGGACCTGGCGGACAAGGTGATCGACGCGGTGGAGACGGCGACGAGCGGCGGATTCCGCTTCCTGTACCCGCTCGAGATGCCGATTCGCGAGAAGGTCGAGACGATCGCACGCGAGGTGTACGGCGCAGAGGGTGTCGAGTACACGCGGCCCGCGGAGCGCGACGTCGAGTCGCTGGAGAAGATCGGTCTGGGGCGGTTGCCCGTCTGCGTCGCCAAGACGCAGTACTCGCTGTCCGACGATCCATCCCGGTTGGGTCGCCCCAAGGGGTTCCACATTACCGTCAGCGAGGTTAGACCTTCGGCCGGCGCAGGCTTCCTCGTGGTCCTGACGGGCGACATCATGACGATGCCGGGATTGCCGAAGAAGCCGGCGGCGGCGGGGATGCGGGTCGACCCCGACGGCACCATCCACGGGTTGTTTTGATGGGGCGTTGAAAATGGCCCATCTACGGCGTTGCGCGTCGAGTGGATTCCTGCGGCGTACGAAACAGTACGCCTCGGAATCCACTGCTCACGAAGAGGAGGGAGATGCATCACAGGGAAGTCGTACGGACGAACGCGTCGCCACGGGCGCTGGGGCCTTACAGCCAGGGGATCGTGGCCGGGGATCTCGTCTTCACCGCCGGACAGCTGGGTGGTGACCCGTCCAGCGGACAGCTGCCCGAAGGGATCGAGGCGCAGACTCTCCAGGCCCTACAGAACGTAGCCGCCATCCTCGAGGCAGCGGGATCCGGGTGGGGAGACGTCGTGAAGACGACCGTGTTCCTCGCCGACATGGCGGACTTCGCCGCCTTCAACGCCGTCTATGCGGAGGTGATCGAAGAGCCGTTCCCCGCGCGGTCCACCGTCGAGGTCGCGGCGCTGCCGAAAGGCGCGCTGATCGAGATCGACGCCATCGCAGTCAGGGGGAGCCGCTGACCCGCGGAGAGCGCGCGTGACCCGGGAAGAGATCACCAAGCTCACCGAGAAAGTGCGGTGCGCGGGTTGAGCGTCGAAGCTGAGTCCGGCGGACTTGCATAAGGCGCTCGAGGGGCTGAGGCCCGGACCCCGAAATCCCGACGTCCTGGTGGATGCCGGGTCGTTCGACGACGCGGGGGTATACCGGGTCGCGCCCGATCTGGCGCTGATCCAGACCGTGGACTTCTTCACGCCGATCGTGGACGATCCCTGGGACTACGGCCAGATCGCCGCCGCGAACGCGCTCTCCGACGTCTACGCGATGGGCGGCACGCCACGCACGGCGCTCGCCCTGGTGTGCTGGCCTCCGACCGGCCTCGATCCCGAGATCCTCGGACGGATACTCTCGGGCGGTGCGGACAAATGCCGCGAGGCCGGCTGCGCGATCATCGGCGGCCACTCGATCCAGGACGAGGAGCTGAAGTACGGGCTGGCGGTCACCGGGACGGGCCACCCGGACCGACTGCTCACCAACGCCGGCGCGAGACCGGGGGACGTTCTGGTCCTCACCAAAGCCCTGGGAACGGGCGTGCTGACCACCGCGCTGAAGAACGGCGCCGTCGATCAGGAGGAGATCGCCGAGGCCGTCGAGTCGATGAAGCGGCTTTCGGCGACCGCCTCGGAGCTCGCCCTCGAAGCAGGCACGCGCGCGGCCACCGACGTGACCGGCTTCGGACTCGTGGGACACGCCGTCCAGCTGGCGGATGCCAGCGGCGTGACGCTCGTCTTCGAAGCCGATGCGCTGCCGCTCTTCGATCGCGTCGAGGAGCTCGGGCTCGCCGGCCACGTGCCGGGCGGCGGGCGCAACAACAGAAGCTACTTCGAGCCGCGCGCGTCGGTCGCCGAATCCGTGTCGGAAGGCCGCCGGCTCGCCGCGTTCGATCCCCAGACGAGCGGGGGCCTGCTCCTCGCGGTCCCGGCGAGCGAGGAGGCGGATCTCCTGCACGCGCTCCGGGGGGCGGGTTGGGACGCCGCCGCGCGGGTGGGGACCGTGGCGGCTCGCGCCGAGCACTCGGTCGAGCTCCGGTGACGGCGGACCGGCGTGCCCCCCACAGGTGTATTCGGCCTGGTCGCCATGGCGAACCGATCTCCTTCAAGGAGGAATGCAGCGCATGAGCAAGCGGATCGCATCGGTGACGGGCCGCGTCGTGGCGGGCGCGCTGACCCTGGCCCTGGCGGCCTGCGGGGGCGATGGCGGCGGCCCTACCGACAACGACAACCCCCCGGCCGTCGCGGGCACCTATGACGCAACGTTCACCGCGGTTCAGGCGACCGGTTGCCTGGACGTCGTCAGGTCCGGCGACTCGACCACCAGACCGATGAGGGTCACGCAATCGGGATCCGACGTGACTCTGCATATCACCGAGCTGCGGGACGAGTTCGGCAGCAACCCGGTCGGCATGCTCTCTGCGGACGGGGATTTCCATTTCGGGCCGGGGGTAGTGATCATCGACCCGGATCGCGCCACGCCGGGGGACGAGTTCAACGCCCAGGGCACGTTCGACGGGACGTTCTCGGGCGATGCCATGGACATCGATTTCGACTTCACGGCGTTCACCTGCCACGTGGTGGGGACGATCGTCGGCCAGCGCTGACCGGTCCCCGGCCGTCCCGTTGACGGTCCGGGGGGGCCGGGCCATCTTGGGGATTGGCCGCAATGGTTTCCGTGCCCGTCGTTTCATCCCTCCCCCCAGACGTGGCGATCGATGTTCCTGAACCGATGGAGTCCTGATGCGTAGGAGCTGGATCTCTCTATCGCCGATCGTGATCCTGGGGCTGGCCTGCAGCGACGGCAACGGCCCGGCGGGCCCCGACGGCGGCGACGGATCCGGCACGCTGGGGCCGGCCGGCGGCACGGTCACGCTCCAGACACAGGCCGGCGTGACGGTCCCCGCCGGTGCGCTCGACGACGATGTGACGATCACGATCACGGCGGTGTCCACGCCCGCGTCGCTCGAGGGCGCAGGGGCGATCGGCCAGGCGTACCGTTTCGCGCCCGAAGGCCAGCAGTTCCAGCTGCCGGTCGAGGTGTTCGTGTTCGTCCCGAACTCCGAGCTGACCGGCATCGATCCGGCCGATCTCACGCTCCTGGCGACGACCGCGACCGGCCTCGAGGATCTGACCGGCATCACCGTCGACATCGGTTCCAGCGGAATCACCGTCCGCGGCCACGTCTCCCACTTCACCGTCATCTCCGCCGCGGTCGAAGCGGACGGGCCCCCGCCCAACCGCGCCCCGGTCGCCAGCGCCGGCGCCGACCAGGCCGGCACGGTGGGGGCGCAGGTGACGCTCTCCGGGGCGGAGTCGTCCGATCCGGATGGCGACCCCCTCACCTTCGAGTGGCGCACGACCGTCTCTCCCGGCGGGGTGCCGGTCTCGCTCGCGGGCGCGGCTGCGTCCCAGGCGACCTTCACTCCGGCGGCCACGGGCGTGTACGAGTTCGAGCTGACCGTCTTCGACGCCGAATTCGCCGACCGGGACACGGTCCGGGTGACGGTCGGCGCCGCCAACCTCGCTCCCACCGTCGACGCCGGCGCGGATCAGGGGGTCACCGTGGGCGCCACGGCGACGATCACCGCCACGGCGGACGACCCGGACGGCGACCCGCTGACCTTCGCCTGGACGGTGACGGCGCGACCCGACGGCAGCACCGCGCAGCCGGCGCCTGCGAACGCGGCCGCGGTCGCCATCACGCCGGACGTGGCCGGAGAGTACCTGCTGACGGTCATGGTCACCGACGGCCGCGGAGGCCAGGACGTCGACGAGGTGCGGGTCACGGCCACCGCTCCTGGCACCAACCGGGCGCCGACAGCGGATGCCGGGTTCGACCTCGAGGGGACGGAGACGATCACGATGACGCTGGATGGCACGGGATCGTCCGATCCAGACGGCGATCCGCTGACGTTCGCGTGGTCGATCGTTTCGCGGCCCGAGGGCTCGACCGCCCAGATCGCGTCCCCCAACGCGTCGCTGGCGAGCTTCACGCCCGATCTCGAGGGCGTGTACGTGGTCCAGCTGGCCGTGAGCGACGGGCAGTTCACGTCGACAGACACGGCGACCCTGACGGTGGGGCCGTTCAATCACCCGCCGGTCGGAACGCTGACGATCGACGGCAACGCGCAGATCCTGGTGGGAGAGAGCGTGACCGCAACCGCCGCCTTCACGGACGCCGACGGCGATCCGCTCGAGTTCACCTGGACCCTGGACGCGCCCGATGGGAGCGCGGCGACGCCCGCCCTCGGCCTGGAGGGGACGCAGGCGACGTTCACTGCCGACATCCCGGGCGAGTACGTGATCGCCGTGACCGTAAGCGACGGCGAGAAATCGGCCCAGGCGCAGTTCATCGTCACCGCCTTCCCCGTAGTGGCGGGGACGTTCAGCACGGACTTCACGCTGACGTTCATCAGCGACGTCTGCCAGGACGCCCTCGGGCTCGAGGCGGGAACGTCGGTCGTCGTCGACATGAGCGTGAACCAGCCCACGCCGTCCACCGCGCAGCTCGGGGTCAGCGCATTGATTCCCAACGTGCAGAACGATCCCGTCGCTTCGCTCTCTCCGAGCGGCCTGGCGGTGTTCACCGGGCCGATCCTGCTCGAGACGGGCGATCCCGAGATCCCCACGATCACGGCCGAGGGGAACATCACCCAGCAGTTCGTCTTCGGGAACGGTCCCGGGGCGGCCGCGACCGGCTTCCAGGACGGGACCTTCAGCTTCACGGCCAACGTCTTCCTCATCCAGTGCATCGTCCAGGGCACGCTGGAGAGCCCGCCGGACTGATCGGCGAGAGGCGCTCGGGCAGTCCGCGGGGGGAGGACCCGATGACCGATGCCATGACCGCCGCGGGGCCGCGTCCGGTGCGCGCGCCGCGCGGGACGAAGCTCCGGTGCCGTGGCTGGCACCAGGAGGCCGCGCTCCGGATGCTGATGAACAACCTCGATCCGGAGGTCGCCGAGGATCCCGACCGGCTGGTCGTGTACGGCGGCTCCGGCCGCGCCGCCCGCAGCTGGGAATGCTTCGATGCGATCGTGGGGGCGCTGGAGGACCTGGAGAACGACGAGACCCTCTGCGTCCAGTCGGGCAAGCCGGTCGGCGTCTTCCGCACGCACCCCATGGCCCCCAGGGTGCTGATCGCCAACGCCAATCTCGTCCCGCGCTGGGCCACGGCGGACGAGTTCCGGCGTCTCGAGGGCCTCGGTCTGACGATGTACGGTCAGATGACGGCCGGCTCGTGGATCTATATCGGATCGCAGGGGATCCTCCAGGGAACCTACGAGACCTTCGCGGCCGTCGCGGCGCGGCACTTCGGAGGTTCGCTGGCAGGCCGCTGGATCCTGACCGGGGGCTGTGGGGGGATGGGGGGCGCGCAGCCGCTGGCGGCCACCATGAACGGCGCGGCCTGCCTGATCGTGGAGATCGACCGCGCGCGGCTCGAGCGACGCGTCGCGGGCCGCTACCTGGACGAGATCGCCCCGGATCTGGACGCGGCCCTCGACCGCATGACGGCTGCCGCCGCGGCCGGGGAGGCGGTCTCGGTCGGTCTCGCCGGGAACTGCGCCGAAATCCTTCCCGAGATCGTGCGCCGCGAGCAGGTGCCCGACGTGCTCACCGACCAGACGAGCGCGCACGATGCCCTGAACGGGTACGTGCCCGCGGGCCTGGATCTCGCCGATGCGGCCGAGCTCCGGACGGGCGATCCCGACGAGTACGTGCGCCGGGCGATGGGCTCCATGGCCGTTCACTGCCGCGCGATGCTCGAGCTCAAGCGCATGGGCGCGGTGGCGTTCGACTACGGCAACAACCTGCGCGGACAGGCGCTGGACGCGGGGGTCGACGACGCGTTCGAGATCCCGGGCTTCGTGCCGGCGTACATACGGCCGCTGTTCTGCGAGGGGAAGGGGCCCTTCCGGTGGGCGGCGCTCTCCGGGGAGCCGGGCGACATCGCGGCCATCGACCGGGCGATCGGCGAGCTCTTTCCCGACGACGAGCCGCTCCAGCGCTGGATCAGGCTCGCCGGGGAGCGCGTCGCGTTCCAGGGCCTGCCGGCTCGCATCAGCTGGCTCGGATACGGCGACCGGTGGAAGCTGGCGGAGCAGATGAACGCGATGGTGGCCGACGGCTCGCTCGAGGCCCCGATCGTGATCGGTCGCGATCACCTCGACACGGGCTCCGTCGCATCTCCGTACCGCGAGACCGAGGACATGGCGGACGGCTCGGACGCGATCGCGGACTGGCCGGTGCTGAACGCGCTCCTGAATACCGCCTCCGGAGCCTCCTGGGTCAGCTTCCATCACGGCGGCGGAGTCGGGATCGGGCTCAGCCTCCACGCCGGGCAGGTTACGGTAGCCGACGGGACCGCCGAAGGGGCGCTGCGCCTCGAACGCGTGCTGACGAACGACCCGGGCCTGGGCGTCGCGCGCCATGCGGACGCGGGCTACGAGGAGGCGCGCCGGGCCGCGCGTGAGAAGGGCCTGCGGCTCCCCATGGGCGGGGAGTGACGGAGGCCGCGGGCACGCGCGCGCCGGGTGGGGGCGAGCTCCTGGTTCACGGGCTCGCGCAGCTCGTGGACCCGCGCGGCCGGACCTCCGATCCGCTGTCGATCGTCGAGGACGCCTTCGTGTGGGTGCGGAACGGCGAGGTGGCCGCCACCGGCCCGATGGCCGACCTGCCCTCGGAAGCGGCGGCTCTCCTCGGCGACGGCGAGGACCCGCGCGTGTTCGACGGAACCGGGTGCGTCGCGTTGCCGGGCCTGGTCGATTCCCACACCCACGCGGTCTTCGGCGCCGGCCGAGAGCACGAGTTCGAGCGGCGGCTGTCCGGATCGACGTACGCGGAGATCGCCGCGGCCGGCGGCGGGATTCTGTTCAGCGTACGGGACCTCCGCGCGCGCGGCGAGGACGAGCTGGTCGAGATCTCGCGGCCCCGGATCGCCGAGTTCGCGCGCTTCGGCGTCACCACGGTCGAGGTCAAGTCCGGGTACGGGCTCACGGTCGAGGACGAGCTCAAGACCCTGCGCGTAGTCCGCCGGCTCTCGGAGGAAGAGGCTCTGCCGAGGCTCGTGGCGACCTTCCTCGGAGCCCACGCGGTTCCCGAGGAGTACGCCGCCGACCGCGACGCCTACGTGCGGCTCGTGGTCGACGAGATGCTGCCGGCGGTGGTGGAGGAGTACCTGGCCGCGTACTGCGACGTGTTCTGCGAGGAGGGAGCCTTCACGCTGGCGGAGAGCGAGCGGATCCTGGAACGGGCGTCGGAGCTGGGGCTCGGTCTCAAGATCCACGCCGAGGAGTTCACGCCGCTCGGTGGGGCCGAGCTGGCCACGCGCCTGAAGGCCGCGAGCGCCGACCATCTCGTGGCGATCGACGAGCGGGGAATCGCCGCCCTGGGGGCATCCGCCACCGTCGCGACGCTCCTCCCCGGCACCTCCCTGTTCCTCAGGCTCGGCCGGCACGCCCCCGGCAGAGCGCTCGCCGACGCCGGCGCCACCCTGGCGATCGCCACCGACTTCAACCCCGGCTCCTCGATGAGCCAGAATCTCTCGCTCATGGTGCCGCTGGCCTGTCTCAATCTCGGTCTGACGATCCCCGAAGCGGTCCGCGCGGTGACGCGGGGGGGTGCGCTGGCGGTCGGCCGCCCCGAGCTCGGATCCTTCGACGTGGGCTCGCCGGGAGACGTCGCGGTGTTCGAAACCCCCGACGTACGCAATCTGGCGTACCATTACGGAGTGCCGCGCGCGGTGCTCGTCGCGCGCGAAGGACGCGCGCTGTGGAGAGACGAAATGCGATCTAGCCCGAGCCGAACGGCGCTCCTATCTTGACGCACCCCTCGTCAAAGGAGTGAACGGACTGAGCTGGTTCAAGAAGGAAAAGCACGCCGCGGCGCGACACGAGAACCCCGACGACGCGATCGCGCGGTACCTGGAAGAGCTCAGGCAGGCGGATGTTCAGGGCATCGCCCAGCCGGCCTCCGCGCTGAACGGTCTGGGGGACGCCTACCTCGACAAGGGCGACATCCAGTCCGCCGTGGATCACTATCGACAGTCGGCCGAAGCGTACGCCCGCGAGGGGATGTACGACAACGCGATCGCCTGCTGCAAGAAGATCCGCCGCTACGCCCCCGAGAACGACAACGCCGCCCTGCTCCTCGGCAGATTCTACGCAGCCAAGGGACTGCGCGCCGATGCCGCCCGCGAGCTCGAGGCATACGCCGATCGCATGGAGCGCGCCGGTCAGCCCAAGGAGGCCATCGCCGCGCTTGCCGACGTCGTCGGCCTGGGTCTGGACAAGCCGATACAGCGCGAGCGGCTGGCCCGGCTGTATGCGGAGAACGGCCAGCGGGACGCGGCGGTCCAGGAGTACCGCGCTCTGCGCCGCGAGTACGAGGCCCGGGGCGACGCGGAAGGAGTGGCGCGGATCAGCGATCGGCTCGCGGAGCACGGCGACCGCCCGCCAAGGCCGTCTACCCCGGCTCCGGTCCAGTCCGAGGAGGGGAAGGCGATCGAGCCCGTCGTAGAGGAGCCCCCGGTCCGGCTTGCGACGGAGGCAGCGTCCTCGCCGCCGCCAATCCCGCTGGGTCTCGAGATCGAGCCGACCAGCTACTCGGAGCGTGCCCCCGGGCCCGGTCGCGCAGCGCCCGAACCCGTGGACCGCGCGGAGGGCAAGGGCGGGTACGCAGAGATGGTATCGCTTGCCGAGCGCGCTGTCGCCGAAGGCGATACTCGGCGCGCCGCGGAGCAGCTGGCCGAAGCCGGCAAGGGGTTCACCTCGCAGCGCCGCTGGGAAGAGGCGGTCGACGCTTATCGCCGGCTTGCCGCACTCGGGGCGGCGAAGGACGAGCACTACGGCGCCTGGACGGAAGCCGCGCGTCAGCTCGGCATGGCGTCGCTCGTCCTGGAAGCGCTCTCGTCGCAGGCACGCTGGCACGTCGAGGGCGGCCGTCGGTCCTCGGCGCGCCGGGCGGCGGAGGAGATGCTGCTCGTCGATCCCCAGAACGAAGTCGCCACGGACATCCTGAGCAAGGTCGGCAGCAGCCTGCCCAGGGATTGAAGCCAGCGTGATCACGCCGATTCGAGCGTCCGCGCGCCGCGGAGCCCTGCTCATCGATCGGCTCCACGAGGCCGTCGTGGTAGCCGACGGCGCGATGGGCACCGCTCTCTACGAGCGCGGCGTCTTCATCAACCAGTCCTTCGACGCTCTGTGCCTCACCCAGCCGGGGCTCGTCGCCGAGGTGCACCGGCAATACCGGAGCGCCGGCGCCGAGCTGCTCGAGACCAACACGTTCGGAGCCAATCGCTCGCGTCTGGCCGGCCACGGGCTGGAGGACCAGGTGCGAGAGATCAACGCCGCCGGCGTGCGCCTCGCCCGTGAGGTGGCCGGGGACGAAGGGTGGGTGGGCGGATCGATGGGACCGGTCGGCGTCGCGGGCCAGGTCGCCGGGCAGTTCTCGGCCGAGGATCTCGAGCGGATCTTCGGCGAGCAGGCGGAGGCGCTGCTCGAAGCGGGAGTCGACGTCTTCGTCGTCGAGACGATCCCCTGGCTCGTCGAGATGGAAGCCGCGCTGGGCGCCATCCGCCGGCTCGACTCCGGCGTACCCGTGATCGCCATGATGACATTCACCGAAGAGGGCGAGACGCAGGGCGGCGAGACGCCCGAGATCGTGGTCGAGCGCCTGATCGCCGCTGGCGCCGACGTGATCGGCGCCAACTGCTCGGTCGGGCCGAAGCCGATGCTGGACGTGATCGCGCGAATGACGCGGCCCGACCTCCTGCTCGCCGCCATGCCCAACGCCGGGTTGCCGCAGTCAGTGGAGGGACGACTCCTCTACATGGCGAGCGCCGAGTACTTCGGCAAATACGCGCGCCGGTTCGTGAAGGCGGGCGTCCGACTGCTCGGTGGGTGTTGCGGAACGACTCCCGAGCACGTGCGGCAGATGAAGCGCGAGGTCGCTGGTTTCGCACCGGATCGCGGGAGCAGCCGCGCCGCGATCGCGGGGGCCGTGGCGGAGGCCCCCCGGCTACCGACGCGCTCGCCGGAGGAGCGGACTCCGCTCGCCCGGCGGCTTTCGGAGCGCGGTGCATTCGTCACGTCGGTGGAGCTCACCCCGCCCAAGAGCGCCGCTCTCGGCGAGCTGGTCGAATCGGTGCGCGCTCTCTCCGCCGCGGGAGTAGACGCGGTCAATGTGCCGGAATACGCGCGCATCTCCCCGCGGCCCACCCCGCTGGCGATCGCGCGGGCGATCCGGGACGCCGTTCCCGGCATGGAGACGATCATCCACTACTGCTGCCGCGACCGGAACCTGTACGGCATGCAGGCCGACCTGCTGTCGGCGCATGCGCTGGACGTCAAGAACGTCCTGATCATTACCGGCGATCCGCCCAAAGCAGGGGAGTACGCGATCCCCACCGCGGTCTTCGACGTCGACTCGATCGGCTTGACGCGCGTCGCGGCGGGTCTCGGCCGCGGGATCGACGCCGCCGGCAGAGAGACCGGCATCCCGCTGTCGCTGCACATCGGCGTGGGGGTGAACCCGGGCGCGATCGACATACAGCGCGAGATCGAGCGCTTCCGGCGCAAGCTGGAGGCCGGCGCCGAGTTCGCCATGACGCAGCCCGTCTACGACCCCCTCCTGCTCGAGTCCTTCCTGGAGGAGCTCGGCGATTCCCTGATCCCGATCCTGGTTGGCATCCTGCCGCTTCACTCGTATCGCAACGCGGAGTTCCTGCACAATGAGGTTCCGGGGATGCGAATCCCCGAGCCGGTGCGGGAGCGGATGCGCGCGGCGGAGGGAAAGCGGGCGGCGCGCGCCGAGGGGGTCGCGATCGCGCGCGAAGCGCTGGATGGAGTGCGCGGTCTCCGCGGCGTGCGTGGCGTCTACGTCATGCCGCCTTTCGGCAGGTACGAGATCGCTCTCGAAGTCCTCGGGCTCTGATTTGCCCGTCGATCTCCATTGCCATACCACCGTCTCGGACGGGGCGCTGTCTCCTGCCGAGCTGACGCGGCTGGCGTCTTCCCGCGGGCTGTCGCTGCTCGCCATCACCGACCACGACGCGACCGATGCACTGGACGAGGCACGACGCTCCGCTCCGCCGGGACTGGAAATCCTCTCAGGCGCGGAGCTCACGGTGCACGTGGCGGATCGGGAGGCCCACATCCTCGCCTACGGTATCGACGCGCAGAACCCTGCGCTGCGTGCCGCGCTGACCGATCTCGCACGCAAGCGGGAAGCTCGCGCGCGGGAGATCGTCGCGAGGCTGGTCGAACTCGGAGTGGAGATCGAGTTCGCAGACGTCCAGGCGGCCAGCGGAGCGGGGACGATCGCGCGCCCGCACGTGGCGCGTGCGCTCGTCGCACGCGGCCATGCGGGATCTCTCGACGAGGCGTTCCGGCGCTGGCTGGGCCGGCATGCGCCGGCGTTCGTTCCGAAGGAAGCGCTGTCCCCGCGTGATGCCTTCGACCTGATCAGGCAGGCGGGCGGCATCGCGTCGCTGGCGCATCCCGGGACGTTTCGCCGCGACGATCTGATCCCCGTGCTGGTGGAATCCGGACTCGAAGCGCTGGAGGTCCGTCACACCGAACATTCCTCGGCGCGCACCCGCCACTACGAGGCGCTGGCGCGCGACCTCGATCTGCTGCCGACTGGAGGCTCGGACTTCCACGGCACGCCGGGTCACAGGAGCCGCCTGGGAACGCCCGCCGTTCCCGACGAGTGGGCCGCCGCGCTCGTTGCCCGCACCCATACCCAGCGTTAAGCTTTCGAACCGATGAAAGCCGGCGCCGCCACTCCTTCCCTGGCCACCATCCAGGGGCTGGTTCACGACGTCCTGGATGGCGTGATCGCCCACATGAGCCGGGTCCTGGAAGCCGACGTGCCGTTCATCAACGAGATCTCGTTCCACCTGCAGCAGATGCGCGGCAAGCTCTTCCGTCCCGTCCTGCTGTCGCTCTGTAACCGTATCGAGGAAGATCCGGATCACCGCGAGATCTCGCTCGGCTCGGTCATCGAGATCATCCATCTCGCCTCTCTGGTCCACGACGATTCGATCGACGAATCCGCGCTGCGACGTGGTATGCCGACGCTCAACAGCAAGTGGGATCACAAGGTCTCGGTGATCATGGGAGACTACCTGTACTCGCGGGCGATGTCGGAGATTACCCGGCTCGGTGATCTCGAGCTGATCGGGCTCGCTGCCCGGGTCACCAATGATCTCACCATCGGAGAGATGGTCGAGATCGCTCACCACCGAAAGCTCGTCGAGGATCCCGCTCAGTATTTCTATCTGATCGAGAAGAAGACCGCGAGCCTCGTCGCCACCGCGTGCGAGATGGGTGCGGTGATCGGGGCGCCGGCGCATCGTGAGGAGCTGGCGGCTTACGGGCATCGGTTGGGAATGGCGTTCCAGCTGGTGGACGACCTCATGGATTATGGCGGGGAACAGGCCGTCATGGGGAAGCCGGCCGGATCCGATCTCAAGGAAGGGCAAGCGACCTTTCCCCTGCTCGCGGTTCTGCCGCGATTGTCTCCGGCCGAGCGCAGGGAGGTGCAGGAGGTCTTTCGACCGGCCGGTGGAGCTTCGGCCCAGGCCATCGATCGCGTGATCGAGCTGGTGCACGCCCGTGGCGGGATCGACGCCACGCGCAGCATGGCGGCGGAGTACGCCGCGAGCGCGCGCGATGCGCTGGCCATGGTTCCGGAAAC
>DASRVB010000047.1:0-2892 GCA_035687725.1 Gemmatimonadota bacterium
GATGTTCGATGCCCTTCTGCCTCCCGGACTTCAGCACTACTGGAAGGGCAACTTCGCGCGCGACCTCCAGGATGATGCGATCGAGGCCCACCTGGAGCACGCCCCGAATGTCCCCTGCATCGAGACGGGCACGTTCCTCTATCCGATGAACGGTGCGTGTCAGCGGGTGCCATCGGACGGCACGGCATACGCCTATCGAGAGGCCTTGTTCGCCACCGTGATCGGCGGCGCCTGGCGAGATCCCGCCGACAACGAACAGAATATGCGCTGGGTTCGGGAGTACGACGAAGCTCTTCGACCGTACTCGGAAGGGAGCGGCTACGTCAACTTCATGGCCAGCGAGGATCAGGATCGAGTCCAGATCAACTACGGCCAGAACTACGAACGTCTCATAGAGATCAAGAACCGGTACGACCCGACCAACCTCTTCCGCCTCAACCACAACATCGAGCCGATTCCGCTCGCTTCTTCCTGAGCCTCTCCCCGGAGGTGGGGCCAATTGATACCTTCGGATGAGCGGCTGAACCCGAAAGGAGGAGAAATGGCAATCGCGTGGCGACACGACGTCGATCGTGTGCTCGACGAAGCCAGGACGCAGCGGCGCCCGGTGCTGCTGGATTTCAGCGCTGCGCCGATGTGAGGCGGGTGTGCTCGGCTGGATGCCGAGGTGTGGCCTGACGAGCGCGTGGCGCGCCTCGTCACCGAGAATTTCATTCCCGCGCGCGTCCACGTCCGCGAGCAGCCGGATGATTACCGGCGCTTCGGTGAGCGTTACGCCGCGCAATGGACGCCGACCATCCTCGAGCTGGACCCGGACGGCGACGAGCGGCACCGGATCGAGGGGTTCCTTCCGGCCACGGACTTCCTCGGGCAGCTGAGCCTGGGTCTCGCCAAGATGGCCTTCCACCGCCAGGAGTGGAAGGAAGCGGAGCTCGGCTTCCAGGAGGTCGTCGATCGCTATCCGGAGAGCGAAGCCGCTCCGGAGGCGCTCTACTGGGCCGGAGTGGCGCGCTACAAGGACAGCGGCGACGGCAGGGCGCTCGCTGAAACGGCGGAAGCGTTCGCCGGACGCTACGAGGATACGAGCTGGGCAAAGAAGGCATCGGTGTGGGCGAAGCCAGCCTGACCGGGGTGGAGACCTTGCCCGACCAGGAGTAGCGCTGTGGCTCCTGAACGCGCCTCCGCCGGTGATGCAATCCCCGAGAAGTACAGAATCATCGAGGTGCGCGTCGCCGAATGAGGCAGCTCTTCAACGCCATCGATCCGTCCCCCTTCCGCGAGCGCGATCTCGACCCGGGAGCGGCGGACTTCATCGTGGGTTGGACCAAGGATCTGCCAGCCAGCGCCCCGCTATCGGGCCCTATCCCTTCAGCCAGTCCACCAGCAGATACCGGCTGATCTGCCGGTTCATGGCGGCGATCGACTCCAGGTTCTCGATCTCCTTGGGGCAGACGACGGTGCAGTTGCCGGCCTTCGAGCAGTCGGCGATCCCGCCCGGCCCCATGAGGCCTTCGTAGCGCTCGACTGCCTGCATCTTCCCCGTCGGATGCAGGTTCATGAGCCGCGCCCAGGTGATCGGTGCCGCGCCCATGAACCCCGCTTCCTCGTCCTGGCCGGGCGTCACCTGCGGGCACGCCTCGATGCAGCAGGCGCACGACATGCAACGCGACAGCCAGTACCCCTCTTCGCGGTCGCGCTCGTCCATTCGCGGGCCCGGCCCCAGCGCGTAGGTGCCGTCGATCGGAATCCACGCCTTGACCCGGCGGTAGTGGTCGAAGAGCCGCTGTCGGTTGACGACCAGGTCCCTTCGGACCGGGAACTTGGTCATAGGCTCCAGCGCGATCGGCCGCTCGAGGTCCTTGACCAGCGCCGAGCACGACTGCCGGACGTGGCCGTTGACGAGCATCGTACAGATCCCGCACACCTCCTCGAGACAGCTCATCGCCCACGCCACCGGCGTCGTCCGGCGGCCCTCGGCGTCCACGGGGTTCCGGCGGATCTCCATCAGGCACTCGATCACGTTCATGTTGGGGCGCTCGGGAACCTCGAACGGCTGCCAGTAGGGCGGCGTCTCCGGCCCGTCCTGCCGCTTGATCCGGAGCCGCACGGTCCCGATCGCTTCCTTTTCCTCCGTTCCCGGAGGCGGGATCTCGATGTCCATGTCGCTCCGCGCTTCGTCCCGCTCGCTCATCGAATGTCCCTTCGGTACTGCCGCGGGCGTGGCGGGATCAGCGAGACGTCCACAGGCTCGTACGAGAGTCGGGGGCCGTCGGGCGTCCACTCGGCGATCGTCGTCGCGAGCCACCTCTCGTCGTCGCGCTCGGGGAACTCCGGCCGCAGATGCACACCCCGACTCTCCTGGCGCGCGATCGCCCCCTGCACCATCGCCCGGGCGAGCTCCAGCATCTCCTGGAGCTGGCGCGTGAACACGACCGACTGGTTCACCCATTCACCGGTGTCGGGGAGATCGATCCGATTCCACCGCTCCTGGAGCTCCTGGATCTTCGCGTCGGTCTGGCGGAGCTTCTCCTCCTTGCGCACGACCGTGCAGTAGCGGGTCATCCAGTCCCCCAGCTCGCGGTGGAGCGCGAACGGATTCTCCCGCCCCCCCCGAAGCGCGAGCACGCCGGCCAGTCGATCCTCCTGCGTCGCCGCCGCCATCTCGTAGATCGACTCCGGCTGGTCCGCCGCCAATTCGTTCAGCCCGGCCGCGTAATCGATCATTTTCGGCCCGCCCTTCATCCCGTCGAACGTGCACGAGACGAGAGCGTTCGCCCCCAGCCGGTTCGCCCCGTGGTACTCGTAGTTCGCTTCCCCACCCGAGGAGACCCCCGGGATGGAGGTCATGAGATCGTAATCGACCCACAGGCCTCCCATCGAGTAGTGGACGGC
>DASRVB010000048.1:0-4444 GCA_035687725.1 Gemmatimonadota bacterium
CCAGGCCGAGAAGGCCGCGCGCGTGCGCGAGATGTTCGACGCGATGGCGCCGCGCTACGACCTGTTCAACGACGTGCTCTCGGCCGGCATCCACCGCCGCTGGCGAGCGGACGCCGTGGAGTTGCTCGATCCCGCGCCCGGCGCCCGCTATCTCGACCTCTGCGCCGGAACCCTCGACCTGGCCCGCCTGGTCGCGGCACGCGCCACCGGCTCGCCCGTCGTCGGGGCGGACTTCTCGCTCCCCATGCTGGCCGCGGGCAGCGCCAAGCTCGCCGGGCCCAAGATACCCGTCCTGCCGGTGGCCGCCGACGCGCTCCGCCTGCCGTTCGCCGACGGCGCGTTCCGCGGTCTGACCATCGGGTTCGGGCTCCGGAACCTCGCGGATTTCGACGCCGGTCTCCGCGAGATGGCGCGGGTTCTCGAACCCGGCGGCCGGCTCGTCGTGCTCGAGTTCACGGTTCCTCCCGGTCGGGTGTTCCGCGGACTCTATCATGCGTACTTTCACCACGTTCTGCCGCGCGTGGGCGCGTGGATCTCCGGCCAGGCCCCGGCGGCCCGCTACCTGCCCGACTCGGTCTCGCGCTTCCCGCGCGCCGGCGAGCTTGCCGAGCTCGTGGCCGCGGCGGGCTTCGAGCGCGTCCGCTGGCGCTATCTCTCGCGCGGGATCGCCGCGCTCCACGTCGGCTACAAGGTTTAGCGCCCGAGGACCGATGCCGCGACCCTATCCCGAGACCATCCACCTGATCGGCGTGCCCCTCGACCTGGGCGCCGGGCGCCGCGGCGTCGACATGGGCCCCTCCGCCATCCGGATCGCGGGCGTCCGGGAGCGGCTCGCACGGCTCGGCTACCAGGTCACCGACACCGGCGACGTGCCCGTGCCGATCCCCGAATCGGCCGATCCCGGGGATCCCCGCGCCCATTACCTCCAGCAGATCGCGCAGGTGGCGACCGAGCTCGCCGACCGCGTGACCGAGGCGATGCAGGTCGGCGCGATCCCGCTCGTCCTGGGCGGCGACCACTCGCTCTCGATCGGCTCGATCGCCGGCGCCGCGCGCTGGGCGCGGCAGAACGACGCGGACATCGGGCTCCTCTGGTTCGACGCCCACGCCGACATGAACACCCCCGACACGACGCCCAGCGGGAACATCCATGGCATGCCGCTCGCCGCCTCGCTCGGCTACGGCGATCCGGCGCTCACCGAGATCGCCGGCTTCTCGCCCAAGGTGCGCTGGGACAAGACGGTCCTGATCGGCGCGCGCGACGTCGATCGCGGCGAGCGCGCGCTCATCCGCGAGGCCGGGATCCGCACGTTCACGATGCGGGAGATCGACGAGGACGGGATCGTGCCGGTGCTCGAAGAGGCGCTCGCCATCGTCAGCCAGGGGACGGCGGGGTTCCTCGTCTCCTGGGACATGGACTTCGTCGACCCCAACTTCGCGCCCGGCGTAGGCACCGCGGTCAAGGGAGGGGTCGACTACAGAGAGGGCCACCTCGCTCTCGAGATCGTCAGCGACACGGACGGGATGATCGCGATGGACCTGGTCGAGACGAACCCCATTCTGGACGAGCACAACCGAACGGGGAGGCTGGGGATGGAGCTGATCTTATCCGCCTTCGGCAAGACCATCCTCTAGGCCACTGAAAATGGCGGATCTGCTTCGTTCCACTCGTCGTGCCTCCCTGCGCCCGCGTCGTGCGCCTTGCATCTCCACCATTTTGAGCGGCCTACGCTCAAGCCTCGGCCGATGATCGAGTCCGGGATCCTCAAACGGTTCGAGGAACCCGACGAGGTGCGCGAGATGCCGAAGGGTCGCTTCGAGATCGTGCACATCGGCGGGCTGGCGATCGGCAGGGCCACCTACGAGCCGGGCTGGAGGTGGTCGGTCGACGTGGGTCCGACGGTCGGCGCGGAGCGCTGCGAGGTCGAGCACGTCGGTCTGGTGCTCCAGGGCACCGCGACAGCCGCGTTCGAGGACGGCCGCGTCATCGAGCTGCGCGCCGGGTCGCTCTTCCACGTCCCCCCGATTCCGCACGACAGCTGGGTCGTGGGCGACGAACCCTACGTCTCGCTTCACTTCCTCGGGGCCGAGAAGTACGCGAAATGACGCCGGCTGGAACGCTGCGGATCGGGATCGTCAGCGACACGCACGACGTCCTGCTTGCCGCGCTCCATGACGCGCTGGCGGGAGTCGACGAGATCCTGCACGCCGGGGACATCGCGAGCGCCGAGGCCCTGGCCGAGATCCGGACGATCGCTCCCGTGATCGCGGTGCGCGGCAACATGGACGAGCGCGCGCTCGCCGACCGGCTGCCGGAGGAGGAGGTCCTGACGCGGGGAGGCGTCCGCATCGCGCTCGTCCACGGGCATCGTTTAGGCCACGCCTCCGTGAATGACCTGGCGAAGCGCTTCGAGGATCGCGGCGTCGACCTCGTCGTGTGGGGCCACATCCACGAACCGGTCTCTGAGCTCCGCAACGGCGTCCGCTACTTCAACCCCGGCACGGCTGGCGGCATCGGCGCGCCCGCGACATGCGGCATCCTGACCATACCTGAACACGACTTCACCCTCGAGCACATCTCCTTGGTATGAATCTCGCTCGAGGTTTTTTCCGCAAGGGACATCGTTCCTATCCACCCATGTTCAGTCGAGCGGACAGTCGATGGGCTTTTCTTTCCCCGTCGTCCTACACTCAAATCTGTGAAGGCAAGAGCCGCGCTGTCGATCGGAATGTTCCTGTGCATCGCGAGCTGCAATAACGCATCTCCCACCAGCCCGCCGCTCGAGATCCCGATCTACGGCTCCTCTGACGTGGAGCCGACGTACGCGTCCCAGGTCGTGCTCAACCGCTGGCCGTCGTTTCCGCTCTCGTTCTATTACCACGACGTGACATTCCCGAGCGAGTTCCGCCAGGACTACCGCTCCGCGATCATGGACGGAATCCGCCGATGGGATGCGATGACGGCGAACGAACTCGGCGCGGTCGTCGAGGTCGACGATCCCGAGGACGCCCATTTCGTGATCTCGTACCGCCAGTTCTCGCCGCCGCTGATCCTGGCCCGCACCGTCCACGCGAACGGCAGGCCGTTCCTGGCGGGCGGCGAGATCTGGTTCAACCCGACCGGCATGCGGGAGGGCGAAGACCTCGTGCGCGAGGGACGCATCAGTCGCGACACGTTCCTCCGCGTCGTCTCGCACGTCGCAGCGCACGAGATGGGCCACCTGATGGGCATCATCGGCCATTCCGCGCGGCCGGACGTGTTGATGGGGACCGAGTTCGTCGACTTGCCGACCCAGATTGACGTGAACACGCTGATCCGCGCCTACTGCCAGCCATGACCCGCGGTCGTCGTCCGGGGACGACCGACAATTCCACGAGGGAGGCACCATGAGAGCCACTCGGCGGGGACACGGCCGTCGAAGTCGCGATCGAGTACGAGTCGTGCGGGCGGCCCCGCTTCGGCTGCGTGCCCGAGCGACTCGCGTCGACCGGAAAGCTGGAGCGACAGATCCTCGACGGGATCCGCTCCCGGCTCGACTCCGGCGGCGGGAATTCGACGACCTCGGGCTGACACGGGCACGAGAGCGGACATCTGCCCGCCGCCGCCGCGAGGCGTGCGTCCTGCATCGCTCCATTCCTCACCGATCCCGTACCGGTGTCGCCGTTGACCGCGATGGTGCGTGGATGTATACTGATATATACTGATATACACCAAACCACTGGAGCCGTGCATGCCGGACCACGAACCGAACAGCGACATCGTCAAGCGGGCCAAGATCTTCTGGAATGGTCGCTCCCAGGCCGTTCGCCTTCCGAAGGAGTTTCGCTTCGAGGGAGACGAGGTTCTGGTGCGACGGGAGGGGGAAGCCGTTGTCCTCGAGCCCCTGCCCAGAAGAGACTGGCCTGACGGTTTTTGGAACCGCCTCGACGAGCTCGGCGACGGCCTCGAGTTCCCCGAAATCGAGCCGCTCTCGGGCCGCCTTCTGGATCCCTCGTTCGATCGCGATTGAAGCGGCTCCTCGACACGGACGTCGTGATCGATGCCATTCGCGGGCGCCGCGCGGAGGTTCGCGATCGTCTCCTGGCCCTCTCCCCCGACGACCTCGTCCTTTCTGCGATCACGATCGCCGAGTTGTGGTTCGGCGCCGAGGGAAGCACCGAACCGGACCGCACTCGACTGCTCTTCCAGGAGTTCGTCGCGCCGTTCGAGATCGTTCCCTTCGACCGGCTGTCCGCGGAGCATCACGGTCGACTGCGCCATCGGCTGCGTCGACAGCCGATCGGGGAACGAGATCTGCTGATCGCCGCGATCGCAATGGCCAACGGCTTGATGGTTGCCACGGGGAATGTCCGCGAGTTCGGACGGGTGCCCGATCTCGCCGTCGAACAGTGGGCCTAGGCAGAACCGCTTCCGGTCAGCGCTGGCAGGTCGGGCAGTAGTAGGT
>DASRVB010000049.1:0-22007 GCA_035687725.1 Gemmatimonadota bacterium
GATATGGGTCAGGCTCGGAGCGCCTTCGCTCATCGTGCCTCGACCAGCCGCTCGCGCTCGGCCGCCTCCTGCTGGCGCCGCCACATCGCCGCGTAGCGGCCGTTCTGGGCGAGCAGCATCCCATGCCGGCCGCGCTCGACCACCCGGCCCTGGTCGAGCACCAGGATCTCGTCGGCATCGACCACGGTCGAGAGCCGGTGCGCGATGACCAGCGTCGTGCGGTCGGCGGAAACCTCGGCGAGGCTGGCCTGGATCGCCTTCTCGGTATGCGTGTCGAGCGCGGAGGTGGCCTCGTCGAAGACCAGGATCGGCGGGTCTTTGAGGATCGTCCGCGCGATCGCCACGCGCTGCTTCTCGCCGCCCGAGAGCTTGAGGCCCCGCTCGCCGACCTTCGTCTCGTAGCCCTCGGGAAGGGTGGCGACGAAATCGTGGATCCGCGCCAGCCGCGCCGCCCGCTCGACCTCCTCCCGGGAGGCGCCCGGCCTCCCGTAGGCGACGTTGTGGTAGATCGTGTCGTTGAAGAGAACCGTGTCCTGCGGCACGATTCCGATCGCCGCGCGCAGGCTCGCCTGGGTCACTTCGCGCACGTCCTGCCCGTCGATCTCTACCGATCCCCCGCTCACGTCGTAGTAGCGGAACAGGAGCCGCGAGATCGTGGACTTGCCGGCGCCGCTCGATCCCACGATGGCGAGCCGTTTGCCCGCCGGGACGGTGAACGAGACGCCATCGAGGATCGTGCGGTCCGGCCCGTACCCGAATACGACGTCCCGGAACGCGACCTCGCCGCGGGTCACCTCCAGTGGGCGGGCGGCGGGCGCATCCTCGACTTCCACGTCCTCCCCGAGCAGCGCGAACATGGCCTCCATGTCCACCAGCGACTGCTTGATCTGGCGATAGACGAACCCCAGGAAGTTGAGCGGCTGGTAGAGCTGGATCAGGTACGTGTTGACGAGCACGAAGTCGCCGATCGTGAGCGTCCCGCCGACGACCCCGCGGGCGGCCATGACCATGAGGATCGTGACCCCGATGGCGATGATGAGCCCCTGCCCCATGTTGAGGAGAGACAGCGTGGTCCGGGTCCGGACGGCGGCCCGCTCGTAGCGCTGGAGCGACTCGTCGTACCTCCCCGCCTCGTACGCCTCATTGCCGAAATACTTGACGGTCTCGTAGTTGAGGAGCGCGTCGACCGATCGCACGCTGGTCTCGGTGTCGATGTCGTTCAGCTCGCGCACGAAGCGCGTGCGCCACTCCGTGATCCCGATCGTGAACGCCACGTAGGCGACCAGCGTGACCAGAGTCACGAGCGCGAAGCTCGCCGAGTAGAGGCCCCACAGGACGGCGCAGACGAGCCCGATCTCGAGCAGTGTCGGCAGGATGTTGAAGAGCATGAACGACAGCAGGAAGCCGATGCCGTTCGTCCCGCGCTCGATCGCCCGAGTCACTCCCCCGGTGCGACGGTCCAGATGGAAGCGGAGCGAGAGCCGGTGGAGGTGGTGGAAGGTCTCCAGCGCCACGCGCCGGATCGCGCGCTGAGATACCTTCTCGAAGAGGGCGTCCCGCAGCTCGGAGAAGGCCGCCGAGCCGATGCGGACGATCCCGTACGCGACGATCAGCGCCAGGGGGACGGCGAGCGCGGCGCCCGCCGCATCCGGCGTCAGCGCGTCGACCGCGCCCTTGTAGAGGATGGGGACGTAGACGGCGCCGAGCTTGGCCACGAGCAGGCAGAGGAGCGACAGGACCACGCGCGCGCGCAGTCCCGGCTCCCCCTTCGGCCACAGGTAGGGCAGGAGCGTCCGCAGCGTCGCCAGATCGCCGCGGTGCTTCTTGGCGTCGACCTCGTTCATCCTACGGAATGTCGGTCGATTCTCAGCCGCCGAACAGTTCGGAGACCCGACAGCGAAAGCCGGGCAGGACGTCGCCGCCGTCGATCTCGCCGTCCGCCGCGATCAAGCGGATCTCGTCACGCGAGCGATAGACAGTGATCGTCCGGGAGAACGGGTCGACCACCCATACGAGGGACGATCCCGCGTCGAGGTAGTCCAGGACCTTGTCGTGGATCTCCGACATCGTGTTCGATGGCGACAGGACCTCGACGGCGAGATCCGGCGCCAGGGGGGCAAACCGGGTCCGATCGAAGTCCAGGCGGTCCTCACGAACGAACGCTACGTCGGGAGCCCGTACCGTCGGTGGTTCGTCGAAAAGGACGAACCCCGAATCGGTCCCCACGACCTTTCCGAGACTGCGCTCGTCGACGAATCTGCGAAGAAGCGAGCCGATTCCGAAGGCCACGTCGCCGTGGTCGAACCCGGCCGGCGGTTCGCGAACCACCTGCCCGCGCACGAGTTCCATCCTCCACCCGTCGTCGGGCAACCGCTCGAACTCCTCGATCGTGAGGAGGCGCGTGTCGAGGTCCGGAGTGTCGGTCGTCATGCTATCCGATTGTAGAGCACAGGCAAGCGGCGCGCCACGCTCTCCGACCGGGACTACTCCCTTAGCGGCGTGCCTCAGGTGTAGGTCTGTCGTGGCCCGCCGCCGCCTTCGGGCGGCACCCAGAAGATGATCTCGTACGGGTCGCGGATGTCGCAGGTCTTGCAGTGGACGCAGTTCGAGGGATTGAGCTTCAGGTCACCGTCCACCCACTCGTACACGTTGGCCGGACAGAACTGGACGCACGGGTTCCCGTACTCCGCGGTGCAGCGGTCACGGCAGATGTTCGTGTCGAGGACGACGAGGTGGCTGGGCTGGTCCTCGGCGTGGGCGGCGCCGGAGTTGTAGACGTCGGTCAGCTTGTCGAAGGTCAGCTTGCCGTCGTAGCCGCGCGGGTCCGGCCGCGGCGGGTCCTGCGTCCCGTAGTACTCCGCCAGCGTCTCGTACCCCTCGTGATCGGCTTTCCCCGGCAGTTGGTCGGACCAGTCGCGCCCGCCCGTCAGCCACTGGATCCCCACCCGCGCCATTCCCATCCAGCGGCCGTGCGCCATGACCTGGTGCACGTTGCGCGTCTTCCGGAGATCCTCGCCGATGTAGGACGAGCGCACGGCCGCCTCGTAGGACGCGAGCGTCTCCGCGGAGACGTCGCCCTTCGCGAGCGCGTCGAGCGCGGCCTCGGCCGCCAGCATCCCGCTCTTCATCGCCAGGTGGATCCCCTTGAGCTTCTGGCCGTTCAGGAGCCCGGCCGCATCGCCCGCGAGGAGCGCCCCGTCGACCGTGAGCCGCGGGATCGAGTACCAGCCCCCTTCGGGGATCGCCTTGGCGCCGTACTCGACGAGCTCGCCACCCTCCAGCACCGCGCGTACGGCGGGATGCGTCTTGAACTCCTGGAACTTCCGGTGCGGATCGAGGAGCGGATCGGCGGCGTCGAGTCCCACGACGTGCCCCACCGAGACGAGCCGGTCGGGGAGGTGGTAGATCCAGCCGCCCCCGAACTGGGAGGCGTCGAGCGGCCAGCCGACGGTGTGGATGACCGTCCCCTCGGCGTGCGTCTCCGAGGAGACGCGCCAGATCTCCTTGACGCCCGTCGCGTAGGCCTGGGGGTTCGGGCCTTCGAGCGCGAGGCGCTTCACGATCTCCTTGGTGAGATTCCCGCGCACTCCGTCGCCGATGATCGTGACCTTCGCGCGGATGTCGTAGCCGGCCTCGTAGTTGGGCTTGGGCTTGCCGGACTTGTCGACGCCCTGGTCGCGGGTCTGGACGCCGACCACGCGATTCCCCTCGTAGAGGAGGTGGTCGGCGGCGAAGCCCGCGAAGATGTCCACGCCCCCGAGCGCCTCGAGTCGCTCCGCCATCCAGCGGCAGACCTGGGACAGCGAGACGATCCGCTTGCCCTTGTTGACGAACATCGGCGGCACGATCGGGGCGCGGAGCACGCGGCCCTTCGTCAGATACCAGAAGCCGTCCTTCGTGGCCTGGGTCGAGACCGGGATCGCGTCGAGGTCCGCATCCGGCAGCAGCTCGGCCAGCGCGCGCGGGTCCATGACGCCGCCCGAGACCTGATGCGCGCCGAAGGCGTGCGCCTTCTCGAGGAGGAGCACAGATGGCGTCTCACCCCTTTCGGCCGCGAGCTGCGCGATCCGGATCGCAGCGGCGAGGCCCGCCGGGCCGCCGCCCACGATCAGGACATCGACCTCCATCGTCTCGCGCTCGACCTCAGGAAGATTGAGGGTGACGAGGGGCAGATCGATGCGCGCCGCGGTCGGTCGCGGATCGGGATTCGCCGTGCGCTCCATCATGGGGCCGTCAGCCTAACCCCGCGGCAGAAGGCCGGCAATCGCGCTACGGGCCGGGAGGCCGGGGAGCGCGCGGACGCGTGGTTTGAAGCGAATCGATGTCGATCGCCTGCTCCGCTCGCCCCGGGATGTACCACGCGAAGGGGCCCGATACGCGGTCGGCGAGGAGCCTCAGCGGGGCGCCCTCGCTCGCACGCACGACGAGCAGGTCCTCTTTGGAGTCCCTCACCAGGATCCACTCGCCGTCCGGCGACCAGCGGGCCTCCCAGAAGGCGTACGTCGGCGGACCCGAGACGCGCGCGACCTCCTGGGGAGAGGCGTCGACGGGCGCGATCCCGAGCGCGGCCTCCCCGCCGGACCGGGAGACGATGAGCTTCGCCCCGTCGCTCCTGACGTCGTCCGTCCCCGGGAGCGGCCGCTCGGCGAGGGGCTCCTCGACGGAGATCCGCTCGAGCACGCGGCCGCTCTCCGGATCGAGCACGATCGCCTCGGGGCCGGCTGGGCCGAATGCCTGGACGACGATCCGGCCGTCGCGCGTCCACCGGATCGGGCCGCCGAACCACGCGACCTCGCCCCGCTCCCACGTCTCCTCGTCCGAGCAGAGGAGCCTTCGCGCTCCGCCACCGCCCGCCGCGACGATGTGCACGCAAGGCCGCTCCCCGAAACGCACGAAGGCGATCCGGCCGGGGATCGAGGGGTCGGGGCGGTCGGCGAGCGAGGGGTAGTCGGGAAGTGGAGCGATCCCGAAGACCCAGATGGCGGCGGAGACCGCGAGCGCAACGCCTGCCGCCGCGAGCCCCGCGCGCTCACCGCGCGAGCGCAGCGCCGGCTCTTCCGGCCGCCCCTCCTCTTCGCGGACCTTGCCGGTCAGGCGGGCGGCAAGGAATGCGCCCGCCAGTAGCGCGATCCCCGAGACGAGGAGCGCCAGCGGCGCGCCCAGCGTGTCGCCCAGGTACTCGAAGACGATCTGCGGGAGGAAGAGCAGCACTCCCGCCGCCCCGAAGCCCAGGTGCGCCATCGAGCGAAGCGGGACGCTGGCGGCAAGGAGCGCGATCGCGGTCGCGATCCCCACTGCCAACCCCGCCGGACGCCAACCGAACGAGAGAACCTGCGCGCCGAGGAGGAGCAGGACCCCCGCCAGCGCGAACGTCCCGCGCGTTCCGAAGAGGAGCCGGCCCCAGCCGAGAAGTGCCAGCACGACGCCGAGGCCCCAGGTCGGCAGGCCGTGGAACTCGTCGGGTGGGCCCGTCAGGTGCTCGAGCACCGACTCGAGCGTCGTGGCGAGCCCGGCGACGACCGCCAACTCGAGAAGGGTGCCCGGCCGGATCCGCCACAGGGGGAGCGCCCACGCCGCGGCCGCGACCCCGGCCATGAGAAAGAACGATCGCGCTTCGAGGTCCAGGACGTCGTGTCCGACGAGCCCGGCGGTGAACGCCGCGCCGACGGCCGACAGGAACCACAGGAACCCGTCCAGCGGGCGGAGCGCGGAATGGCCGCTACGGCGGGCGAGAAGCCCCGCTGCGAAGACGACCAGCGTGGCCCCGGCGGCGATCGCGAGCCGGGCGGCGGTCCCCATCTCGGACCATTCCCTCGACACGGCCACGATCCCGCCCACGATGGCCACCGATGCGCCGAGGTACCCGAGTGCGGTCGCGGCCAGCGAGGGGCCCCGCGTCTCCGGCGGCCGGGTCTCCTCCGCCGCGCGGATCGCCGCCGCCTGGTCGGGAGTGATCAGGCCGCGCTCGACCCACGCCGACAGCCGCCGCTCGAGATCCCGCATGGCGCCGACGCTATTCCCGCCGGCTTCGGGGGTCAATTCGCGGTCGGAACCAACTCTTCAACTCGAGTCGGCTGCATATGAATGTGTACGCATATCTTTTTTCAGATTCCAAATGCTATAGTGGTAGAGATCCGACTGGACCTTCGTCGGCGCCACGGCGAATGCGTCCGCGGCCCGCGGATTTCTAGCGGGTGACGCGCAGGTGACGCCCTGGCGACACTCCTCCGGGGGAAATATCGATCCGGAGGTCCTATGCGAGTGGTAGCATGATTGCGGCGGCTGTTCTGTCGCCACGAATGGAAATACGAAGTGATTGGTGACTTCGAGGACGAGTCCGTCTACTGCCTCAAATGTGGCAAGGTTCGCTGGACAGACTGATTAGGGATAAGGGCACCGCTCGGACGGTTTGTGTTACAGGCGCGCCCCGGTCCCGCGCGCTCGAAATGCATCCGAGCGTCGCGGGCGCTAGAATGGAGGCGTGAAGGATAGCGTCGCGTATCTGGGCTTCGCGCTTGCCGTAGCCGCCGCTCTGGCCGCGGCCGCCGCCGGCCTCGGCGCCCGGGCGGAGCTCTGGACATTCCGCGGAGGCTTCGAGATCCTGAAGTGGGCCGCCTGGGGCGCGATCGCCGCTGCCGTCGTTTCGCTCCTCGGCCTGGCGCTCGCCTTCGGTGCGCCCCGCCGCGGAAGTCCGCTGCTCCTGGCCGCGCTCGGCCTCGTGATCGGCCTCGTCACCGCCTGGATCCCCTGGTCGTGGAAGCAGCGCGCCGAGCAGGTGCCGCCCATCCACGACATCTCGACCGACCTATCCGACCCGCCCGCCTTCGAGGCGATCCTGCCGCTTCGCGCCGACGCTCCCAACCCGAGCGAGTACGGGGGCGATTCGATCGCCCAGCAGCAGCGCGAGGGCTATCCGGAACTCGGGCCGCTGACCCTGGATGCACCACCGGAGGCGGTCTTCCTGCGCGCCGTGGAGGCCGGGCGGGATATGGGATGGGAGATCGTCGAGAGCGATCCGGATCGCGGCCGGATCGAGGCCACCGCCACGACGCCCTGGTTCGGCTTCAAGGACGACGTGGTCGTCCGCATCCAGCCCGAGCCGGGCGGAAGCCGCGTCGACGTCCGCTCGGTCAGCCGCGTCGGCAGGAGCGACGTCGGCACCAACGCCCGCCGAATCGAAGAGTACCTGGAGATCCTATCCCAGACGGAAGGCAGCTAGGCTGCGATCGTGCAGGCCGATCTATTGTTTCGGGTGCGCTGGCGACCAGGCGCCCCGCCAACCGTGCTGTCCGATCGCGTGCACCCGCCGCTTCCCCCACGCGATCCCGTCCTCCATCAGCGAGTAGATCACCGGGATGACGAGCAGCGTCAGGAACGTCGAGGTCGTCAAGCCTCCGATGACCGCGATCGCCATCGGCTGCCGGAGCTCCGCGCCCTCGGAGAGACCGAGCGCGATCGGGGCCACGCCGAAGATCACGGTCAGCGACGTCATGAGGATCGGACGCAGGCGGACCGGGCCCGCTTCCTTCAGCGCGTCCTCGAGCGGCCGGCCACGCGCGCGCAGCGTGTTGGTGTAATCGACGAGCAGGATCGAGTTCTTGACCACTAGCCCGATCAGCAGGATCAGCCCGATGAACGAGTACAGGTTCAGCGACATTCCGGTGACGAGCAGGAGTCCCAGCGCCCCGATCGCGGCCAGGGGAACGGCGCCCATGATCGTGAACGGATGGACGAGGGATTCGAACTGACTGGCCAGCAGCATGTAGGTGATGACGGCCGCCAGCCCGATCGCGAACAAGAGCGCCGCGAACGTCTGCTGGAAGGTCTCTGACGCGCCGGCAACGGCGGTCGCATACGTGTCGGGCAGGATCTCCTCCGCCTCGCGCTGGGCTGTCCCCACCGCCTCGCCGAGCGAAGCTCCCTGAAGGTTGGCGAGGATCGTGATCGCTCGCTGTCGGTCGCGGCGGTTGATCACGTTGATTCCCGTACCCTCCTGGAGCCGCACGACGTTTCCGAGGCGCACCATCTCGCCGGACTCCGTGCGCGCCGCCAGCGCGAGGATGTCCGCCGGCTGATTGCGCTGCCGGTCCTCGACTCGCACCCGCACGTCGTACCGATGCCCGCCTTCCTTGTAGATCGTCGCCTCCTGGGAGCCGATCAGGACGTTGATCGCGCGTGCGATCTCCGCGGCGTCCAGGCCCATGCCGGCCGCCTTGTCGCGGTCGAGCTCGACCCGCACCTCGGGCTTCTGGAGCCGCATGTCCGTTCGCATGTCGGTGATGCCGGGCACCTCTTGCCTGAGGCGCGCCATCAACGCGTCGCTGTACTCCTGCAGCCCTTCGAGCTCGGGACCCGTGATCACGAACTGGAAGGGCTCAGAGGCGGCGCCCCCCGTGAACGCGCTCCCGAACGAGGTCACGTACGCCACGATCCCCGGAACCGCTGCGAGGCGCCCGCGCAGCTCGTCCATGACCTCGTGCTGCCCGCGATCGCGCTCGCCGGCGGGATACAGGTTCACGAACATGAACCCCTGGTTGACGGGCCCGAACAGCCCCACCGCGGAGAAGACGCCCTGGACCTCGGGAACGCTGAGAATGATCTGCTCGAGCTCTTTCTGTTTCTCGTCCGTGTATTCGACCGAGGCCGACGTCGGCGTCTCGGAGGCGACGATGAACCCCGACTCGTCGACCTCCGGCGTCAGCTCCTTCGGCAGGACGATGAACAGGGCCAGGCCGACGATCGAGAGCAGGGCCGCGATCCCGATCGTCTTCCAGCGGTTTTCGAGCGACCAGTCGAGGCCGCGGCGGTAGGTCCGGTCCGTCCAGTCTAGGGCCTCTCCGACCTTGCGGAACACGACGTTCTTTCGCCGCTCCTCGTGGCGCAGGAAGCGCGAGCAGAGCATCGGCGTGAGGGTCAAGGCGACGAACAACGACAGCAGGATCGCGACCGCCACCGTGACGCCGAACTGGAACAGGAAGCGTCCGACGATGCCCTCCATGAACGCCACCGGCAGGAACACGGCCGCCAGCGAGAACGTCGTCGCCGCCACCGCGAGCGCGATCTCCTGTGTTCCGAAGGCAGCTGCTTCCTCGGGCGATTTACCCTCCTCCATGTTCCGATAGATGTTCTCGAGCACGACGATCGCGTCGTCGATCACGACGCCCACCGCCAGCGCCAGCGCCAGCACGGTCATCGTGTTGATCGTGAAGCCGAAGAAGTTCATGAACGCGAACGTGCCGAGGAGCGAGGTGGGGATCGCCAGGCCGATGATGAGCGTCGAGCGCCAGGAGCGCAGGAATAGCAGCACGACGACCATGGCGAAGAACGCGCCATAGAGGAGGTCGAGCTGCGCGTCGGCGATCGAGCGCTCGATGTACTCGGCGCCGTCGAACGCGATCTCCGCTTCCATTCCTTCCGGGAACGAGGCCTGGAGCTCCTCCAGCCGTTCGCGCACGCGTTCCGAGACCTCGACTGTGTTGGCCCCCGATCGAGGGGCGATGCCGAGGCCGATCGCAACCTCGCCGCTCCATCGCGCGAAGCCGCGGATGGGCTCCAGCCCGTCCTCGACGCGCGCGACGTCGCCCAGCCGGATCGGCGCACCTTCGCGCACGGCGACCACGAGCTCCTCGAATGCGGCGACGCTCGGCACCTCACCCTGGATCTTGACCACCGTCTCGCGCGCACCCGACTCGAGCGCCCCGCCCGGCACCTCGACGTTCTGCGCCTGGAGCGCTGCGACGATCTCTCCGGCGGTCAGGTTGTACCCCTCGAGCCGTTCGCGATCGACCCATACGCGGATCTCGCGCTCCTGGAAGCCGCCCAGGAAGATGTTTCCCACTCCCTCTACCGTCTGGAGCCGCGGCCGAAGCGTCCAGCGGGCGTACTCGCCGATCGAGCGCGCATCCGGTCCCATCAGCGCGATCCACATGTTGGGCTGAGCCGAGATGTCGAGCTTGGATACGACCGGCGGCTCGACGTCGGTGGGGAGTGACGCCTCCGAGAGCGCCACTTTGTCGCGCACGTCCTGCGCGGCCAGGTCGATGTCGCGCCCGAGCTCGAACTCTACCGAGATGTTCGAGACCCCCAGCGCGGAGGTCGAGGTGATGTGCTTGATCCCCTCGATCGACGACAGCTCGTTCTCGATGACGTCGGTGACCGCCGACTCGACCACCTCCGGACTCGCGCCCGGCAGGACGGTGGTCACCGATACGGTCGGGAAGTCGACGTTGGGGAACTGATTGATGCCGAGCGCGCGGTATCCGAGGAAGCCGAACAGCACCAGCGCCGACATGGCCATGATCGTGAAGATCGGCCTGCGTATGGCGGTATCAGATAGAAACATCGAAGTATCCTAGCTGGACATTATGGAAGTACAACGCTCGATCAACCGATAATGGTCCAGATGCAAGGCGCGCGACGAGAGGACTCCGAGGCGTACGACTGTACGCCGCAGGAGGACACGAGGAGCGCAACGCCGCAGATGGGCCATTTTCAACGCCCGTCTTCACGTTGGAGGGTTTCGCGCTGCTCCACGATCCGCACCACCGCGCCGTCCTGCAACCCCTGCTGTCCCGCCGCCACCGCGACCTCGCCGGCCCGTACGCCGCTCAGGATCTCCACCATCCCGTCGACCCGCGCGCCCACCTCGACCTCGCGGCGGTGTGCGGTCGAGTCCTCGATCACGTACACGTAATTCTGGGTGCCTTCCGTCACCAGCGCCTCCTCCGGCACCAGCGGGGCATCCTCGTGGACGCCCGTCGTCACCACCAGGTCGGCGTAGGCGCCGGGCTTCACTCCTCCGTCCGGGTTGGTGTATAGAGCCGTGATCTCGAACGTCCGGCTGTCGGGTTGGATCTCCGGGCTCACGTAGTCGATGGCCGCGATCCGGGTCGCGACCGTGTCGGAACGAACCCGGAACTCGACCCGGTCCCCGACCTCGATATCTCCGGCGTGGACCTCGGGCACGGCGAAGCGCACGGAAACCGGCTGATCGTCGACCAGGTCGAATACCGGATCTCCGGGGTCGACCGACTGGCCGAGCTGAACGTGGCGCTTGCCTACCGTTCCAGCGAAGGGCGCGCGCACCGTCGCCTTGCCGAGATTCCAGCGCGCCGTGTTGAGCGCCGCCTCGGCCTGCTGGACCGCGGCGCGGCCGCTCTCGACGCGGGCCTCCAGGTTGTCGTAGGTCTGCTGGTCGACGGCTCCGGCCTCGAGGAGCTGAGTGAACCTTTCGAGCTGCTTGGAGTCCGCCGAGAGCTGCGCCTGGGCCCGGCTGAGATCCGCCGAAGCGGCCTGCACGGTGTACTGGTAGGGAGCCGGGTCGAGCTGGATGACCGGCGCGCCGGCGGCGACGCGGCTGCCCTCGTCGCGGATTACGCGGGAAACCTGCCCGCTCACCTCGGCGCCGACCGCGGTCTGGTTGTCGGCCTCGACCGTCCCGACGGCCTGCACGAGGGAGGGGACGTCTTCCGTCCGCACGTGCACGGTGTCGATTATGGCGCCCTGGGGGGCGGCGTTCTCATCCCCGCCGCCGCAGCCCGCGAAGGACAGGGCGGCGAGCGCGAGCGCGCCCGCGGAGCGAAGCGTCCTCAGAAGAGCCAACTGATCCGTCCCTCCCATCGTCGATTGTGTACTGTCTGCGTCTCGCGTTCGTCGCTCTCCACCGGATCCGCCAGGCGCACGCCGGTGGCGGTGCTCTCGAGGCGGGCTTCGAAGCGCTCGAGAAAGCTTCCCAGGATCCCCCCGCCGTACGTCCACTGGGATTGCGATCGGGTGGTGAGCTCGAGGTCCTCGAGGTCCCCGCTCGGGTTGGTGACGAGGCTCCCGAACCCTCCCACCGCGTACGGCATCACGCCGAACCGGCGGAACGGACCGAAGTCGGGCGCCAGCACGACCTGCAGGTCGAAGGGCATCACCCAGGCGTCGACCTCTTCAGGGCCGATCTGGAGGGTCGTCTTGCCGGCACCCATGCTGGCCCGGCCGCGCACCCCACGCCACAGGATCCGTTCGACCGACAGCGTGGTCATCGTCAGGTCCTCGTAAGGGGCCGCGAAGGGCGAGGGCTCCTCCCACTGGTAGCTCCCCACGCCGATCCCGAGCGAAAAGTTCCGGGGCTTCGGCACGAGCCCCGAGGGCGGCGGCATCGACAGCGTGTCTGGAGCGCCGTAGTCCTGCGCGGCCGCCGGTGCGGCCAGGCACGCCAGCGCCGTCAGGCCCACGAGGGCGCCGCGCGCGCTCAGATCTCCCCCATCGCGTGCAGCAGCAGGGCGCGGGCCGCCATGTGCGAGTACAGCGCCTCGGCGGCGTTCGACTGCGCCTCGATCAGGTCCTGCTCCGCCTCGTCGAGCTCGAGCTGCGTGGAGAGCCCGCTCCGGAACCGCACGGTGGCGATGTCGTACGCGCGCTGGGCGAGGTCGAGGGTGGCCTGCGTCGCGGTCACGCTTTCGGCGGCCGCCTGGACGGACTGCCAGGCGTCGAGCACCTCGAGCTCGACGTCGCGTTCCAGCGCGTGCAGCCGCTCGAGCGCCGCCACGTAGTCGGCACGCGCCTGGAGCGTCAGGCCCTGGTTGCGCCGCCCGTCGAAGATCGGAATGTCGAGGGCGAGCGCGGCCGTCGCCGACTGGGTGAAGTTTCGGTCCTCGGGCCAGATCTCCTCTGAGGAGGCCCGGCGGTTGAGGTTGAGGAACAGCGAGAGCGAGGGGTAGGCCTCGCTTCGCTGGACGTCGACGAGCTCGCGGGTAAGGGCCACCGTCTCGCGCTGCGCGATCAGGTCCGCGCGGCGCTCCAGCGCGGTCCCCACGGCCGCGTCGAGCGCGATCTCCACCGGCTGGTACGACAGCGAGTCGGCGAGCTCGACGCCCGTCGAGAAGGGAACCCCGGTCACCCGCTTGAGCTCGTTATAGGCCAGGCGCTGGGCGTTCACAGCGCGAATCTGATCGGGCCGCGCGCCCTCGAGCGCGACGCGCGCGGTCAGGACGTCGAACTCCGCCGCGGTGCCGACGTCGAAGAACAGTTGCACCTGCTCGAGGCGTTGCCCGGCGAGCTCGAGCGCGTTGGTGGCGACGGTGACGTTCGCGTCGGCCAGCAGCACCGAGTAGTACGACAGCCGCGCGTCGAGCGCCACGTCGGTCAGCGCGCGCTCGTAGCTCGCCTCGCTCGCCGCCGTGCCGTGATTCGCCGCCGAGAGTGCGGAGCCCAGGCTGAAATCGATCACCGGCTGCTCCAGCGTGAGGTCGAAGGCGTGCTCTTGGGCATTTCCGATCTCGATCTGCTGGGTCTCGCCGCCCTGGTCGAAGAACAGGACCGGGCGCTGGAGGTTGCGGGTGAAGCGGTAGGAGCCGTCGATCGTCGGCATCGCACGGGCGTACGCCTCGCGGACCTGACCTTCGGTGCGGTCCACATTCGTACGGGCGATCCGCGCCTCCTCGTTGGCGACGAGCGCCCGCTGGACCGCCTCGGCGATCGTTAGGCGGAGGGTGTCGGCGGCCTCGGCACGGAGTGTGTCGGGCGATTCCTGCGCGCGGGAGAGGTCCGGGGCGGTCAGGGCGGCAGCCACCAGCGAGGCCACGGCGATCCGGTGCACGGGGATTGAATAAACGCCGGCGCGGATTCGTCGCTTTAGGGAGTGCCAGGGTCCACAGCCTGGCCGATTCCCGGGAGTCCTCCTGCCGGGGATCACCCCGCGGTTCCTGTTTGACCCGGCAGGAGCCGCATCCGGCGGCGGCCCGCCTCGACGCGGGCCGCCGTTCTTTATGGGGTCCGCGATCATCCGCACGGAGGGTCTCCGGCGTGGAGCCTCCCGATCAACTGCTGCACCATGCCGAGAAGCGCCTTCCGCTCGGCCCCGCCCATGCTCTGCGTGAGATCCTCCTCGACGGTGTCCCACAGCTCGAACAGGCGCGGCACCTGGCTCTCGCCCTGTTCGGTAAGGCTGACGAGGTGCGCGCGGCGATCGCCCGGCTTCTTGTCGCGTACCGCCATCCCTTCGCGCTCCATGACGTCCAGCGTCGGGACGAGCGTCGAGGGGTCCACCTCGGTATGCAGGGCGAGCGATTGCTGATTGAGCGGCCCGTGGAAGTGGAGGGCGATGAGGATCCGCGCCTGAGCGGGCGTGATCCCGAGGCCCTGCTCCACGAGAGCCTTCTCGAGGCGGCGGCCCACCAGGCGCCCGAGGAAGAGAAGCGGGGGTCCCAGCTTCCCCTCGAGGTCCGAACGCCCCCACACGCCCTCGCAGGCCGGTTTCCGATCGCCCTGTCGATTCATGAGAGGGCAGATAATATGAGAACCAATAGATGGATGTCAAGCTAAAGCAGTCCACGGTGCTAGGCTATATTGGCCACCGTGCGGGTCCGCCTGTCTATCCCCTACGTGATCGGCGCGCTGTCAGTTTCCGTACCCTGCGCGGCGCAGACCCCGAAAGACAGCTGGCTGGGGCCCGACAAGCCCGTCCATGCCTTCGCGGCGGGATGGACGACCGGAGCGGGGTACGCGGCCGCGCTCGAGCTGGAATGGGCGCCGGCGGACCGGCGGCTTGCCGGGATCGGCGCGGCGCTCGCTGCATCACTCGGCAAGGAAGCGCGTGACTGGACTCGCGGCGAGCCCTTTTCGTTCAAGGACCTGGCCGCGGACGCCATCGGGATCGTGGCCGTCGTGGCCCTCACCGCTCTGGCGGACCGGTAGGTGTACGGCGCGGCGATCGTCTTCGACGGCCACATGGATACCCCGCTGCGGATGGTCGACGAGGGGGTCGACCTCGGCGCGCGGCGCGAGGCCGGTCACGCCGATCTCCCTCGCCTGGCCGAAGGCGGCGTGGACGCCGTCTTCCTGGCCGCCTGGATCGACCCCGCCTTATCCGACGGCCGCGCACGCGCCCGCGCGGAGACGCTGATCTCGGCGGTCCGCGAGGCGGCGAGCGCGAACCCGGACCGGTGCGCGTTCGCCACCACGGCGGAGGAGGTCCGGGCAGCGGCGGACGGCGGTCTAATCGCGCTCCTCTGCGGGATCGAGAACGGCCAGGCGCTGGAGGGCGACCCCGCCAACGTGGCCCGCTTCCGATCGCTCGGCGTGCGCTACCTCACGCTGACCTGGATGAATTCCAACGAACTGGGGGACGCGGCCGGGGACGATCCCGTGTCGGGCGGGCTCTCGCCCCTCGGTCGCGAGGTCGTCGCGGAGATGGAGCGCTGCGGCATGCTGGTCGATCTGGCGCACGCGGCGCCGCGCACGTTCTGGGACGTGGTCGAGGTCGCCCGGCGGCCGGTTGTCGTAAGCCATGCCGCGACGGAGGCGCGGGGTCGCCATCCCAGGAACGTCAGCGACGAGCAGATCCGGGCCGTGGCCGCGACCGGCGGGATCGTGGGCGTCGCCTTCTATCCGGCGTACCTCGACCCCGCCAGCGGGCACTGCGGGCGTGACGCGATCGTCGAGCACCTCCTCCGCATCCTGGAAGTCGCCGGGTCGGAGCACGCCGCGCTGGGCTCGGACCTGGACGGGATCCCGCACCTCCCGGAGGGCTTTCGGGGAGCCCAGGACTTCGGGCTCGTCGCCGCCGACCTCGAGGCGCGCGGCGTGACGGGAGACGAACTCGTCGGGGTCCTCGGTGGGAACTGGCTGCGGATCCTGGGCGACGGCGCGTAGCCGCACGCTGCACGCCGGACCGGGCGGCGCCTGGCTCGGCTGCATCCTTTTCTCAGCGGCGGTGTAGATTCCCGCTCGATGGCCGACTCGCGCGATCGCCGCTCGCGGCGGAAGTTCCCTCTCGGAAAGACAATCGCGGTCGCCGGCGCGCTCGTCCTCGCCGGCGTCCTCGCGATCGGGGTCGTGCTCGAGCGCCAGGTGACGGCGAAGTGGGAGGGGCGGAAGTGGAACGTCCCTTCCCGCATCTACTCGGACGCCTTCCTCCTCCATCCGGGACGCAGGCTCGACTCCCGCGACTTCGAGTCGCGCCTCGAGCGGCTCGGCTACCTGGAGCAGGCCGGCGGCGTCGACGAGCCGGGCGAGTACGCGCACGACGACGGGCGCTGGCTGGTCTACCTCCATGCCTTCTCGTATCCCGACGGCTCCAACCCCGCCTATCCGGTCCGGATCGAAACCTCCGGCGGCGTGATCACGCGCGTTGCCCAGGCCCGAACCGGCAAGGTGCTCGACACCGCGGCACTCGAGCCCGAGGTCATCGGCGTGGTGTTCGACCAGCACATGGAGGACCGTACGCCGATCGAGCTCGCCGAGGTCCCGGCGCACGTGGTGCAGGCGATCCTCGCAGTCGAGGACTCGCGCTACTACTCCCATCTCGGGCTGGATCCCATCCGCATCGGCGGGGCCTTTCTCGCCAACCTCAAGGCGGGGAGCACGACCCAGGGCGGTTCGACGATCACGCAACAGCTCGTCAAGAACTACTACCTGACCGCCGAGCGCACCTACCGTCGCAAGGCGATCGAGGCCCCCATGGCGCTGATCCTGGAGCTCAAGTACTCGAAGGACGAGATCCTGGAGGCCTACCTCAACGAGATCTACCTGGGGCAGCGCGGGGCGTCGAGCATCATGGGGGTCGAAGAGGCCTCGCGGTACTACTTCGGCAAGTCCGTGCGCGAGATCGACCTGTCGCAGGCCGCCATGCTCGCCGGGCTCATCCGCGATCCCGGACGCTACAACCCGCACCGCGACCCGGAGGCCGCCAGGCAACGTCGCGACCTGGTGCTGCGCCTCATGCACGATCAGGATCGAATCACCGACGACCAGTACGCTTACGCCCGCGGCGCCTCGCTCGTCGTGCGCGGCGAGGAGAAGCGGTTCAACGACGCCCCGCATTTCGTGGACTTCGTCCTGCGCGAGCTGGCTGACCGCTACCCGCGGCGTCTCCTGCAGAGCGAGGGCCTGCGGATCTTCACGACCCTCGACATGGAATACCAGATCGCCGCCGAGAGCGCGCTGATCGACGGCCTCGACCATCTCGAGGAAGGGTACCCGCGGCTCGCGAAACGGGCCGGAGAGCTCGAGGGGGCAGTCGTGGCGCTCGATCCGCAGACCGGTTTCGTCCGCGCCATGGTCGGCGGGAGGGACTACGCGTCGTCCCAGTTCAACCGCGCCGAGCAGGCCCGCCGCCAGCCCGGCTCGACCTTCAAGCCGTTCGTCTATCTGACCGCGTTCCTGACGCCCGGCCGCTGGTCGCCGGCGTCGATCATCGACGACATGCCGTTCTCGGTCGTGTCGGGAGGTCAGGAATGGTCGCCGGACAACTACGACGGGTCGTTCCACGGCAACGTCACGCTGCGCACGGCGCTGACGAACTCCATGAACATCGCCACCAGCAGGCTGGCGCTGGACGTGGGGCTGAACCGCATCACCCGCACAGCGCACGAGGCGGGGATCGAGAGCACGCTCCAGGCCGTTCCGTCCCTCGCCCTCGGCGCCTTCGAGGTGACGCCGCTAGAGCTGGCCTCGGCGTACTCCACGCTCGCCAACGGGGGTATTCGGACGACGCCGCTCTCGATCCTGGCGGCGGTCGACGAGGACGGGAACGTGCTCCAGCACCGGCAGGTGGAGATGGATCGCGTGCTTCCCGCCGACGCCGTCTACCTCGTCAACGACATGCTGCAGGACGTCTTCGACTACGGCACCGCGACCCGCGCGCGGAGGCTCGGCTACGGCGGCGCGGCGGCCGGCAAGACGGGGACGACGAACTCCACGCGCGACGCCTGGTTCGTGGGATATACGACCGAGATCGTGGGGCTGGTCTGGGTCGGCTACGACGACAACGCTGCGATCGGTCTGTACGGCGACAGCGCGGCGCTCCCGATCTGGGTCGAGTTCATGAAGCGCTCGGGCTATGGCGACCGGAGCCCGGACTTCCCCGCGCCGCGCAACATCGTGCTGGTCGAGATCGACCCCGCGACCGGCCTGCTGGCGACTCCGGGCTGCCCGGCCACGCGCTACGAGGCGTTCGTCAGCGGCACGGAGCCGACCGAGTCCTGCTTCGAGCACGGCGGAGCGGTCGACGACGGGTGGTGGATCTTCTGAGGACTTACGGTTTCGCTCTCGCCGCGCTCCTGGCGCTGGCCGCCTGCGGACGCGGCCGCGAGGAGGGGCCACGATCGGAGCCTCCGGTGCGCGAGAACCCGGCGGCGGAAGCAGCCACGGAGTCGGACGCGGAAACGGCCGTGGTAGAGCCCCCGGCGCCGCGCGAGATCTCCACCGACACCGCCCACGCCAGCGATGCGGGCGCAGGCACGCCTTCGCGCGAGTCGAGCCAGCGGGTCGTCGAGGAGGGCAAGGGCTACATGATCGCGGGCCGGACGGGGGCGGCGGCGAGCCGGTTCGAGACCGCGAGCCGCATAGATCCCACCAACGGCTTCGCCTGGTACTGGCTGGGGCGCGCGCGAATCGCCGCCGGCGACCGGTCCGGCGCGATCGGCGTGCTCGAGAAGGCTGAGTCGCTGCTCGGTCCCTATCCCGACTGGCATGACCGCGCGCGCGCGCTTCTCGCGCAGCTGCGCTAGTTTGTGGTGGGGAAGGGAGCGGCGCGTGATCGACTGGTCAACGGAGCGCGAGCACATGGTGCGCTGGCAGATCGACGCGCGCGGCGTGCACGATCCGGCTGTGCTCGCCGCCATGCGGTCGGTCCCGCGCCACGAATTCGTTCCTGCCGAGTACATGGACCTGGCCTATTCGGACCGGCCGCTCCCGATCGGCCTCGACCAGACGATCAGCCAGCCCTACATCGTGGCCTACATGACCGAGGCGCTCGAGCCGCATCCCCGGGATCGCGTGCTCGAGGTCGGCGCTGGCTCGGGATACCAGGCGGCCGTCCTCGCCGAGATCGTGGATCGCGTCTACACGCTGGAGATCTCGCCGGTACTCGCGCGCCGGGCCGCACGCACCCTTCGCGAGCTGGGATACCGGAACGTCCTCGTGGTCGCCGCCGATGGCCGGCGCGGCCTGCCCCGTGCCGCGCCGTTCGACGCGATCCTGCTGGCGGCAGCGCCGGCCCGGATCCCCGAGGCGCTGGTCGACCAGCTCGCCGATGGCGGGCGAATGGTGGGGCCGGTCGGGGACGGGTTCGAGCAGGTGCTGCGCCGCTGGCGGCGCCGGGGCGGGCGGCTCGTCACCGAAGACCTGATCCCCGTCCGCTTCGTGCCCATGACTGGTGAGAGCCGCTGAGCTCGTGACCCATCCCTGGCACGACCTCGATCCGGGCCCCGAGGCGCCGGAGGAGTTCTTCGCCGTCATCGAGATCCCCAAGGGCGGCAAGGTCAAGTACGAGGTCGACAAGCCGAGCGGGATGCTGCGGGTCGATCGCGTCCTCTACTCCTCGGTCGTCTACCCGGCCAATTACGGATTCATCCCCCGCACGCTCGGTGAGGATCACGATCCGCTGGACGTGCTCGTGCTCATGCAGGAGCCCGTGCAGCCGCTGTCCGTCCTCCGGGCGCGGCCGATCGGGCTGATGGTGATGGAGGACCACGGCCTTTCCGACGAGAAGGTCCTCTGCGTCCACATGGACGATCCCGAGTACGTCAGCTACAAGCACATCGACGAGCTCCGGCCCCACCGCCTGGCCCAGCTCAAGCGCTTCTTCGAGGACTACAAGAAGCTCGAGGAAAAGGAAGTCAAGGTGGAGGAGTTCCTGGGGCCCGACGAGGCCGTCCGCACGGTGGCGGAAGCGATCGAGCGATACGCGGACAAGTTTCCGGGCTCCTGGTGAGCCGCCGTCCCCATGCGCTCGCTGGGGCGGAAACGCCGTGAGCCGCCGCTCGATCGGACTCGACGAGAGCGTCTACGAATACCTCCTCGACGTCTCGCTCCGCGAGCCGGACGTCCTGCGGCGGCTGCGCGAGGAGACCGCCTCGCGCGAGAACGCCAACATGCAGATCGCCCCCGAGCAGGGGCAGTTCATGGCCTTGCTGGTGCGGCTGATCGGCGCCGAACGGACGCTGGAGGTCGGGACCTTCACGGGGTACTCCGCGCTCGTGGTCGCTCTCGCATTGCCGCCGCACGGGCGCGTCACTGCCTGCGAGATCAGCGAGGAGTACGCCGGCATCGCGCGCCGATGGTGGGCGGAGGGCGGCGCCCTCGAGAAGATCGAGATCCGCGTTGCGCCGGCGGCCGAGTCGCTCGACCGGATGCTGGAAGAGGGCCTCGCCGGACGCTACGACTTCGCGTTCATCGACGCCGACAAGCAGGGATACGTCGACTACTGGGAACGTTGCCTGCGGCTCGTCCGGAAGGGCGGCCTGATCGTCGTCGACAACGTTCTCTGGGACGGACGGGTGGCGGATCCGGCGAACGAGGAAGAGTCCACGATGGCCATCCGCGCCTTCAACGCCCACGCCCGGGACGACGACCGCGTGGACCTGTCGCTCGTTCCCGTGGGCGACGGTCTCACGCTGGCACGCGTGCGTTGATGGCGCGCGCGAAGGTGAAGCTCAAGCGTGCGTACGAACCGCCGGAGGCAGGAGACGGGATGCGGATCCTCGTGGATCGACTCTGGCCGCGAGGTGTCTCCAAGGAGGCCGCCGCAATCGATCTCTGGCTCAAAGAGATCGCGCCCAGCATCCAGCTCAGGCAGTGGTTCGCCCACGACCCGCGGAAGTGGCCGCGGTTCCGCGAGCGGTATTTCGCTGAGCTCGACGCCAACCCCGAGCCGGTGGAAGCGCTTCGGAAAGCGATCCGTCGAGGCCCCGTGACCATCGTATACTCGGCGAAGGACGAGGAGCACAACGACGCGGTCGCGCTTCGGGAATATCTGGGGTCGCGGACAGGGTCGTCACCTGCACGGGCACGAAGGCCGCGCCGATCGAGCTAGACCTTCGTTGCGTTCGGGCTGGACGACGACTCTCCCGTCTACCGCGCCATGACGATCCCACGGCGAACCACATGGCTCAGTCCCTCTCCAGGTGAGCGCCCCGGTCGCGCGCCGGCAGCGAGTTCCTGAACTCCGGGGCTTTCTTCCATTCCGGGACCGGCGGCGCGTATTCCGTCCGCGGCGCGTATTCCGAGTGCTCGACCAGGCGCATCCGGTGGATGTAGCGGGGGCAGTTCGGAAAGACGCGCTCGGCACGCACGCGGACGAGGAAGACCGCTCCGGGAAATTGTCCGAGCAGCGGGTCGTCCTCCCGGACCTCACCGACGCCGTTGACGCGCAGCCGGTCCGGCTGCTCGAAGTCGATGAACAGGAGCCCCACGTGGGGATTGACCAGGAGGTTCCCCCACGTCCGGTACATGCCGTTCCCGTCGTAGTCGGGGATGCAGAGCGTTCGATCGTCGAGGACCCGAACGAACCCGGGCATCCCGCCCTTGTACGAGCACTCCGGCTCTCCCCGGCCATTCGCCGTCGCGACGAAGACCATCGAGCAGCGCTCTACGAGGGCGCGATCCCCCGAGGTGAATTCGGTGTGGACCGTCACCTGCTCGAGGCGATCGGCCAGCCGGCGGGTTTCGCGAATGTCCTGGAGCCGCCGCATCCCCTCGTGATACATCGATGAAGTCCGATCCTCGTGCAAGGCGATCTCCTCGCTGGCCTGCCTCTGCTATGTTCGAAGGATCGCGTCAGCTGTCAAGGGTTGCTTCGTCCGCAGTATTCGATCGCCGCACACGCGAGGATCTCCGCCAGTCGCACGCACGACTCGAGGTCGACCCACTCCTCGTCTTCGTGCGCGCCCGCCCCGACGGGACCGATCACTGCGGTCTCGATCCCCGCCGCACCCAGGAGCGCGGCGTCCATCCAGTACGCCACGCCGATCCGCTCGGGCTCGCGGCCCAGGGCCTCGGCGGCGCCCCGGCCCAGGGCAGCTGTGAGCGGCCCGTCGGGATCGGCTTCGAATGGTTCGCGCGCCAGCGCGACGCGGGCCGCCACCCGCAGCGGTGCATCTCCACCGGGTCCCCCGTCTTCGCGGAGACGCTCGAGACGTTCCTCGATCTCCGCCAGCGCCCGCTCGGCCGTCTCACCCGGGACCGTCCGGCGCTCGATTCCCGCGATCGCGCGCGCGGCGTAGGTGCTCCAGCCGGTGCCG
>DASRVB010000050.1:0-5330 GCA_035687725.1 Gemmatimonadota bacterium
GGATGCCTCACCCTTGCCCGCAGCCGACGTCCAGCTCCGGTAGAACTCCATCGCGCCCAGAGTCGGAAAGCCGAGCTGGCGCGCTGGTTCCCGCACGTCGCCGTCGGAAGACACGACCCAGGTGGAAGCGAAGCGGGACGCGAACGGGCCCCGACAGAGCTCGAGGAGCCGCTCGTCGGCGCTCGTTCCCGCGGCGGTATAGAGGACGGTCAGCCGGCCGGCCCGCTTCTCGCGGGTCCCCGCGCGCCCGTCCCAGACCAGGACGCAGCGCTCCACACCGGCCCGCGCGGCGGCCTGGGCGAGCCACGCCTCGAAGCGTTCGCGGGCGAGACCCAGGTCCCGCCCGCGCGGCGCGAACTTCGAAATGGCATGCAGGACGTTGTAGCCGTCGACCAGGACGGCGTGCGGCCCCCGCACTAGCCGTTCACTCGAAACACTACTGCGGGGTGCCCGCCGGGGCCGGCGCTGCGGCTGAAGCGGTCGATTGGGCGGCGCGATCGGCGGCCGCCTCGCGCTCGAGACGCGCCAGCCGGAACAGGTCGGCCAGCGTGTCAGCCTCCGACAGGAGCTCCACCGCCTTCGCCAGCGGCAGGTCGGCGCTCAGCACCGCCTGCCTCGCCACGCCCTCGCCGTGATACTGGCTGATCAGCGTGTAGCGCAGGAAGTCGTGGATGTAGTCGACCTCGGAGTCGAACGCCTCGTCGGAGAAGTCGATCTCCTTGACCTCACGCAGGTAGGTCCGAAAATCGTCCAGGACCGCCGCGTCGGGCTGGAAATCCCGCGGGATCGAAGGATGCGTGGAGCGGTAGCGCACCGCGAAGGTGAAGAACGCGTTCTCGACGAAGATCTCCTGGAGCAAATCGCGCGAAACCGGGGCGATATCGCCTGCCCGGACGACCACGTCCGGCATGACCCCGCCACCGCCGTATACGGTGCGGCCCATGTCGGTCTGGAAGACCAGGCTGTCGGGGATTTCCTGCGGGTCACCGGTTTCGCCCGGAATCGTCAGAGTCTCTTCGTCGGTCGGGGGGACCTCGCCCGGCCACCACATCTGGGCGAAATCGATGCCCAAAGTTTCGTCGCGCTGGATGCTGCGTCCGCTCGGCGTGTAGTAGCGGGCTGTCGTCAGCTTGAGGAAATAACCGTCGTCCAGCGGGAACAGGCTCTGGACGAGCCCCTTGCCCCACGTCGCCTGGCCGACCAGGAGCGCACGGTCGTGGTCCTGGAGCGCGCCGGACACGATCTCGCTGGCTGACGCGCTGGCCCGGTTCACCAGCACGACCATGGGATGAACCGAGAAGTCGTCGTTGTCGCGCGCGTTGTAGACCCGATCGGACTCGGACATCCGGCCGCGGGTGGCCACGATCTCGGCGCCGCGGGGCAGGAACAGGTCCGTGACCTCGATCGCCTGGTCGAGGAGACCGCCGGGATTGTCTCGCAGGTCGAGGATCAGACTGCGCATCCCCTGCTTCTCGAGGTCACGCACGGCCTCGCGGATCTCATCCCTCCCGTGCTCGGAGAACTGCGTGAACCGGACGTACCCGATTCCCTCCTGGAGCATGAACGCGTAGGGGACGGCCGACAGGGAGATCGGCTGGCGCTCGATCGTCACGTCGAGGGGCTCCTCGAGTCCCTCGCGCGCGATCGACAGCGTGACTTCGCTGCCTCGCGGGCCGCGCAGCTCCTGCACCGCCCGCTCCTCGGTCCACCCCTTGGTAGGCTCTCCGTCGACCACCACGATGCGATCGCCGGGCAGGAGTCCCGCCTTGTACGCCGGCGTGCCCTCGATCGGGCTGATCACGGTGAGCACCTGGTCGACGATGTCGATGCGGATGCCCAGACCCTCGTAGTTCCCCTGCGTGTGGATCTGGAGGTCCTCGTAGTCCTTCGGGGTGAGGAGCTGGGAATACGGATCGAGGGACAGGAGCATCCCGTTCAAGGCTCGCAGGTACAGGCTGTCGGAGGGGATCGAGTCGACGTACTTGTCGGAAACCTGATGGATCGTCTCGTTCAGCAGCTTGATCGCCTGATAGGGATCGTCCTCGCTGGACGCGGACAGGTCGTCGTAGATGATCCCGCCGGTCAGGACGGCGAGAAAGAACAGGACGATGAACAGGGACCCGATCCGCTTTCTGATCATGAGGTTTCCGCCCTTGGAGTTGGGATCCGCTCGGCCAAGGCCTCCAGTACCGCCTCCCGGATCGCTGACTGCACCGATTCTATCGACTCTGTACCATCCAAAACGACGAACCGTTCCGGTTCGTTCAGTGCCATCTCCCGGTACCCGCTCCGCACACGGTCGTGGAACGAGCACCCGGCACGCTCGATGCGGTCGGCCCGCCGCTTCTTCGATCGCTCCGCAGAAGCCTCCACCGGAACGTCGATCAGGACCGTCAGATCGGGTGTCAGACCTCGGGTGAAGAACGCGTTCAGCGCCTTCACGCGCTCCGGATCCAGCCCCCGCCCGTACGCCTGATAGGCGACCGACGAATCGCCATAGCGATCGAGGAGGACCACCTGCCCCACCTCCAGGGCGGGGCGGACGACCCCGGCGACCAGCTCCGCGCGGGCCGCCAGGAAGAGGGCCAGCTCGGACTCCGCCGACAGATCGTCGCGGGCGGTGCGGAGGAGGAGCTCGCGGACCGCTTCCCCCACCTGCGTGGTCCCCGGCTCGCGGGCCGTGGTCACCTCGTGCCCTTCCTCGCGCAAGAAATCGGCCAGCCGCTCGATCTGGGTCGACTTCCCGCTTCCTTCGCCTCCCTCGAACGTCACCAGGAGGCCGTGGCCGGACTCTCGTCGAGGGATGCTCTGCACCGGCCGGAATATCGTCCGGGCGGGGGCCAAACTCAAGCCGCGGGTAAGGGAGTAGCGCTCGGGGATGCCGCCTATGACCCGGCCTCGAACAGGAGCCAGCCGTCCGGGTCGATGACCACCTCGAGGGGGGCCTCGAGATCGACCAGAAGCTCCCCGGATGCGCCGACCATCTCCACCGTGCGGCGTTCGGACCGTTCCCCCGAGCGCAGCTCGAGCTCGACCTCGAGCCGATACGGCTCCCCGGACTGGGTCTGCTCGATCCTGAGGATGCGGCCGCCGCTCCCCTCTTCGACCGAGGCCGTCAGGACCGGCATCCCCGGCCGCGCGACCCATTGGGCGAAGAACCAGCCCAGCGGCTGGCCCGCGGCCTCCTCCATGATGCGCGCGAAATCGGCCGTCCAAGCAGTGCCGCCTCTCAAGCTCGCGTAGTAGTCCCGCACGCCCTCGAAGAAGGCCTCGTCGCCGACCAGCCGGCGCAGCATGTGGAGCACCCACGCGCCCTTCTCGTAGCTCTCCGCGTCGAGGAGTCGCTCGTACTCGCCGGGCCCGACATCGGGCTCGTAGATCGCCTGCGGCGCGGCGGCCTCGAGCTCCCTGACGGCGGCCGCCCGCGTTCGCATCTGCCGGGCCAGCTCGGCCGGCCCGCGACCGTTGACCCCCCCGTGGAACTCGAAGAAGATCGCGTCGAAGTACGAGGCGAAGCCTTCAGAGAGCCACAGGTGGTTCCAGTCCGCCTCGGTCACCGCGTCGCCGAACCACTGATGAACCGTCTCGTGGGCGACCAGGCTCGTCAATGCCTCGCGCCCTTGGGCGTCGGCCGCGGTCGCGCCGCCGATCTGGTTCTGGCTGTAGAAGATCGCGCCGGGGTTCTCCATGCCGCCGAACTTCGTGGCCGACTGCACGTGCGCGAGCTTCTCGTAGGGATAGGGGCCGAAGAGCGAGTCGTAGAACGCCAGGATCTCGGTCGAGCGAGCGAACGCGATCGCTCCCGCGGCGGAGTCTTCGACGAAGGTCCAGTGCGTGATCTCGATCCCGTCGACCTCACCGGCTCTCTCGACGGCGAAGTCGGCGACCCCGATCACCATCCCGTACACCGGGATCGCCGAGGATTCCGTCCAGCGCGTCCGCGCGCGGCCGCCGCTCAGCTCCGTGCGTCCGTCGAGCACGCCGTTGGCGACGACCTCGAGCGCGGCGGGCGCGACGACGTCGAACTCGACCGTGGCCTTGTCGGATGGATGGTCGACGGAGGGAAACCAGTGGTGCGCGCGATCCGCCCAGTTGTCGGCGAAGATCGAGGGTCGGCCGTGCCGGGTTACCCCCACGATGAGCCCGTCGGCCGGAACGCCGTGGTACCACACGACAGCCTGGCCGCGTGCACCCGCCGGGATCGGGACCTGGACCGCGAGTCGGTCCCCCTCGTGCGCGAACTCCGTCGGCCGGCCGTCGACCGTCACGCTGTCGACGGTCATCGCGGCGCCGAGATCGAGTTCCAGTCCGGAAAGGTCCGCCGCCACCGCCTGGTACAGGACCGCCGTGCGGCCCGCTATCTGTGCGCCCTCGGCGGGCAGCTCGATCGCGACGTCGTAATGCAGCACGTCGAGCGCCGGCTGGCGCTCGTAGCCGTCGGCGGGGGTGGAGGGAACTCCCGGGCCGGCTGTCTGGGCCGTCGCCGCCGGGGCGCAGGCGAGGAGCGCAGCCAGCAGACCGCACCGCGCTCCTCTTCGCGGGAGATCACCGCGTGCCGGACTCAATCTGCGTAGTACTCCAGCCCCAGGTGGGTGATCTGCTCCTCCCCCATCAGATGGCGGAGCGTGTTCTTCAGCTTCATCAGCTGGATGAACAGATCGTGCTCGGGATAGAGATTCGGCAGAGTCATCGGGCTCTTCCAGTAGAACGAGAGCCACTCCTGGATGCCACTCATTCCGGCCCGCGCGGCGAGATCGAGGAACAGCGCCAGGTCGAGGACGATCGGCGCGGCCAGGATCGAGTCGCGGCACAGGAAGTCGATCTTGATCTGCATCGGGTAACCCAGCCACCCGAAGATGTCGATGTTGTCCCAGCCCTCCTTGTTGTCGCCGCGGGGCGGGTAGTAGTTGATCCGCACGACGTGCGAGATGTCGCCGTAGAGGTCCGGATAGAGCCCCGGCTGGAGGATGTAGTCGAGCACCCCGAGCTTCGACTCCTCCTTCGTCTTGAACGACTCGGGGTCGTCCAGCACTTCTCCGTCGCGGTTGCCGAGGATGTTCGTCGAGTACCAGCCCCGGATGCCGAGGAGTCGCGCCTTGAACCCCGGCGCGAGGATCGTCTTCATCAGCGTCTGGCCGGTCTTGAAGTCCTTGCCCGTGATCGGCACTTCGTTCCGGTTCGCCAGATCGAGCAGCGCGGGCACGTCGGCGGAGAGGTTCGGCGCGCCGTTGGCGTACGGGATGCCGCTCTTGATCGCGGCGTAGGCATAGACCATCGACGGCGGGATCGCGTCGTCGTTGGCATCCAGGCCCTTCTCGAAGGCCTCGATC
>DASRVB010000051.1:0-6890 GCA_035687725.1 Gemmatimonadota bacterium
GACCTCCGCAGGCACTTCCTCGTCGGGGTTGCCGCATCCGGCGGCCGGAGCCAAGGTCATGGCCATGACGAAGAGCAGGAATGGCTTGCGCATGAGCGGCGAGCGTACCCACGCCCGTCCGGGCCGTCAAGCCCCGCCAGACCTGTGGACGATCGGGCATTCCACGCTGACGCTCGACGCGTTCGTCGGGCTGCTCAGGGATGCCGGCGTCGCGGCGATCGCGGACGTGCGGCGCTATCCCGCGTCGCGCCGGAACCCCCAGTTCAACCGCGAGACGCTGGCCGCCTTCCTCGAAGCGAGGGGGACCAGGTACCGCTGGTTCGAGGAGCTGGGCGGCCGCCGGAGCGGCGCCACCCCCGCGACGTCGCCAAACCTCGGCCTCGAGAACGCGGGATTCCGCGCCTACGCCGACTACACGGGGACCGAGCAATTCCGGTCGGCGCTGGCGGAGCTGATCGCGTGGGCCGCCGAGCGGCCGACCGCCATTCTCTGCGCCGAAGCCCTCTGGTGGCGCTGCCATCGGCGCCTGATCGCGGATCAATGGGTCGACCGCGGCGGCGAGGTCGTCCACATCTACAGCGACGGAAAGCTGGAACCGCACGCGCTGTGGGATCTCGCGCGCCGCGAAGCGGGCGGCCTTGTCTATCCGCCCGAACAGGGCGAGCTTCCTCTGAGCCCCCCGCCGCGAACGCGTTGAACCCCATCGAGGTCTGATGACGATCCGCCCGCTACGGACGATCGCATTCATCGGCGTGTGCGCCGCACTATCGCCGGTTCCGCTCGGTGCGCAAGAGATCCTCGGTCTCTGGGCGCCGGACCCGGGCCCGCTGGTGGCCGAGATCCGTGACGGCATCGACGACTATTACGCCTTCGACTACGCCGGAGCGCTGGCGCGCTTCGACCGGGTGATCGCGGCGGTGCCCGACCACCCCGTCGGGTACTTCCTCAAGGCCGAGGCGAACTGGTGGCTGTTCCTCAACGACCGGCAGAACGACGCCGCCCGGCGGGAGCTGGAGCGCTGGCTTGGACAGGCAATCACCCGCGCCGAGAAGCGCCTCGAGGCGCACCCCGACGATGTCGAGACGCTCTTCATCCTGGGGAGCGCCTATGGACGGCGAGGGATGCTGGCGGGCACCGCCAGGGACGCCTGGAGCGCTGCGCGCGACGCGCAGCGCGCCAAGGGAAAACTCGATCGCGTGCAGGAGCTGGCGCCCGGCAACGTCGACGCGGTCGCCGCCGAGGGGCTGTACCAGTACTACGTCGGCACGTTCGGCTCGGTCACCCGCACGGCCTCGCGCCTGCTCTTCGGCCTGAGGGGCGACCGCCAGGCGGGGCTGCGCGCCCTGGACACCGCTCGGCGCACAGGAACGTACACGCGCACGGAGGCCGGATTCTTCCAGGGTCTCTTCTACCTGCAGTACGAGAGCCGGCCCTCCGCCGCGCAGCCGATCCTCGACGGCCTGCGGGATCGCTATCCGCAGAATCTGTATTTCGCGACCATGTCCGCATACGCCCGCCAGCGGCAGCGGCGGTTCGATGCCGCGCGGCCGATCTACGAGTCGGTGCTCCGGAGGCTCGGCGGAACCCGCGTCTACGGCCGTGAAGGGGAGAGCATCACGCGGCTGTTATACGGACAGACGCTGATGGCCCTCGGGGCCTACGACGCCGCGGAAGAGCAGTTCATGCGGGTGGTTCAGCTCCGTGCCGCGGAGTCGGACGCGTACCCGCACGCCTACCTGTTCCTCGGCCGCCTGGCCGATCTCGCCGGCCGCCGCGACATCGCCGAGACCTACTACCGCAAGGTCCTCACCCTGTCGGACGCCGCCGGCTCGCGAGAGGCGGCCGAACGGTATCTGAAGCGGCCGTTCGCGGAGGCGGAGATCGCCGGACTCGTCGGCGGTCCTTCGCGGGCCCGCTGAGCTGCGCTACTCGATCGTCCAGGTCTCCGTCTGATCGGAGAGGATGATGGTGGCGTCCCGCGAATGGGTGTCCGCCTCGTCGGAGGCCACGAGCGTCACGGTTTCGCCCGTCGATGCCGGCAGCGTGAACGTCTGCTCTCCGCCCGCCGGAACGATCCCCAGCTCGGTCTCACCGCCGCCTTCGTACTGAATCGTGACGACCATCGCATGCGGCATCGTGTTGGTGATGACCGCCTCGCTCGTCGAGGACTGGCCGGGCTCGAGGCCGGTCGCGACCGGTGCGTCGGGAGCGCCCTCCTCGGTGGCCGTGGCGGCTGTGTCCGCGGGGGTGAGGTCATCGCCCGTCTCCTCGCCCGCGCAGGCGGCGCCGAGCAGCATCAGCGCGACGGCGAACGGAACGACGACCGAAAGGGGGCTGGCTGAGGTGCGCATGGGGGACCTCCTTGGGTAAGATCGTTTCCGCCCGCGCGGCAGGGCCGGTCTGGCGCCCGACGGACGGCGGGCGACAAGATGCACGGACCTGACGTCCTCTGACCATACTCGCGGGGGAAATGCGGTTGGAGATCCTGTTCGTGATGGACCCGATCGAGGTCCTGATCGTCGAGACCGAGACCTCGCTCCTCCTGATCGGGGAGGCGGGCCGGCGAGGGCACCGCTGCGCGGTCGCCCATCTCGGGGACCTCTACCTCTCGGCGAGGAACGCCCGCGCGCGTGCCCGCCCGATCACCGTCGAGGACGAGGCGCGTCCCCACGCGCGGGTCGGTCCCGATGAGGACCGGGCGCTCGACAGCTTCGACCTCGTCATGATGCGGAAGGACCCTCCGGTCGACGTCGACTACCTCAACTCCCTCATGATCCTCGAGCCGGCCGCCGAGGCCGTTCCGGTGATCAACGATCCCGCCGGGCTTCGCGCCTCGAACGAGAAGCTCCTGCCGCTCGAGGTGCCCGGCGCCGCCGCTCCGTCGGTGGTGACCGCGGATCCGCGGGTGGTGGCGGAGTTCGTCCGCGAGCACGAGGACGTGGTCGTGAAGCCCCTCAACGAGTTCAGCGGGCATGGGATCGTGCGGTACTCGACGCGGGATTCCGATCTCGACGCGGAGTCGGTAGGAGGGCTCGCCACTCACGAGGGGCGTCACGTCCTGGTGCAACGCTTCCTTCCCGAGGTCGTGAACGGGGACAAGCGCGTGCTCGTGATCGCGGGCGAGCCCCTCGGCTGGGTGAACCGGCTTCCGCGCGCGGGCTCGTTTCGCGCGAACATCCACCAGGGTGCGCGGGTGGAGGCCACCGAGCTCACGAGCCGCGAGCGGGAGCTCATCGAGGCGTTCGCGCCGATCCTGGCCGCGAGGGGCCTGGAGCTGGCAGGCTTCGACTTCATCGGCGAGTACGTGACGGAGATCAACGTCACGAGCCCGTCGGCGCTTCGGCAGGTAAACCAGGTGATGGGGGAGCGGCTCGAGCGGCGGCTCATGGACTGGATGGAGGAGCGCGCTGCGCAGGGGGTGGGGGTCGAGCCTTGAGGGGGCGCGCCTTCGTGCGGCTGGCCGTGGCCGTCATCGCCGCGCTGGCGGTGGGATGCGGCGGGAGTGGCCCGATGTCGCCGCCGCCCTCGGCCGACCTCGACGAGGACGGGCTCGCCGACCTCGAGGAAGAGGCGCTCCTCGAGCAGTTCCAGCCCGTCTGGGATTTCGACCAGCTCGAGATGCTGTTCCCTGTCTCGCTGGAAGAGTGGGCCGCGCTCGGCGAGCGGATCATGGACGCGGCCGGCCCGGACTTCGCTCCCTACTCCGACCTCGAGAGCCTCCTGGCCGCCGTCCAGGCGTTCCCGGACGGCATCATGATCACGGCGGAGGAGCCATATGCCGGGTTCCCTCCGTGCGGCGCGGGTGCGCTCTGCAACGACGCCCCCCTGTTCGTCGACGCGATCCCGGTCGGCTTCTCGCTGAACGGGCGCGAAAACCTCGTGTGGCTCCAGTACTGGCTCTTCTACCATTACGATCTGAAGCAGGCGTTACCCGGCTCCGAGGTCCGCTCCCAGCACCATGGCGACTGGGAGCACGTCTGCGTGCTCGTTTCGCTCGATGATCTCGGCGATCGGAACGCCGCCCCCGTCAGCCTCCACTACCACGCCCATGGCGCGCTCGCGGTCCACGACACGGCGTCGACCTGGCACGCGGACGACGTCGGAGCGTTCCATCCCCACGTCTACGTGGAGGCCGGCGGTCACGCGTCGTATCGCGACGCGGGCGAGACCTTGCTGGGACCCCACGAGGGAGGCCGGATCGATCCCGACGGCCTTTCCCACCCGCTCGTGTTCCTCCGTCCCCACGCCACGAATCGGAGCGATTCCGCGGACGAGATCCTGGTCGGTTTTCGCGGGCGCTGGGGACAGACGAACGGGGACAGCGGGGAGAGCCCGATCGGGCCGCTGGAGTTCAATCAGCCGTGCGACCACGATTGGAGGGAGTCACCGGTATCGTCGGACTGGATCCCGAGCTGCTCCACATAGCTTCAGGATGGCCGAGCTGTCGCGTGCGATGCGACCCTCGAGCCGTCGGCGATCCTACTCGCCGAACAGGAACGACACCCCGCCCGAGATCTCGAAGTTGTTCGTGGGATCGTCGTCCCGGCCCCACCAGATGATGTTGTCCCGCAGCTCGGCGCGGATCCCCCAGCTGGGGTCGGCGGGCCGGTCGAACCACTTGATGCCCACCGCGAGCGGGACCATGAAGTCGGTCTCGTCGTCGAGATTATCCGAGACATCCGAGAACTTGTTTGTGGCGGCGCCGAGCCCAGCGCCGGCGAAGAGCCGCGTCGAGGTCTGTGAAGAGAAATTGTACTCGACCCCGCCGCTGTAGAGATAGGTGTTGAAGTCCTGATCGTCACCGAGGCTGCGGGGAATCCAGTCGAAGCTGCCGCCGAAGCTCCAGCCGCTCAGCAGGTTGACCAGGATCCGGGCGCCGAGCATGAGCTCCGTGTCGTCGCTTTCCAGCTGATCCGGGAGGAACGCCCCGGCATGTACGTTGAGCTCCCAGGGGCGGATGTAGCGCCCCTGTGCCTGCGCTGTCTGAGCGCCAGCCAGCGTGGCGATCACGGCGAGCACGACGATCCATCGACGATCCTTCATCTCCCCACCTCCCTCACGGGTTCCCACTGCGACCTTCGACCGAGTACCCGCGCGTCAGCGACCGGGTTCCGGGGCCGTCCGTCCGGTCACCCTCCGAAGACGAGAGATAGTCCGATGGCTAGAGACCAGTCGTTGCTGACCTTGGTCTCTTCCTCGTCGATGTACACGACACGGTCGCGAATCTCGAGCGTGGCGCCCCAGGACGCGTCTTCCTTGTCGTTCAGCCATCGCACGCCGACCCCGAGCGGCACCATGATGTCGGACTCGTCCTCGGTACCGAGGTCTTCGAGCTCCTCGCTGGGCTGGAATTTCGCGACGCCCGCGCCGATCAGGCCGTAGAATTGCGCCTGCGTGACCGACGGGAAGCCGTACTGGAGCTCGGCGCTGTAGTACCAGAGCGCGGCGGACTCGCCGTCCTCGTCGTCCTCCTCGTCGAGGTCGACCGTGGTGGGTACCCAGTCGACCGTGCCGCCGAGGGCGATTCCGGAGCCCACGTGGATGAGCGCCGTGCCGCCGGCGAAGGGCTCGTTGGTCTCGAGACCGTCCAGGAACGCGACGCCACCATGAGCATTGATCTCCAATCCGGACAAGTCGAGCCGTTCCTGGGCGGCGGTTCCGCGAACCGCGGTCGGGACGAGCGCCAGCGCGATCAGCCATGCGGTGACATGCCTGTACATCGTAGGGACCCCCCGATGAGGACGACGGTAGATGGCCGCGCGACCCGGCCGGACGGTCGCTAACATAGGTTGGGCGTGGCGTGAAAAAAAGAGCGCCCGGCGGGAGGCCGGGCGCTCTGGCTATGCGATCAGGTCGGAACGGCTGGCGTTCGGCTAGCCGCCGAAGAAGAACGAGATGCCGCCCGAGATCTCCACATGATGCGCGGCTTCGGTGTCCTCGTCGCCCTCTTCGGGATCGAAGACGTCGGTTTCGAGAACCATGTTGTCCCGGATCTCGGTGCGGATGCCCCACCGGTTGCTCTGCGCGAACCACTTGATGCCGCCACCGAAGGGAATCATGAGATCGGTCTGGCTCTCGATGTCGTCATCGTCATCGGGCAGGTCGCTGAACGTCCTGGTCGCGGCTCCGACTCCGGCGGCGACGAACGGGTGAATGCGCCCGCCCGAGCCGAAGGTGTAGTTGATCTCGCCACTGTAGAGCCAGGTGTTGACATCGATGTCGGTGCCGCTGACGTTCCGCTCGCCCGGCACCCAGTCGAGGTTGCCGGCGAGGCCGAAGCCGCTCGGCATGTTGTAGCCGAGCCGGATTCCGTACATCGGATCCGTGTCGCTCTCGACGTCTTCGGGCGTGTCGATGAACAGGGCACCCACGTGAGCGTTGAACTCGATGGGCGACGAGGCGTAGTGTTCGGCCTGGGCCTGCGCGCGCCCCGTGATTCCGAGGACCAGCAGTGAAGCAGATGCTATGGCCAACATCGAGCGTTTCATCAGGTGTTAACCTCCCTTGAGGTGGAGAGCTCGCATGGAAGTCCCGAGCTCCGTCGTTACCGTAGTACGAGTCCGGCGGCCCCCGGGTTCCCACGCGATCGGGGCCGCCCCCGCAACATTCCGCGCCCCAACGTGGTACGAAGATCGGGCGCGGGTACCATCTTCGGGAAAAGGTGAATGAGATGAGTCGGTTTGGACAGGTTAGGCTCGCAGCCATCCTCGCGCTCGCGCTGGCTCCCTCGAACCTCCTCGGCCAGCCGGCGATCGCTCCGGCGTCATCGATCCGCGTGATCGAGATCGTCGATCCCTACTCGGGCGAGCGGGATCGGCGAGTCGCAGACGACCTGATGCCGGCGGAGATCGCCCGACTCCAGCACGCGCTCGCGGCCGCGGGGTTCGATC
>DASRVB010000052.1:0-19089 GCA_035687725.1 Gemmatimonadota bacterium
GAAGCCTCCGCCCGCCTCGGCAAGGACGCGGCCGCAGATGGAGACGGAGCGGAGGAGGCTGGCGATGCGGGCCGGGGCCGTGCTCCGGCGGGGCGTGGCGTGGACGGGATGGGCGAGGTGCCGGCGCTGAACGCCTCGCCACGGGGCAGGTCCGCCGGCGCGTCGGGCTGCGCCGCCCGCCGATCGGCGTCGGATACGTTGGGCGTCGGGACGTCGGGCCTGGCGTCAGGCCCGGGCTGCGGATCGACGAGCCGGAAGGCGATCGGCTCAGGAGTCGGAGCGGCGACCACCGGCGCGGGGTCCGCGGCCAGCGGGCTCCAGCGCTCCCACATGGGCGCCGCCAGCACTCCGTGGAGGAGCAGCGAGACGGCCAGAGCGACGCGGGAGATGCGATCTTCGAGCATTCCCATCCTGGAAGGACGAAGGCAAGGGAGAAGCCGTTAAACCAAGAAGTATAGCTCTCTTACCCCGTTCCCTCACCCATGGTCACGAGCGCACGAAAACCTTGACCAGTGCCCCCATCGAGTTCTTGACCGCGGTGTGGACCGTCGGCAGCTTGCATCCGGAAGGTAGCGTCAGTATACTTTTTATACCTTTTTTGGATATTCGCGAGCTATCTTGGAATTCGAGTTCGACGATACGAAGAGCAGGAGTAACAAGGCCAAGCACGGCATCGACGTTGTGGAGGCTCAGGCCCTTTGGCTGGACGACATGCGCATCGAAATCCCAGCTCGCACAAAGGACGAGCCCAGATCGATCGTCATCGGCATGATCGCAGGCAACCATTGGTCGGCGATCATCACCCCACGGGCGGAACGGATCCGGCTCATTTCGGTCCGACGGTCACGGACGGAGGAGATTTTGATCTATGAAGGCTAAGACTCTTGATCGCAAATTCGACACGGGTGAGGACATCACCGCCCACCTTGACATGTCCAAGGCCAAAAGGCCCGGCCAGGTGCAACGACGGGTCAATGTCGATTTCCCTTCCTGGATGGTCGACTCGCTCGATCGGGAGGCGAAACGGTTAGGTGTGACTCGCCAGTCCATCATTAAGGTTTGGATCGCCGAAAAGCTCGAGGAGACAGGTTCCTGAATGGGCTCGTAAAGACCGGATGGGCGGAAGGAGTTCCTTCCAGACTGGTTCTCCTACTGCCAGAATAACTGAAGAGCGTGCTACAAGCCGAGATCGCAAGTCTCCGCGGAGACGTTTCTAGCAAATCGCTTCGTCAGAGCTTGACCAACTCTTCGACCGACGACTTGCCAAGCGGTATGCGCGCGGCCGACCGGCCTTTCGCAATTCATCACCCGCCTTCAGCGCCCGACTTACCGGCCCACTAGTTGGTGCAGTCGCAGGATTGCGCGTTGCGATCGCAGCGAATTCGTGGCGCCCGTCATGAGGGTGGCCACGTCGGCAGACAGCATGACGAGGAGCGACACGCCGAACCACACCTTGACGGCGGGCTCCTCGACGATCGCGAACATGGCCAGCGTCGCTATGTGCGGCCCCAGGAAGAGCCAGGCGCGCCAGAGCAGCATCGTCGCGCGGAACCACCGCCCCGACTGAATTCGCCCGCGTCGCGCGACTCCGAGCCACGACGCCGCCGCCATGAACGGGGCCGCCACGAGCACCATCGCCAGTGCGTACACCGCCGTGACCGGCAGCGCGACCCATTCGCGCCAGGTAGTCTCGCGCCCGTCTTCGTCGCCGTTCTTGCGGCCGTAGGCACGAACCTGATCGGCATCGAACCAGCGGTAGTGCCGCGTCGCGTAATCGCGCGCGGCGTTCAGCTCCTGGATGCGCCCGGTGGCCGACCGGCGCGCCTCCTCGTCCATCGCGAAGCGATCAGGGTGGATGAGCTTGGCGCGCAGGCGATACGCCTTGTGGATGTCGTCGAGCTCGATGGGTGGGAACAGCCCCAGGCGCTGAAGCGCGTGACGGTACGCCATCTCGTCGTAGCCGTCCCGGCGCTGGGGCGGACTGGGCCGGCTCATGGCCCCGTGGACTCGGCCGATCCTCCGACCGCTGTCGCCGGTGGCTCCGCGCCGGGTTCTACGGGCACGCGCGACAGGGGTTCCGCGACGGACTCCACCGGAGCGCGCGACTGCGGTTCCGCGGCGGGCTCGACGAGGGCGCGCGCCAGCGCCGTGGCGAGGTCCTCGACCCCGGTCTCCGGCGGCTCGTCGGCGTTGGCGTCCGCGGCCACGACCCCGGCCCCGACTTCTCCTCCCCCATCCGGCATGTCGAGGAAGTACGAGGCACAGGCGCCCTGGAGCAGATGCTCGGCGAGCACCGGCTCGGAGTCGACGAATCGCGCATAGTCGCAGAGGTGGTCTACGACGTCGCGCGGATGACACGAGCGTGGCGGGATGCCGAGCCGCCCGTAGAAGTTATCGTAGATCCAGTCGACGGCTTCGTTGCGGTATACGATCTGCCTCGACACGCAGACCCGCCGGAAGATCTTCTGGTACTCGTCCTTGGTCGGGCTGGGTACGAAGATCTTGTAGTGGATCCGTCGCAGGAACGCCTCGTCGACGAGATCGAGCGGGTCCAGGTTGGTCGCGAAGATGAGCAGCGAGTCGAACGGCACCGGGAACTTGTGCCCGGTGTGAAGCGTGAGATAGTCCATCCGCTTCTCGAGCGGGACGATCCATCGGTTGAGCAGGTCGCGGGGACGGACCCGCTGCCGCCCGAAGTCGTCGATGATCAGCACGCCGCCGTTCGCCTTCACCTGGAACGGCGCCTGATACACCTTGCTGTGCGAGTCGTACTGCAGATCGAGCTGGTCCAGCGTCAGCTCGCCCCCGGTGAACACCACCGGTCGCTGCACCCGCGCGAAGCGCCGATCGTAAGCGTGCACCGGCTCGAGCCAGTCCTCTTCGGACTTGCTGCCGTTCACCCTGCCGTCCGGCAGCGCGCGATGGTGCACAGGGTCGAAGACCACCATCACGTGGCCGTCGACGTCCACCGCGTGCGGGACGAACAGATCACCGCCCATCATCCGCGCGATCGACTCGGCGAGGTTCGTCTTGCCATTGCCCGAGTCGCCGTACAGGAACATGGACTTCGCCGAGTTGATCGCGGGGCCGAGCTGGTCGAGGAACTTGGGATCCAGCACGAGGTGGCTGAATCCGACCTCGATGCCCTCGCGGCTGACGCTGACGCCTTTGATCGACTGCAACTCGACCCATTCGCGGTACTTGGCGAGCGGCACCGGTGCCGGACCCACGTACTGGTTCGAGTCCATCGCCTCGCGCGCGCGCTCGCGGCCCTTCCCCGTGAGGTCGAACGTGTAGCCGCCGCGGCCGTGCCCCTTGGCCCCGCGAACCTCGACGAACTGCCGCTGCTGCAGGTCGAGCAGGCGATCGTCGATCAGGGCGAAGGGAATGCGGATTGTGTCGGTCAGCTGCTGGCCGGTTCGGGCTCCCTGGACGTACAGGCTCTTCAGCACGAGGTCCACCAGGGCCTCGGGCGAAAGCCCGGTGTCCTCGAGCGTCTCCGGAACCGGCGGCACGGGACGGCCGCCGAATTGGGGTCGGCGGTTGAGGCTCGACCGAGGCCGGGCGGGCGCGCTCAATTCTCCCCCCACACGATCCGGTCTCCCAGCGCCGTGTGCGTCTCGGCCAGTGTGCCGGCGGGCACTTCCAGCGCGTGATGCGCGTCGCTGTGCCAGCGGGTCCGAGTCCCGGGAGCGAGCTCGCGGTACATCGCTACCACTTCTCCGTCGCGGTCGATCAGGGCCACGTCGATCGGATACGTCATCAGGTACATGTGCACCCCCCGGCAGGGAACGATCATGAGTCCTTCGCCGTGGTCGATGCGCGGGCGGGCGATGAGGCCCCGGAGCCGCGGCCAGAACCAGTCGGCGAGAATCACCCTCGTTCCGAGCTCGCGTCCGCGTGTGGAATTCGTGACGTGCACGCGCTTCACATCAGGCCTTTCATCTGCTCGAGGATGTGGAGCACCGCCGGACCGAGAATGACCACGAACATGGCGGGAAAGATGAACAGCACGAGCGGGAACACGAGCTTGATGGTGGTCTTGGCGGCCGCCTCTTCAGCGCGCTGCCGCCGCTTCGTCCGCATGGTATCCGAATGGACGCGCAGCGCGGTCGCGATCGAGGTGCCGAAGCGGTCGGTCTGGACCAGCATCGCAGTCAAGGACTTGAGGTCGCCGAGCCCGGTCCGCTCGCCGAGGTTCCGGAGCGCCTCGTCTCGCGGCGTCCCGGCGCGTATCTCGAGGTTCGCCAGCACGAGCTCCTCGCTCATGATCTCGCTTACGTGCTCGATCTCCTCCGACACTCGGACTAGCGCCTGGTTGAGACCCAGGCCGGCCTCGACGCACACGACCAGCAGGTCGAGCGTATCCGGTAGCGCACGTTGAAGGGAAAGCTGACGCTTCCGGATCCGGCGCTTGATCTGGTATGCCGGACCCAGCCAGCCGAACGTCGCCCCGATGGCGCCGGCCAGGACACCGGCGGCTGGCGCGACACCCAGAGTCACCGTGCCGAACACAGCCCCGGCACCCATCACCACCATTGCGACCAGTCGCACGCCGAAGTAGGCCGCTACGGCCCCCGACCTGCGATACCCGGCCTGCAGCAGCTTCTCCTGGACGTGGCTCCAGTCCGCGCGGCGGGCGGTCACGCGCTCCCCGAAGGCCTGCATGAGTGTCTCGAGGCGTTCGCGCTTCTCCTGTCGCTGGCGCCGCTGGACCGAGGTGTAGTTCCGAGCGGCGCCAGACTGCAGCTCACCCAGCCGCTTGGATATGAGCCTGGAGCGCGCCGGTGCCAGACTCGCCACGCCGTACACGAGGGCGAACACCGAAGTCATGACGAGTACGACGACGAGGAACAGGGTCATGCGGCTAAACCTCGATGTGGATGATCTTCCGGATTACGAAGAAGCCCATGATCTGGAGCAGCGCGGCCCCAGTCATCATGAGTCGCCCCGTAGGGTTCCGGAACAGGATCAACATGTATTCCTGATTGAGCAGGAAGATCAGGAACCCGACGCCGATCGGCAGCACCGCCAGGAGGTATCCCGTGAACCGGCCCTGCGCGGTATAGACCCGGACCTGGCGCTGGATCGTGAAGCGCTCGCGGATCGTGTAGGAGATCTTGTCCAGGATCTCGGCGAGGTTCCCTCCGACCTCCCGCTGAATGAGGAGAGCGGTGACGAAGATCCGCATGTCGACCAGATCGATGCGGTCGGCGAGCGCGAGGAGAGAGTCCTCGATCGCGAGGCCGAACTTCTGCTCCTCGAACACGCGCCGGAACTCGCCGGCCAGTGGCTCGGGCGACTCCTCACCCACCATCTGGAGACCGGTGGAGAACGCGTGCCCGGCCCGGATCGCGCGCCCCAGCAGGTCGATCGCTTCCGGGAAGTGCTCCTCGAACGCTTCGAGGCGCTTCGCCTTGCGGCGCTTGACATAGATGTAGGGCAGCGACGCGCCGAACGCGGCGGCTGCGATGCCGATGATCCACAGCCGCCCGACGACGAAGCCGGCCAGTCCCATCGCGACGGCTGCGCCCATGGTCAACAGGAAGAAGGTCCCCACACGCCACGGGACGTCGGCCTGCTCGAGGAGATGCTGCAGGTCGCGCGTGTGCGGGAGCCGCGCCACGAGCGGCTCCATCCACGATACCTCGGAGAGCTTGGTGTCGCGGAAAAGATCGCCGAACGGGTCCGGGCCCGACTGCCCCGAGGCCATCCCTTCTAGGCGCTGAGCGACCTCCTTGCGCTGGCGGCGATCGCGCCACCATTCCCACATGAGCGCGAGCGAGAGCACACCCAGCCCCACCGCCACGAAGATCAGGATGGCGGGGCCGTAGCCCGCAGGAAGCCGGTCGATCATCGCTCCCCTCCGGTGGCGTAGCCGTACTCGACGTTCGAGAACAGGGCGGTGGCCAGGTCGATGCCGCTGGCGCTGAGGCGCTCGGCGAACCGCGGACGGATGCCGGTGGCGCGGAAGCGGCCGAGGACCTTCCCATCTTCGTTGATGCCCTGCCGCTCGTACATGAAGATCTCCTGCATCGTGATCACGTCCCCCTCCATCCCGACGATCTCCGAGATCGACGAGAGGCGGCGAGAACCATCCGAGTAGCGAGTGACTTGTATCACTACGTCGATCGCCGAAGCGACCTGCTGGCGCATCGCCTTCTCGGGCAGCGCCAGGTTGGCCATCGAGATCATCGTCTCGAGCCGCGCGAGCGCGTCGCGTGGCGAGTTCGCATGGAGCGTGGTCAGGGATCCGTCGTGGCCCGTGTTCATGGCCTGCAGCATGTCGACCGCCTCCGGCCCGCGCACCTCGCCGACGATGATCCTGTCCGGACGCATGCGCAGCGCGTTGATGACGAGCTGGCGCGCGTTCACCTCGCCGACGCCCTCGACGTTCGGCGGCCTGGTCTCGAGGCGCACCACGTGCGGCTGGCGCAGCTGGAGCTCGGCCGAGTCCTCGATCGTTACGATCCGCTCGTGGGTCGGGATCGAGCCGGAAAGGACGTTGAGCAGCGTCGTCTTACCGGAGCCGGTGCCGCCGGAGATCAGGACGTTGAGCCGCGCCTTCACGATGCCCTGCAACAGGTCGAACATGTTCGAGGTGATCGTCTCTACGCGCAGCAGGTCCTGCGCGGAGAGCGCGTCCTTCTTGAACTTCCGGATCGAGACGTGCGGCCCGTCGATCGCCAGCGGCGGGATGACCGCATTGACGCGCGAGCCGTCCGCGAGACGAGCGTCGACCATCGGCGAGCTGTCATCGATCCGGCGGCCGACCGCCGACACGATCCTATCGATGACCTGGAGCAGATGCCGATTGTCCTTGAAGCGGACGTCCGTGCGCTCGATTTTGCCGTCGCGCTCGATGTACACCTGGGTGTGGGTGTTGACGAGGATGTCGGACACGGTCGGGTCCTGGAGCAGGGGCTCGAGCGGCCCCAGCCCGAAGATCTCGTGCAGCACTTCCTCCACGAGTCGTTCGCGCTCGTCGAAATTGAGCGGTGCGGCATCGCGCGCGAGCAGGTCCTGCACCGCGCGCCGGATCTCGGCGACGACCTGCTCCCGATCGTGCGAATCGAGATTGGAAAGGTTCAGCCGCTCGATCAGTTGCTTGTGGATCCGGGCCTTGATCTCGTGCGCCAGCATGGACGGGTTCCCGTCCTCGTCGTGGGAATTGGCGCGCGGCGGGGCGGCGGTTGCCGGCCCGCCGTTGGCGGGGGCCTCCCAGGGCATCTTTTCGGCCGTAGCGGTCTCGGCCGTCGCCGCCGGAGCCGGCGGCGTCCAGGGAGCCCTGCTCGCAGGCGAATCGGCAGGGGGGGTCGGGGCCGGCTTCTCCACGTCCCCCTGCGGCCCGAACAGCGGTACCGTGTACGGATCGCGTCCGTCGATCATATGCGCTCACCTCCCAGGACCGGGGGCGGGAGCATGAGCGGGTCGTCCGCCCTCTCCTCCTCGGCCCCGAGCATTCCTCGCATGCGCTCCACCGTCCGCGCCAGCCAGCCGCGCTTCTTGGGAACCGATCCCGGCAGTCCGGTGATGCGGGCTCCCAGCGCCTCCAGCTCGCGCGCGTAATCGCAGCGCTCCATCAGAATCACGGGGTGTCCCGTGTTGATCGAATCGATGACCGCCTCGTAGTCATTCGGGAGCGTCCAGTAGACCTCCATGCCGAGCGCCTGCTCGACGTCCTCGAGCGCGATGTCGTTGTCGGGCTGGAGCCGGTTGACGATCAGGCGCAGCTGCTTGCCGCCCATGCGCTCCATGATGTGCTGCGTCCGCTGGATGTTCCGGAGCGACGGCAGGTCGACGTTGGTCACGAGGTACACCTCGTCGGCCTGGTCGAACGTGGCAAGCGTCCGCGGGGTGAACGAGTTCGACGTGTCGACGACGACATGCTCATAGTGCTGCTTGAGGAACTGAAGGATCTGGCGGATCTGGTCGCCGGTGACGGACTCGGCCTTCTCGGGCTGGTACGGCGCCGACAGCACGTGGACACCCGTGTCGTGGCATTCGATGAAGGACGCCAGGAGACCGGCGTCCATGCGGTGGAAGTTCCGCGCGAGGTCCACGAAGTTGAACCGAGGCTCGATGCCCATGAAGAGCGCGATCTCGCCGAGCTCCAGATCGAGGTCGACGACCACGGTCTTCTGGCCGGTCAGCCGATGGATCTGGATCGCGAGGTTGGTGGCCACCGTGGTCGAGCCCGAGCCGCCCTTGGCGCTGAAGAACGCGTAGAGCTTTCCGGGCTGGCGCTTCGCGGTGCCGGCGGGCGCCCCGGCTAGGCGCCGCGTGGTGCGGTTGATCGCCGCGGTCAGGGCCTCGGGAGTCACGGGCTTGGGCAAGTACTCGCCTATGCCGGCCTGCATGGCCTGCATGAGGAACTCGGGCGAGTTGCCCGAGCCGGCGCCGATCAGGCGCCGGTTCGGATTCTGCTCGGCGAGGTACTGGGCGAGCTTGCAACCCAGCACCGGATCGCCCTCGAGGTCGATGAACACGATCTCGGGATCGACGTAGCGGAGCTCCTCCAGGTGCCCGTGGCTGAGCTCGATGAACGGGACGACGATCTCGAACGCGACCTCGACGCGCGCCCCGTCACCGTTCCCGTTCCCACTCTCCCTGAGCGCCGTACGGAACTGCGAGTCCGTCGAGATGACGGCGCCTACAATGGCCTGACGTTGCATTTCGACCCCCTCGGGGGCTGAGAGTCCTCGCGTTACTCCACCAAGTGCACGAAAAGGGGTGACGCTCCCTGCTCGGCGCCACCGCCGGCCCCGGTTGATCCGACCCCGATGCCCGAGGCGTACAGGAAGCGGCCGATCACGTCCTTGCCCTGCATGCCCTCGATGAAGAAATCGGTGAAGTTGTTGAACACGATCGGCTTCTTGCCGGGCTTGAGCTCCTGGGTCGGGTCGAAGAGTGGGATCTTGACGACACGCGGGCTCGCCTTCCACGGACGGTAGGCGCTGCCCACGACGCTGTCGGCGTCGACGTCCCACTCGGCGTTCTTGTCCTTGGCGATCAACTCCTCGATCCCCTGTCGGGTCGGCCCCTGCATGCCGCCGTTCTCGAAATTGTAAGCCTGACCGAGCTGGACGATGGAGGTATTGCAATTGGCGATGTTCCAGCGATAGCGGTCTGCACCTACATGTGGCTGACCGTCGATCTGCGGTATGTCCCACGGGAAGTACCACGAGGACACCAGGGTTCCATCGGCGTCGCCCTCCTTGACGAGCAGCGGTCGGCCGAAGTCGTCGTCGTACGTGGTCCCGTTCGGATCGATCCCGTTCTTGGACGGCTGATTGTCCCGCCAGTCGCTGCCGTAGCCGGTCTCGGGAGGGTCGTAGTCCTCGCCCGCGTCGTACGCGCCGTCCTCATCCTCGTCGTCCCAGGCGTCGGGCAGGGTGAACGGCTTGAGGCAGATCGCGGCCCCTGCGGGTGCGGCCTCCGCCGTGGCTCGCGCTGCTACGTCCACCTCATCGACGCCGAAGACCCGCGCGAACCACGTCGCCACAGCGCTGCCGCGGTCCGCGGTCCGCCGCACGGCGACGGTCACTCGGTGGGTCGTCATGTCCACTTCCACATCTTCAGGAAGGATCACGACCCCTTCGTCCCGCACGGTGTTGTAGCCGCCATACTCGATCGCGTGGTCCACCGCGACGTCCGCCGTCCAGGAGCAATCGGAGCACTCGAGGAAGGCGCCGGCGCCGGCCAGCGCGGCCGCGTCGGCCACGCGCTGGGCCTCGCCGCGCGCGGAGAACAGCATGCCGATATCGACCGCCAGCGCGACCATCGATAGGAGCGCGGTCATCGCCAGCGCGACGACCACCATCACCGATCCGCGGTCGTCGCGAAACGCGTGGGGGAGGGAGCGGCGCTTCACCTACCCCCCGCCGGAGCCATCGGCTCGCGGATCGACTTGTCCCACTTCCATGTCTCCGGCTCGCCCGTGGGCAGCGGAGGCGGCGTGTTGGACGGCTGCACGATGTGGGGCGTCACCAAGACCATGAGCTCGGTTCGGTTCTGCTGGGCCTGCTTCGAGCGGAAGAACGTGCCCAGGATCGGGATGTCCCCGAGGATCGGGAACTTGTTCACGTTCTCGGTCATCGTGTTGTCGATCAGTCCGGCGATCGCGAAGGTCTGGCCGTCCTGCAGCTCGACCTCGGTGGATGCCCGCCGCGATCTGAGGGTCGGAATCTGGAACCCCTGGATCTGAAGCCCGTTTGCGAAGTCGAGCGACGAGACCTCGGGCTCGACCTGCATGCGGATGTTGCCGCTGTTGGTGATGTTCGGCGTGAAGTTCAGCCGCACCCCGAACTCCTTGAAGACGACGGTGATCGTCGTCCCGCCCGCGCTGACCTGCGGGACCGGGTACGGGAACTCGCCGCCTGCCAGGAACGAGGCCTCCTTGCCGTCCATGGCCAGCAGGTTGGGCTCCGCCAGGCTCTTGAACATGCCCTTCCCCTGAAGGGCGCGGATGAACGCGCCGATCTCCGAGCCACGGTCGAACAGATAAAGGTTCGTGACGTCGGAGAACGTCTGCTCCGGGCCGGGCGGGTCGTTGATGAAGTTGGCGCCCGGCGCGGTGAAGGTGCCGGTCGACAGCGCGCCCTCGTCGGCGCCTCGCAGGTTCAGCGGGTCGACCCGCAGGATGTTGAATCCGAGCTCGCTGAGGGCGTTACGGCTGACCTCGGCGAAGCGAACCTGGAGCAGGACCTGCCGCGGCGACGGCACCGAGATGCTGTTGACGACGGTGGCGCCCGTGGCTTCGGCGATCGCCACGGCTCGGCGTTCGACGCTCGCGTCGCTCACCGATCCGGACAGGATGAACGTGTTGCCGCTGGCCTGGACCACGAGGTTCTCGTTCGGGAACAGGAGGCCGAACTGGCGCTGGAGCGCCTGGGCGTCGGCGGTCACTTCCACGCTGTGGAGCTCCCGCCGGCCGCTGGCATCCCACAGGACGAGGCTCGTCGAACCCATCTTCTTGCCGTTGACGAGGACCTCGTTCGGGGAAACGACCACCGCCTCGGCGACCGAGGGATCGGAGATCGAGACCTGCCTCAGGTTGACCGAATGCGTCACCAGAGCGGCCTTACCCATGGCGACCGAGACCGTGTGGTCGGCCCGTGAAACGGCGGGCGCGGCGTCCTGCCCCACCGCCGACGGCGGCCGCGTCAGGCCAAGCGCAGCCCCGAACGCGAGCGGGAACAGGAGCGCCGACGACCGCCTTAAGAGTGCGCGGGGGCGCTTGAATTTGGCGTGGCTCATATCGCCTCCGCGGCTAGAAGGTCGTGACGGTGCGCTCGGCACCGTTGTAGGTGATGACCGAGGTACCCGATGGGCGTCGCGGACCACGCGCGGTCGGGCGGGCCGCCGGCTGGGCCGGAGCCTCCGTGCGCACGAGCGTCGCGGCCTGGACCCCATCGGTGTCGACTTCGGCCATGTCGAGCGTGTTGCGAAGCGCGAGCTGGATCTGACCCTCGGTGGCGGCCAGCGTGAGCTTCTCCGCCTCCTCCGGCGTCACGAGCAGCGTGATGACCGTGGCCGTCTGCGGCTCCCCATTCGCATTCTTCTGGATCGTCTGACCCGACGCCAGCGTCTGGACGTTCTGGAGGATCACTCGGGTGGCGGCTTCTTCCCGCCCGGAGTTGTCCGAGAGCGTCACGAGAACGTCGACGCGCGTGCCGGGCGTCACGAATCCCGCCACGCCGATCACCTCGTCGACCTTGACACTCACCGCCCGCATCCCCTCGGGGATCACGATCGGGAGTCCGCCACCGGCCTCCTTGTCGGCCAGCTTGGCCGTCATGAGCGGCTCATTGGCGCTGACAGGTGTAATCAGTCCGCGCCCGATCACCTGTTCCTCGCTGGCGGCATAGCCGGGCGGGACGGTAAGAGACGGCCAGGCGATCGTTTTGACGTCGCCAGACGCCAGCACGGTACCGAGAGCGAGGTCGCGCGCTGCCACAACGATCTGCGTCGAGGCGCTGGCCGACGCCGAACGCGGCGACAGCGGTTTGTTCATGTAGCCGAGGGCCAAGTAGCCCGCCGCTCCGCCGGACACCAGCGCCAGCACGAGCGCCATCCATTTCCTACGCTTGCGTCTCATCGCATTCCTCCGGTGCGAGTGTCCCAGCGAACGATCCGTTACTCATTGCGCATCACGATCTGCGAAGTCAGCGTGATCGCACCCGGTGCGTCTCCTTCTCCATCGCCGAGGAAAGCCATGATGGGTCCCAGGAAGACGAACTGATAGGGATACGCGACCACAACGGTGGCCGGGGTGCCATAAGTGTCCTCCACCCCATCAACGGAGATCGTGGCCACAGATGGATCCAGAGCGGCATTGGTCAGGGCGGTCTCCACGGCTTCGATCACGTCGCCTTCGTTGCTCGTCCCGATGACCGCCAGGCGCGCGCCCTCGCGAGCCGCGTTGGTGAGCACCTGGTCGACATTCCATGCGCGGCCGAACTCGAAGATCCCGATGACCACGCCCATGAGGACGGGCACCAGGATCGCGAACTCCACCAGCGACTGGCCGGCATCCTGGGGAACGAGGCGGCGGCTCACGGCACCCACCAGCCGGCAAGCGCGCCGGCGCCGATCGCCACCCCGTAGGGGATCGCGATCGCCCCCGGCGCGCCGAGCCGCGGTAGCGGATCCGTCGACATACCGAAAGGCGCAGCGAGGATGGCGCGACAGCGCGTCACCGTGGCTCCGAAGGCCCCACGCCTGGCCACGGCGAACGCGCCCATCGCGCCGCCCACGAGGGCGGTGACGAAGAGCATGGTCGGCAGGCCGGCAGGGCCGAGAAAAGCTCCCACGGCAGCGAGCATCTTGGCGTCCCCTCCGCCCATGCCTCCCAGCATCACGAGCGGCACGGCGGTAACGAACGCGATCAGCGCGCCGGCGAGCCCGCCTGCGAGCGGTTCGACTCCGGTCGCGCCCCGCAGCGCGAGCGCGATGCCCAGTGCGGTCACTGTCAGCGCGTTCGGGATGCGGCGTGTGCGGAGATCGGAGGCGCCCGCGAGGAGGATCAGGGCCAGAAGCGCGACGGTTGCTACGACCTGGTTCATGCGGCCTGTTCTCAGCGAGGGGAAGTACACGGTTGTCCTGCGATAAGGTGGCCGGGGCCCGCTCCCCCGATCGGACCCCGGCCTTGACTTGCAACTGCACCTACACTTGCACTTGCGAACTGCGGGTTCTCAGCCTCCGACGTTCAACGCGCCGGCGATGTTGTTGAACACCGTGCTGATGTTCCCACCCAGCAGCGTGACGGCGGCGATCACCACAATGGCGATCAGCGCAATGAGCAGCGCGTACTCGGCCAGGTCCTGGCCGGACTCGTCGCTCCAAAGGGCCATCCACAGGTTCTGCAGCATTGCTCCTCCCGGCCTTTCGGCCAGTTACAGGTTCTCGACTAACCGAAGGGCAGGGTGGCGGCGATCGCGTTGTACGCTGCCACGAGCTGCCCGCCGAACAGCGTCACTGCCCCGATGACTGCCAACGCGATGAGAGCGACCAGGAGCGCGTACTCCGCGAGATCCTGTCCGTCGTCCGCCGTCATCCAATCGCTACCGGTGACGGGCGTCGCCTCGTCGCATCTCAGGGGCAGCGGGGTTCGTGCGGTCATGCGGTCTCCCTTTCGGGGTGTGCGTGTTGGTCTCGCCGTCCGGCCAACACTTTGGCAGCGGTCGTACCACGCCGAACGCCGGCGTGTGAAAACGGATTCCGCGGATCGGCGGGTGCCAGTCGGCCGATCCCGCTCGCGAGGAAGCACGTCGTTTCGGACGCGGAAGCGGCCGATCCCAAGGAGGATTCCGGTTCCATTTTCGTGGAAGCCACGTTCCACTCGGAGAGGATCGGGGGGAACAAGCGATGGAGGTCTACTTCCCCGTGTGCGGAATCGTTCGCTGGCTAACAGGCGGGAACATGTATCCACCCGCATACCATGCGCGCAGGATTCTGCGAAGCGGGTTGCATTCTACTCCGGATTTCGCGATGCGAGACGGCGTGGAAGGAGGGCGCCGCCGAAGAGCGGGATCAGACTTCCAGCTCGAGGTCCTTGATCTTGTTCAGCAGCGTCTTGTAGCTCACGCCGAGATCAGCGGCCGCGCGCTTCTTGTTCCAGCGTGCGCGGCGCAGCGCATAGGAGATGGCGCGGCCCTCGACCCTCGCTACCTCGCGCGCCACGATATCCTTGAGCTCGACGCCCGACTCCAGCATCTGATCGATCGGCGCGTCCTGCGTCGGCTGCTTGCTGCCGAGCTCCTCGCGGATCGCCTCCTCGTCCTCGACGACGAGAAAGCGGCGGATCACTCGCTCTAGCTCGCGGCCGTTGCCCGGCCACCGGTAGCTCTGGAGGAAGCGGAGGAACCCGCTGCGAAGCGTGCGGATCCTCGAGCCGTAGAACGGCCCGTACTTCTGCAGGATGTGGTTGGCGAGGAGCGGGATGTCCTCCGGCCGGTCGCGCAGCGGCGGTATGTCGATGCGGACGACACCTCCGGCGGCGGACCAGGAGCGCTCGAGCGTGGTCAGCGAATCCGCATCCAGCGACGGCTGCTCGCAACTTAGGACGAAGCGCGGCTCCGGCCCCGAGCCCTCCACCCTGTCACGCTTCCATCCCACCAGCCGGTCCCTCACTTCTCGAGACAGCAGCTCTATGCCGTGGATGTACAGCGTGCCGTCCTCGGCGGACCCGGCCTTCCCGGCGAATCCGTTCTCGAACAGCTCCCGCTCGATGGATGCGCGCGGAATCGCATAGCAGTTGAGCGTCACGAAGGGCTTTTCCCGGCGGCCGGAGAGCTCGTGGATCCCCCGCGCCACCATCTCCTTGCCGACGCCCCGCTCCCCGCACAGCAGCACGGTCAGCGAGGTGTCCGCCACCTGGCTCAGGCGCTCGCGCGCGGCGATCACCCGCTCGTCCACGCTGAGCAGGAAATTGGGATGGCCGCCGACCTCCCAGTACTGGGTCGTGGCGCCGTCGGAGAGCATAGGGTCGTGAAGCTCCATCATCTCGCCCTTGCCCTTACGCAATTGCTGTACCATTCGTCCCCGATGACGGAAGTAACGCCACCGGCCGTGGATAGGCCTTGTCCTTCGAGTGGGATGGCTGGACTGACGGCCCGGAGGCCGCCGCTCTCTCAGCGGCCGGAGCTCTCGCTTCGCGACAGCAGGATCCGGGCGTGCTCGTCTGGCAGAATGGTGGTGAGATAGGCACGGCCGGCGCTGGGCTCTCCTCCGTAAAGGCTCATTACCCCGGCCACGAATACACTAGCCCTGTCCCCTCGTTCCGCGCGTCCCGCGGTCGTCGCGAGGAGCCGCGTCATCCGCGCCCCGTCTCCCACGAGGGCGATCCAGTCCACGGACGGGGGCAACCAGCCTGGATAGCGGTCGATGGCCTGCCGCAGAGAGGCGGCCGCATCGTCATCTTCGCCGAGCTCCGCCAGAGCGATCCCCAGTCCGAAGTAGCCGAGCGGCAGATCAGGCGCGATCTGCGTGAGGCGCCGGTACGCCTGGACCGCTTCGCGCGGCTGGTTCTCGAGCATCGCGCGATCGCCGCGCTGTAGCCACAGCGCGGCGTCCGGGCTCTCGTCCGTGGATCGCGCCGCGCCCCAGATCGCCCGGTAGCGGTCGTACATCCAACCGTCGTAACTGAGGAGTCCCCACGGAGAGAAGAAGGGATGCGGGGAGAGGACCGGAACGAAGCCGCTGGCGGCGAACCAGGGTGACCAGCTCTCGATGCCGAATGCCCCGGCCGGCTGGACGCCCGACCAGTACGGCTGATAGCGCGTGGAGACCGAAGTCCATCTCGCGGGAAGCGCCGCCGTCACACGGATCCGCGCCCGGTCGGCGGCTTCGACGCGGTTCGCGGCCTGCGGAAGCGGGACCACGACGCCCTGCCCGTTGGGAAGCGTCTCAACGGTCGGCTCCGCGCGCGGTCCGTCCTTCCCCGCCATCGGGGTCAGCGGGCTCACGTCCTGCGCCGCGGCGGAGACCGCGATACAGAGGCCGAACGCGGCCGCCGCAAAGAGCCCGAGCCAGTCCCTCGATCGCCGCATTACACGCTCCTCCGTTCCCCTTCTATCTTACGGCCGCGATGCGCATGATTCCACCTTTTCGCACATCGCGCGCGGGAAAGCTGCTCGCGGCAGCCCTCGCGCTCGGCCTCTGCGTTCCCGCCCGCGCCCAGTCGCCGGCTCCTGACCTGCTCGCCGAGGCGCGTGCGATCGCGCGCCAGATGGCCGGGATCCGCGGACTGGCGATTCTTCGCCCCATCGACTTCGAGGTCAGCGACAAGGCGACGGTCACCGAGTACGCGCGCACCTCGCTCTCGGACCAGATGCCACCCGGGCAGTGGGAGGCCTACGAGGCCCTGCTCGTCCACACGGGGATGATCCCCCCGGGAACGGACCTCGAGGATCTGGTCGTTCGCCTCTACGCCGAGCAGATCGCCGGCTACTACGATCCCGCCCGAAAAACGTTCTACCTGGCCGACTGGTTGCCCCGGCTCCTCCAGCGGGGGGTGGTCGCCCACGAGGTCACCCATGCCCTCCAGGACCAGCACTTCGACCTGGAGCGCTGGCTTTCCGCGCTGTCCCCGACTGAGGACGGTACGCTCGCCCGGGCCGCCATCGCAGAGGGAGACGCGATGGCCGCGATGATCGCGTTCATGCTCGAGCCGGTGGGCGCCGGCATCGAAGACCTGCCCCCGCTTTCGAGCCTCCTCGAGGAAGGGTCGGCCGGCATGGCGGCCGGCTACCCGACCTTCGATGCGGCGCCGGAATCGCTTCAGCGGCTTCTCCTCTTTCCTTACGTCGAGGGCTCCGACTTCGTGCGCGAGGCCCTCGGCCGCGGCGGCTGGAACGCAGTCGATCGTCTGTATCGGGATCCGCCGGCCTCCACCGAGCAGATCCTCCATCCCGACCGGTATTTCGACGCCCGCGACGAGCCGCGGGCCGTATCCTTGCCGGCGGACACGATCGCTCCCGCGGCGCTGACCGAAGGGAGCTGGGGCGAGTTCGGCACCCGCCTCGCGCTGGCCGCCACACTCGCCGACACCGCGCTCGCCGACGTGGCCGCCAGCGGATGGGACGGCGACCGCTACGGCCTGTGGCGCGATCCAGCGGGGTCGACCCGCTATCTCTGGGTGACGTTGTGGGACTCGCCGGCGATCGCCGAGCGCTTCGCCGACGCCTACGCGCAGGCCGCGCTCGATCGCGCGCCCGCATCCGCGCGCATCACGACCGCGAATGGCCGCTTCGATCTCACCTCCGCCGACCGCACGCTCCGACTCGTCCGACGCGGCGACACCGTCGAGATCCGGGAGACCTCGCGCATTGAACGCTGAAGCTGCAAATTCCGTCCATTCGCCCGTCATCGGATCGTCCCCCCTCTCACCTAACAGGTCGATGTTGCGTTTCATTCCGGGCACACTCGCGCTCTTAGTCGGCTTGATGCTGTCGTCGGTTTCCGCCTTCTCTCAAGAGACCGCAGCCGACAGTCTGCCGCTCTCGCTTCGCGAGGCCTTGAACCTCGGCCTCCAGCGGAATCCCGAGGTCCTGACCGCCGGCTACAACCGGTCGGCCGCCGGGGCCGGGCTATGGGACGCGTACGGAAACTTCCTGCCGCGGGTGAACCTCTCGGGGCAGCTCCAGCGCGTGGACCAGGGCACCTTCGTGCTCTTCGGTCGCGAGTTCGAGAGCCCCCAGTCCTACAACACGGGCTATTCGTGGGACCTGACCCACTCGCTGCTCGATTCCGGCCGCGACCTCTTCCGGTTGCGGAACGCGCGGGCCAACGTCGACCAGGCGATCGCGGGCTACGACCTGCAAACGCTCAGCACCGCGACCCAGATCGAGACCCAGTACCTCGAAGCCCGCCGCCGGCAGGCGCTGCTCGAGCGCGCGCGCGCCGAGATCCAGAGTCGCACGCGCCAGCTCCAGCTGGCCCAGGGCCGTTACGACGTCGGCAGCGTGACGAAGTCCGACGTGCTCCTGGCAGAGGTCGAGCTGAACCGCGCCGAGGTGGCCGTCCTGCAGGCGACCCAGCAGATGGAGGAGGCCCGCCTCGGGCTTCGAAGGCTGCTCGGGGGGGCGCTTCCCGAGCGTCCGCTGGCGCTGACCACGACGTTCCACGTCTTCGAGCCGGCATACGTGGCCGAGGACCTGGTCGCCCGCGCCCTCCGCGACCACCCCTCGCTGCAGGAGTCGCGCGCCCGGCAGGAGGCGGACGCCGCCCAGCTCTGGATCGCGCGCACCGCCTACCTCCCCAGCCTCTCGCTCCAGTACAGCCTGCAGCGCACCGCCGCCGACACGATAGACTTCGCCTGGTCGGACTTCGCCGAGCAGAGCTTCGTCGGGCTGGCGCTCAACTGGCAGGTGTTCAGCGGCTTCGAGCGCCACAACCAGACCAGCCAGGCCAACGCGGCGCTCCAGTCCGCGCGGGCTGAGGAGGTGCGCCGCTCGCTCCAGCTCGAGCAGGACGTGCGGACCGCGTTTTCGCGACTCGAGACCGCCTACGCGAGCCATCAGGTCGCGCGCCAGTCGGTCGACCTGGCGGCCGAGGACCTGCGCCTCGGGGAGGCGCGCTATCAGACCGGGACAGGCTCGTTCGTCGATCTCGTCGACGCCCGGACCCGCTCCGCCCAGGCGGACATCGATCTCATCACCGCGACCTATGATTTCTACCTCGCCCTGGTCCAGCTGGAGTTGGCCACGGGCCTCAACCTCCTTCCCACCGAGGTAGACCGGCCATGAAGCGCCCGCAGAAGAAGTGGATGATCCTCGGAGGCGCTCTGATTGCCGTGCTGCTGATCGTCTTCAGCGTGCTCAGCAGCCGCGAGACTGGCACCGAGGTGGAGGTAGAGCAGGTGGAGCTCCGCGATCTCACGTCGATCGTCAGCGCGAGCGGCACCCTGGAGGCCAAGCAGTCGGTGTCGATCAGCGCCACGACGCCCGGGGAAGTGGTCCGCATCGGAGTCGTCGAGGGTCAGCAGGTGTCGCGAGGCGACTTCCTGCTCCAGCTCGATCCGGTGATCGCCGAGGCCGGCGCCCGCGGCCAGGCGGCCGGGGTCGAGGCGTCGCGCGCCGAGCTGCG
>DASRVB010000053.1:0-5066 GCA_035687725.1 Gemmatimonadota bacterium
CAATACGTCGCTTTCCGCATCGTACGAGCCGCGGACGATCTCTCGCTCCTCGGTTTCCCCCCGACCCTTCCCGAGGAGCCTCACGACGTCGCCCTCGCGGACGAGGCTCTCGACGCCGAGAAAGGCGCCGAAATCGCGCTCCGGGTTCCGCAGGAGCGCCCCCAGCGAGCCGTCCGGGCGCTCCTCGACGAGGAGATGGAACGTGAACGTGTCCTCGAACGGCACGACCTCGCCGCTCCAGCGCCCGGCACCCTCCGACGTCAGGACCACCGGGGATGCGCGGCCGCCCATGGCCGGCGACCTGGGAGACATCCACGCCCCGCGGATGGTGCCGTCGTCCTGCAGCATTCCCCGAAATGCCCCCTCTCCGCGCGGCAGCTCGAAGGAGAGCTCGTCCCCGTTCACGCGGATGGGCAGGAGGCGTCCCATCATGTCCGCCGTGTACGTCGACCCTTCCCGCCGGATTACCAGCGGACCACGGGCGTCCGGTCCGAACCTGCGCTTGGCCATCCAGAGGCCTTCCAGCGTATCGGCCGCGAACAGGCCCGATCGAGGGGGAGCATCGGGTGGAACGGGTACGGCCATTGCCAGAGCGAACGCGAAGGCCATAGCGGGAACTCGGGTCACGGGGCTCACCTGCCTGGTGTGGTCGTTGGAATCCACCCTCCCTGGACGCATCGAAAGGGTTCGTCGTCAGGCTCCCGCGGGACCAATTCTATTGCCATACCACCGGGATGAGGGCGAGGTGGGGAGGGCCGGCCGGTTATGGAGCGGGGACGATCCCGTGCCTGGCTATTGTCGAACGCCGCTGTTGGAGCCGCAGCTCCCGGCTCGGTGAAGAGGTATACCCAGGTCGATGGATAGGTATACCCAGGTCGATTGAATTGCCCAACCGTTCAGGATACTTTAACTGGAATCGCAAAAACCCTGGGCCGCATTCCCGGAACATCGCTTTCCGCGGGGTGCCTGCATGGCGCGTCTTCTCGCTCTTTGCCCCCAATCCGGCGTCGTGCTGGATACGGGCGTCAGATGGACTTCGATCCTTCCGTTGGCCGAGCAACGGATTCCGGTCTTTTGTCCATCTTGCGGAATGATTCACAGTCTCAGCACCTATCTGGAAAAGCTCATGCCTCAGGCTTCGAGCGATCCCGCAGACCCCTGATCAAACAAAGCAACAAGTCGCCGTTCCGGAAAGCTATGCCGCTCCTCGAGGTGCTCGTCCGGACCGGTCTGTCCACCGAGATGACGACGACGCTTCTGGCCGATGGCCCACCGCTGCTCATGGACCACCTCGCTGCAGAGAGCCCGCTGCCGAAACAAATGGCGCGGCAGTTCCTGGAAAAGGTCAGCGGCGAGAGCTACGGGTATGACGTCGAGGCGTGGAGGACCTGGATCGCCGGATTAGGAGCGTAACCGGAAGAGATCGGGCTGACGGCGATCACTCGCCGCGGTTCTCCCACGCCCTCACCCCGGAAGGACACCCTCGGAGTTCGACCCACCATCCTCAGGAATCGCGATCGCCGGCGGGGACGCCGAGCGGGGCGCCCGGTTACGGAAGTGCTAGACTTCTAGCACTAGAAACGCTATCCTTCCAGCCAGCTCCGATCCTTCCCGCAGGAGGTCTCATGGCTTCTCGGCTCGCCCCGCTCGGGATTCTCGCGTCTCTCTTTCTCGGCAGCGCTCCCGGCGTCGCGCAGGACCTGCTGGCGATCCGCGATGTGACGGTGATCGACGGATCGGGCGGGGCGGCGATTCCGAGCGCCACCGTGCTCATCGAGGGTAGTCGAATCCTGGCGGTGAGCGCCGACGCCATGGAGATCCCGCGAGAGACCCGCATGGTCGAGGGGGAGGGGAAGTTTCTGATCCCGGGCCTGTGGGACATGCACACCCACCTGTCGAAGGCGCGTTCGCCGGCGCTGCCGCTCCTGGTTGCGAGCGGAGTGCTGGGAGTTCGGGACGCGGGTGGCGACATGGCGGAGCTCCAACGATGGGAGTCGGAGATCCACGCCGACGAGCGAGCCGGGCCCCGCATCGTGATGGCGGGCCCGTACCTGGAGAGCCCGGCCAACGTTCTGAGGGTGCTGCTCGCGGAGACAGTCGAGCCCGAGGAGCGGACGCGAATCCCCGTCGACGGGCCCTCCGACGCGCGCCGGGTGGTGGACTCGATCGCGGCCGCCGGCGCCGATCTCGTGAAGGTCCGGACGTGGCGCGACCTCGAGACGTTCCGCGCGATCGCCGTAACCGCGCGCGAGCGCGGGCTGCCACTTGCCGCCCATGTGTTCGGCCTGCCGCCCGAGATGCTGCGCGAGGGACTCGTATCCAGCATCGAGCACTTCGTGGAGCTCCCGGCCGCCTGGACGCGTGAAGAGCGGCTCGATTTCTATGCGGACTTGGGGGAGAAGGGGACGGTGGTAGTCGCCACGCTCGCGACGTTCGCGGAATCCGTGCTCGTCATGCCGGAGTCGCTCGCCATGGCCGTGGAGAACGCCGAGGGCGTATCGGCCTTCCTGCGCGCCGACTGGCGTGAGCAGCTCGCCGATCAGTCTCGGGGAGCCGTCGAGGGATGGCGGTCGTACTACCCGACGGTGGTCGAGTCCTGGCGCGAGATGCGCGAGGCGGGCATGCGGCTCCTGCCCGGCAGCGACCTGGCGGTCGCGGGGATCCTCCCGGGCGCGAGCCTCCACCGGAACCTCGCCCTCATGGTCGAGCAGGTGGGACTCTCCCCGATGGAAGCGATCGTCGCCGGCACCCGCCACTCGGCCGAATATCTGGGCCTGTCGGATTCTCTGGGGGTGATCGCGCCCGGAATGGTCGCCGACCTGGTCCTCCTCGACGCCGATCCGCTGGCCGACATCCGGAACACGGCCCGCGTCGCGGCGGTGATCCAGGAGGGCCGGCTGCTCGATCGCGCGGCGCTGGACTCGCTGAGCGAGCGGGCTCTGCGCGATCCGGCGATCGTCGAGAACGACTGGCTGCCGCGGCCCGCGACCGACGAGCTGGTCGAGCTGCGCGCGCACCTCGAGGCCATCGACGCGGCGGGCTCCGCCTCGGACGTCACGGCGGCGCTGGGTACGCTGGAATCGTTCGAAGGCGCGGCGAAGCTGCCCGTGGGACCCACGGCAGTCGACAATACGATAGAGGCGGCAGTCAACCGGGCGGGCTACAGGCTGCTCCGGGCCGGGGATGTCGCAGGCGCGATCGAGGTGTTCCGCGTCAACGCCGACATGTTCCCCACCTCCGCCAATGCCTGGGACAGCCTGGCCGAGGCGCACATGGAGCGTGGCGACCGGGTGCGGGCGATCGAGCACTACCGGCGCTCGCTCGAGCTCGATCCCGGGAACGACAACGCCCGCGAGCGTCTGGAAGCGCTTGGCGCGCCGGAGAAGGGCGACGGAGACGCCGCCGCACCGTAGTCGATCCGCTCGACCTCGACTGGCTCAGCCGATCCGGCGATGCAGGGGTGCGGAGCCCTCCGACGCGGCGAGGGCGAGGACGGCCTCGGGGTCGAGCGCCGAGCCCTCGGACGAGAGCGCCGTGAACTTGGTCTTGCGGAGCCGCTCGAGCGCGGCGCCGCGGAGCGCCTCCAGCGCCCGGGCGTCGTCGGGGGGCAGCGCTCCCGCGCGTCCGACGAGCTTCTGGATGCCGCCCAGGAGCCGAGCGCCGCGCTCGGCGTCCCCGCGCGCGATCGCGATGCCGGCGATCCCGATGAGGGCCCGCGCGGTGCCGCTCGCGTAGTCCAGGTCGCGGAACATGTCGAGCGACTCGAGGAACCTCTCGCGGGCGTCGGTGACCCGACCCGAGTCCATGAGCGCGTGTCCGAGCGAGGCCATCGTCCAGCCCACGTTCACCTTCTGCCCGACCTGGCAGAAGCTCTCTAGCGCCCCCTCGTAGAAGTCCACCGCCTGGCGTACGGCGCCCCGCCGGCGCGCCACGTCGCCCAGCCGCAGGAGCCCCTGTCCGACCGAGTGGACGAGACCCATCTGCCGGGCCAGCGAAACGCTCTCCTGGAGCAACTCTTGGGCGCGGACGTCGTCGCCCTGGTCGAGCGCCACCTGCCCGAGGGCGTTCAGCGCGATCGCCCGCCGGCGGTCGTCCCCGCTCTTCCGGCTCCGCGCGAGGCACTCCTCGAACGCCGCCCGCGCCGGCTCCACGCGCCCGGACTCGAGGTGCGCGAAGCCGAGCGTCTCGAGCGCCCGGGTGTATCCCGCCTCGTCGGCTTCGCTCCGGAAGAGCGAGAGGCTCTCTTCGACGAGCTCCACCGACTCCTCGTGCTCGCCGTGTGCCAGCGCCATCCAGAACGCCCCGAGGAGCGCCTTGGCGCGCGCCACCGGCTCGCCATCGGCGTTCTCGATCGCGATGGCCTGGCCGAGCCAGGTCCGGGCGTCCGCCAGGTACCCCTCCGTCCACCAGAAGGGCCAGAGCGCCGCGGCCAGCCGCAGCGCGACCCCGCCTTCCTCGCGATCGACCGCCCACCGAACCGCCGCGCGCACGTTCTCGTGGTCGCGCTCGACGCGGCGGAGCCAGTCGTCCTGCCCGTCCGCGCAGTAGTGCCGCTCTCCCTCCTCGACCCAGTCGAGGACGACGCTCGCGTGGCGGCGGCGGCAGGCTTCCTCCTCGCCGCTCGCCGCGAGGACCTTCTGCGCGTAGGCCTGGACCGTGTCCAGCATCGCGAAGCGGGGCTCGCCCGCCGTCTCGAGCTGGCTGACCAGGCTCAGGTCGACGAGCGAGGCGAGCCCGTCGACGAGATCGACGGCGGGCACGTCCCACCCCTCGAACAGCGGCTCGGCCAGGTCCAGCCCGAAGCCGCCCGAGAACACGGCCAGCCGGCGGAAGAGCTCGCGCTCGCTCTCGCCCAGGAGCTCGTAGCTCCACTCGATGGCGCCAGCCAGCGTGCGCTGGCCGGGAGCCGTGTTCGCGGGCCCCCGCGACAGGAACGCGAAGCGGTCCTCGAGGTGCCTCGCGATCGCCTGCGGCGTCAGCGACTTGACGCGCGCGGCCGCGAGCTCGATCGCCAGCGGCAGCCCGTCCAGACGGCGGCAGATGTCGGCCACGGCGTCCAGGTTCTT
>DASRVB010000054.1:0-4692 GCA_035687725.1 Gemmatimonadota bacterium
CGCCTCGTCGTAGCGCTCCTGAAGCATGGCATGGATTCCCATGTTGCAGAGCACGAGCCCCGCGTTCGCGGCGTCCCCCCGATCCTCGAGCCGGCTGAGGGCGGTCCGGTTCATCCGGATCGCCTCCCCGGCCAGCCCGACCTCGAACCGATGTCGCGCGCGGTTCGCCATGACGTAGGTCGCGAACGGGTCGTCCGGACGGGGCCGCGAGGCGTGGAGCGCGAGCCCGAAGTGGCGCTCCGCCGCGTGGAAGCGGCAGAGCTCCATCAGCACGGTGCCCATCAGGTTGTGGACGCAAACGCGGCTCACTGCCTCGTGCTCCAGCTTTTCGAGCGTGCGAAGGAGCCTCAGGGATTCGCGCGGCGAGCGATACGTCGCGATCCGCGCGAGATCGAGCGTCGTCGTGGCCATGAGGCGCTGATCCGACGCGCGGGCCGCCGATCGATGGGCTCCGCGCAGGACGACCTCCGCCTCGGCGAGGCGTCCCTGGTTCGAGAGCCGGAGGCCGATGGAGCGTTGCTGGGACGCCGGGGGCATCGCGGCGGGGTCCGCGCCCCCCCGCGCCAGCGATTCGAGAAGCTGCCGCGTCTCCGGGTCGTGGCCCGGATCTTCGTGATCGAGCATGAATCCTCGGAAGGCGGCGGGACGCGACCCGCCGTGCCGGCTGGGGGTGGTGTGACGGATTTCCTTGTCTTACTTCATCCGCGAGGCGCTTGTCAACGCGGGGCCATGCAATCGCCGAGCCGCGCCCGGAATCCGCCTTGGCGACAACGCCGAGGCCCCCGGCGAAGCGTCGAACCCTCGACACCTTGGATGTGGAAAACTATCTCCGGGAAGCCGCGGAGCGGCGCGCGGGCGTCCGGATCAGGGAAACGGCAGGCTCGCGTGGACGTCGAAGTCGCCGGGACGCACGGCCTCGTCGCGCCGGAGGACCGCGGTGCGCGCGATCATCGCGCCGTTGTCCGTGCACAGGACCGGCGCCGGCCACACGACGAGTGCGTCGTGGATCCGCGCCCGCATCGCCTCGCGAAGCGCGCCGTTGCAGGCCACGCCGCCGGCCAGGATCACGGTCGGCACGCCGAGCTCCTCGGCCGCCTGCCCGGTCTTCTCGACGAGCACCTCGACGACGGCGGCCTGGAACGCGGCGCACACGTCGGCCCGCCGGGTGGCGAGCTCGGCCGCGTCGCGGCCCTCGATCCACTGGAGGACCGCGGTCTTCAGGCCCGAAAACGAGAAGTCGTGATCGCCGCTGGCCAGCATCGGCCGCGGGAAGTCGATGGACCGCGGGTTCCCCGCGCGCGCCTCGCGCTCGATCGCGGGGCCGCCGGGGAAACCCAGCCCGAGAAGCTTCGCCACCTTGTCGAACGCCTCGCCCGCAGCGTCGTCCCGCGTGCGGCCGATCACCTCGTACTGGCGCCATTGCCGGACGTGTACCAGCAGCGTGTGCCCTCCCGAAACGACCAGGGCGAGGGCCGGAAGCTCGAGGTCCGGCCGCTCCAGCAGAATCGCCACGATGTGCGCCTCGAGGTGATGCACCGGAACGATCGCGCGGTCGAGGGCCAGCGAGAGCCCCTGGGCGAACGCGCCCCCCACCAGGAGCGAGCCGGCGAGCCCCGGCGCGTGCGTGACGCCGATCAGGTCGATCGTGCCCGCATCCACGCCCGCCTCCCCGAGCGCTCGTTCGAAGATCGGCAGGATGTTGGAGACGTGCGCCCGGCTCGCCAGCTCCGGCACGACTCCGCCGTAGCCTGCGTGCACGACCTGGGAGCTGACCACGTTGGCGCGGAGCGCGGTCTCGTCCTCGAGCAGTGCGATCGAGGTGTCGTCGCAGGAGGTCTCGATCCCCAGTGTCAGCACGGAACCCGGGCTATTGCGAGACGGTAGCGGTATCGGGTACGGCGCGGCCGCGGATCCGCACGGTGTCCGGGGTGACGGTGACGGTTCTCAGGCTCTCCGGGATCGCGATCTCCATGCGCTGGTCGAACTCGCCCTCGACGTCGTCGATCTGCGAAAGATCGAGCCCCAATGATCCGATCGGGCGCACCTCGGCGGTCACGCCCCGGACGCGCACCGTGCGGGGAGTCACCTCGACGCTCTCGATGCGGTAGCCGTCGGCGGGACGGGGGGTGCCGACCGCCGACAAAGGCACCGTGCGCTCCATGAAGCGATCGGTGACGACCGTGACCTGCCGCGGCGTGATGCCGATCGGCGTCAGGGCGAGGCCGGCCGGCTTCCGCAGGTCCGCCAGGTCGAGCGTCACCACGATCGAATCGTTCTCGCCCCCCTGTACCCGCTCCTGCACGGCGAGGTCGTCCTTGTCCAGCCGCAGCAGCTCCTTGCCCGTGCCGCTGAACGCGACCTCGACCTCGGGCGGAAGCTGCTCCTGGTTCGTGATGATCATGTCCGCCCCCTCCACCGCGATCTGGAGCGGGACCGGATACTCGATGACCGTGGTCTCGTCGGAGGTGACGTCGTACCAGAGCAGGAGCGCGAGCACCAGGGCCACCGCCTTGTAGCCCAGGTTGCGGGTGAAGAAGTCTCGGATCGGAGCGGCGAGGGCCAACTACCGCGGCCCGCCGTCCCCGGAGCCGCTGCGCGTGTGCTTGACGGCGCTCATGACCGCGATGCCGAACAGGCCGAGGCAGACCACGAAGATCCATTGGGCCCCGATCCCGATCATGTTCATTCCCATTCCGACTGCTGCGATCAGGGCCAGGAACCCCACGAAATACAGATAGAACCAGTCCATGCACCCCTCCCTCCCGACTTACAACCCAGCGTGCGGTGCGTCGGAATGTAGACGCTCATCCATCTTCCCGTCTATACGCGGCGCGCATCGTACGATGGAGATTTCTAGATGTTCTCTGCGATGAACGGGAAGAGGGGCAGGAGCCAGCGGTTGAGGTAGGCCGCCAGTATCGCGAAGTAATTGGTGAAGATGAGCAGCCCGACGGCCACGAGGACGAGGCCGCTCGCGATCTCGATCGGGCGAAGCCACGTGCGGACACGGCGGAAGGCCGTCAGGAAGGCATTGAAGCCGAGCGCGGCCACGAAGAACGGCACGCCGAGCCCGAGTCCGTAGACGACCAGCAGCCCCACCCCGGCGCGGAGCTCCCCGCTCGACCCCGCCATCGTCAGGATCGCGCCCAGGATCGGCCCGATGCAGGGCGTCCAGCCCGCGCCGAACGCAACTCCGACGACGACCGATCCAAGCATTCCTTCGGGACGCTCCCGGAGGTGGACACGGCGCTCGCGGCGCAGGAAGGCGAAATTGAGAAGCCCAGTGATGTGGAGACCGAAGAGGACGATCACGAGACCCGCGACGCGCCGGATCCAGACCTGGTTCGAGCGCAGGAACTGCCCCAGCGCGGTGGCCGAGGCGCCGAGCGCGACGAAGACCAGCATGAATCCCAGGATGAAGAGGAGCGAGTGGAGGATCGTCAGCCGGCGGACGCGCCCGCGCGCGTCGGGGCCCGGAGCGGAGAGCTCGTCGAACGTCAGCCCGGTGATAAAGGAGAGGTAGCTCGGGAAGAGCGGCAGGACGCAGGGACTCAGGAACGAGACGACGCCGGCGCCGAATGCCACCGCCAGCGAGAGCTCACCGCCCATCCCCGTCCGATGCTGCGGGCTCGTCGGCCATGAGGTCCGCCGCCGCAGGCGCGAGCCCGAGCGCGACCTTGATCCCGTACTCGAACTCCTCCTTCGGCCGTGGCCCGACCCATTCCTCGACGATCGTTCCGTCCTTGACGAGAAGCGAGGTCGGGAGCCACGGGGAGATCCCGTAGGCCTCCAGCATGCGCGGTGTCCCGATCACCGAGGGGTAGCTCATCCCGACCTCGGCCGCCAGGTCACGCGAGTCTCGCGGCAGATCGTTGACGGTCACGCCGAGGACCATGAACCCCTTCGGTCCGTAGGTCTCGTCGAGGGCCATGAGGTCGGGAATCTCGATCTTGCAGGGGCCGCACCAGGAGGCCCAGAAGTTCATCAGGATGACGGGGGAATCGAGCGACGCGAGCGACAGCGTGTCGCCGTCGAGCGTCTCGAGCTCGAACGCCGGCGCCTCGCGGACCTCCTCCAGCGCGTAGCCGTCGGCGGCGCCGTCCGCGTCCTCCGTGCGCGCGTCGCTCTCCCGTCCGCAGGCCGCGGCGAGGACGACGACGGTTGGCGCCACGAGCATGCCCCGCGGGATCCGCCGGAGTATCGAATGGGTCGGCGACATGAACGGAAAATGTACCACGCAGGAGTGTGATGCGAAAATCGGGCCGGAGACGCGCCCCGGCGACGTGCGGAGGGATCGCCGCTCCACCCGCCCGGGGCTACTCGATCTCGCCCAGGGCCCAGGCCGCCACCTGCCGCACGGCCGGGTCCTCGTCCTCCCCCAGGACGGGAATCAAGAGCGGAATCGCCCGCGCGTCCTCGATCTCCCCCAGGGCCCACGTCGCGGCCGCCCGCACCTCGGAGCTCGCGTCGTCGAGCGCGCCACCCAGAGCGTCGATGGCCGCCGGGTCTTCGGAATAGCCCAGCCCCAGAGCGCCGGTCGCCCGCTGGCCGGCGTCGGCCGAGGCGAGCGCAGCGCGGAGCGCGTCCATCCCGCGCGGATCCCGCATTCGGCCGAGCTTGAGTGCCGCCATCCGCCGCACGCAGGGATCGGGGTCGGCGAGCGCCGTCGCCAGAGGCGCGACCGCCGCTCCC
>DASRVB010000055.1:0-15029 GCA_035687725.1 Gemmatimonadota bacterium
AGCGCCCGCTTCCGCTTGCCCGCCTTCTTCGTGAGGATGTGGCGCAGGAACGCTTTCTTGCGCTTGATCTTCCCGTTCGCCGTCTTCTTGAACCGCTTCGCGGCGCCGCGGTTGGTCTTCATCTTCGGCATTACGTACCTCCGGATGCTAGGCTCGCGGTCTACTTCCGCGTGTTGGGCGCCAGGATCAGAAACATGTTGCGGCCTTCCAGCCGCGCCTGCTGCTCGACCACAGCCAGATCTCCGATCTCCTCGACGACGTCGTCGAGCACTTCCTTGCCGTTCTCGGTATGCGCCATCTCGCGGCCGCGGAACATGATCGTGACCTTGACCTTGTCCCGCTCCGAAAGGAAGCGCTTGATGTGACGCGTCTTGAACTCGAAATCGTGCTCTTCGATGTTCGGTCGCATCTTGATCTCTTTCATCTGCGTGACGTGCTGCTTGCGCCTGGCCTCACGCTCGGCCTTGGCCTGCTCGTACTTGTACCGGCCGTAGTCCATGATCCGGCAGACGGGGGGACGCGCGTTGGGCGCGACCTCTACGAGATCCAGGCCCTTCTCGCGCGCTGCGGTCATGGCCTGGTCTACGGGAACGACCCCGAGCTGGGCGCCGTCTGTATCGATGAGTCGGACCGGTGATAGGCGGATCTGCTCGTTGACCCGCGGCTCGTTGCTGGCTATGTACGACCTCCTGGTCGAGTGTTCGGGCCGCCACGCGGCCCTCGATTCGGCGCCCCAAAAACGAAGCGGGCCGCCCGCCTGAACGCAGGAGCCCGCCGCCGAATGCGCGCCGCGCCGTCCCGCTGGAGATCACGGGCCGGCGTCGCGTGTCGGTACCCGCGAACAGCCGTGGCATCGAAAAGCACGGCGTCCGTCAGGCGAGAAGCCGGGGGCCTCTGCTTATCTGTCTCCGCGCGACGAATCGCACGAAGAGTAGAGAAACTACCGCCTCCCGAGGCGGTGGTCAACGCGTCTCGATCAGCTCGATCTCGATCCCGTCGGGGTCCCGGATGAAGGCGATCATGGAGCCACCCGTGGAGACCTGATACGGCCCGCGGCTGAACTCGACCCCGTGCCTGGCGAGCTCCGCACGCGTGGCCTCGAGATTCGGAACTCCGAGCGCGAAGTGCCCGAACTGGTTTCCCAGGTCGTAGTCGCGTCCATCGTGGTTGTAGGTCAGCTCGATCGCGTGAGAACCCGCCTCGTCGGTCAGAAAGACGAGCGTGGCATCGGCCTTCTCGAGCACCCTGCGGCGCTGTTCGCGCAGCCCCAGCACTTCGGTGTAGAACCCGACGCTCCGGTCGAGGTCCTTCACCCGGACCATCGTGTGGAGCAGCTTTGGCTTCATGCGATACCTCTCCCCATGTGACCTAATGGGATGTTCCTGATCGATTTGCGGTCTTCGAAAACGCAATGTCCCTGGCCGGCGGTCGCGTCTCCCGCCAGGCCCGCACGACCGCGGCCGCATCCTCGCCCTCGACCGCCACGCGCCGGTTGAGCTCGCGCATGGCCGCGTCATCGAGTACCCCTTCCAGGGCCTGGATCGCTTCCCAGGCGGCGGGAACCCCCTCCAGGACCTCGCGGCGAACCACCGGGGCCGCCTGGTACGGTGGGAAATAGCGCCGGTCGTCTAGCAAGACGACGAGTCCCAGCCCCGCGATCTGCCCGTCGGTCGAGTTGGCCACCGCGACGTCGATCTGCCCCTCATCCAGCGCGCGGTACATGAGGCCCAGCTCCATCTGGCGCACCTCACCGAACTCGAACCCGTACTCTTCCCTGAGGCCGCCATAGCCATCCTCCCGGGCCATGAACTCGGGGCCGAACCCCGCCGTGAAGCCGTCGGCCACGCGGGCGAGGTCGGAGATGGTTCTCAGGGCGAGCGATTCGGCGTCCGCGGACCGGACGACGAGCGCGAACGTGTTCTCGAAGCCCAGCGGCGGCCCCCACGCCAGGTCCCACCGCTCGGCGTACTCGCTTTCCACCGCCAGCAGGACAGAGTCGGGATCGGAGATCGGCGGGCGCTCCAGGATCGCGGTGTACGCCGTGCCGGTGTACTCGACGTAGATGTCCGCCTCTCCGTCGACCAGCGCGTTGTGGCAGACGAACGTGCCGCCCAAGTGGAAGCGCCGCTCGACCGGGACGCCACGCGCCTCGAGCTCCTGGGCGACTATTTCCCCGAGGATGTCCTGCTCGGTGAAGTTCTTCGACGCTACGACGACCGGATCCTCGCCCCCGCAGGCCGCGAACAGGGCGACGGTGATTCCCGGCAGGAGCGTGGCTCCTCTCACGTCCCCGTCTCCGGATCAGACACGCTCGCCCTCCCACCGGATTACCACGCGGCAGCGCTCCGTCCCGGTGAGCTCGATCAGCTCGGGTGCGAAGAACCGGATCTCCGAATTTTCGATGCCGGTGAAAACCTCGCCCGCGAAGGTTCCTTCGACGAGGAACGACTCGCTCACGAGCCCTGATTCCTCGTGGCTGTCACGCACTTCGAAGTCGCCGTCGGAGCCGACCGATCCGGCCAGGGTCATGCTGACTTCCGCCACGACCGGCACGTCGATCTCGATATCGCCAGGGTCAATTTCGCGAATCACGATTTCGACAGGCGTGGGTATCGGTTCCAGCAGCAAGTCGCACCCCTCCGCGCTCAGGACCGTCCGCGCGAGGGACCAGGTTCCCGCCACATCCGGCGACGGATCGACGATGGCGCTACGGTCACCGCATGCCCCCAGCGACAAAGCGAAGAGCGCCGCGGTGGGCGAGAGCACCTTCACGCGGGCCTCGATTCGGCGGCCGAGCCGGGGGCTCCCGGCGGAGTGAGCCGGCGCGCTAGCCAGCCGAGGAGGCCGTCGGCGGCCAGCGCGAGGAGAGCCGCGGGGACCGCTCCGGCGAGGATCACGGTGTCGTCGACCATGGCGAGTCCCTGGAAGATGTAGACGCCGAGCCCGCCGGCGCCAATCGCCGCGGCGATCGTCGCGATGCCGATGGAGATCACGGTCGCCACGCGCACGCCCGCCACGATGACACCTGCGCATAGTGGCAGCTCGACCTTCGCGAGAAGCTGCCCGTCGGTCATTCCCATCCCGCGCCCCGCCTCGGTGAGCGCCGGATCGACGCCGCGGATGCCCGCGTGCGTGTTGCGGACGATCGGCAGGAGCGCGTAGAGGGTCAGCGCCACGATCGCGGTCGATGCGCCGATTCCGCCCAGGAGCGGCACGGGGATCAGGAACCCGAAGAGGGCCAGGCTCGGCACGGTCTGGAGCACGTTTGCGATACCCAGAGCCGCCCGCTCGACCCGACGGTCGCGCGTCGCGAGGATTCCGAGGGGGACGCCGATGGCGACCGCCGCGCCGACCGCGATCGCGACCAACACCACGTGCTCGCCGATCAGCCCCGCGACCTGCTCGCGATGCGTCGAGAGATACCGGACGAGATCACCCATCTCCCCGCCGCTTTCCGACTCCCTCCACTCCGATCGCGGGATCGAGCGTGGCGGCGAGAGCGCGCGCCGCGGGGTGATCGGCCGCGAGAAAGTCGCCGGCGGGCTCGAGCGCGACGAGCCGGCCGCCGTCCATGACCCCCACCCGATCCCCCACCACGAGCGCCTCCCGCAGATCGTGCGTCACGAAGAGCGCGGCCTTCCGCAGGGCTCGCACGAGGTCGCGGAATTCGCGCTGGAGCTCTAGGCGGGTGATCGGGTCCAGCGCACCGAAGGGCTCGTCGAGGAGGAGGAGCGGCGGATCCGCGGCGAGCGCCCGCGCGACCCCGACCCGCTGGCGCTGTCCGCCCGAGAGCTGGTGTGGTCGGCGCTCCACGTATTCCGACGCCGGCAGGCCGACCGTCTCGAGGAGATCCTCGACGCGGGCGTCGATCCGCTCGGGCGACCAGCCGAGCAGCTCCGGAACGAGGCCTACGTTCCGGCCCACGGTCATATGAGGAAACAGGCCCACCTCCTGGATGACCCATCCCGTCCGGCGTCGCAGCTCGACCGGATTCCAGTGGACGGTCGGCCGGCCTTCCACCTCGACCGTGCCCGCCGTCGGATCGAGGAGCCGGTTGACGAGCTTGAGCGCCGTCGTCTTCCCCGCCCCGGATCGTCCAACGAGCACGACCGTCTCCGCCGGACCGACGGTGAACGACAGGTCGCGGACGAGCCAGCGGCCATCCGCAACTGCGTACCCCGCGCGCTGGAACTCGACCGCGGCGATTGCCGTCATGATCCGGCGCTCGAGAACGCTCCCGGCTTGGCCTCGCGACCCACCGGACTAATATAGGCAGCGATGGAGATCGACACGCGCACGATCGACGAGCGCCTCGAGAGAATCGGCGCGCAGGTCCCCGCGCTGCAGGGCGGCGAGCGCTGGAGCGTGCATCTCGACGGGGCGACGGCGTCCGACGACGCCTTCGCGCACTCGGTGGCGCGGGGGCTCTCCGACCATCCCCGCTGGCTCCACTGCCGTTACCTCTACGACGCCGAGGGGAGCCGCATCTTCTCGAGGATCACCGAGCAGCCCGAGTACTACCTCACGGGCGCCGAGAGCGAGATCCTGGCGACCCGGTCGGACGAGATCCGGGAGCTGGCGGGAGCGGTCCCCATCGTCGAGCTGGGTGCGGGGTCGGCCACCAAGACCCGCCACCTCCTCGATGCCTGGTCCCGCGCGGCGGCGGGCGGCGAGTTCCGCTATGTCCCCATCGACATCGACCATTCGGTCCTCACTGCTGCGGCGCGCGAGCTGGCGGAATCGTACGACCGCCTCCACGTGACGGGGCTCGCCATGTCCTACGAGCGCGGCCTCGACGCCGTGCGCGGCCTGTCGCCGATGTGCCTCGTATTCCTGGGCTCGACGATCGGCAACTTCAACCCCGAGGAGACCGACGCCTTCCTCGCCCGCCTCGAGCGCGCGCTGGCACCCGACGACTCCTTCCTCCTGGGTCTCGACCTCGTCAAGGACGTTCACGTTCTGGAGGTGGCCTACGACGACGACGCCGGCTGGAGCCGTCGCTTCACGCAGAACCTCTTCGCCCGCATGAACCGGGAGCTCGGCACCGCGCTCGATGTCGAGGCGATCGATCACATCGCGTACTGGAACGACCGGCTCGAGCGGATCGAGATCTACGCCCGCTTCCGATCCGAAGCCCTCGTCGAGCTGCCGTCGATCGCCCGCGCCTTCCGCATCGCCCCCGGCGAGATGGTGCTCACCGAGATCAGCCGAAAGTTCCGCATCGAGGGGATCGCCGCGGACCTCGCGCGGTTCGGCTTCGCCCTGGAGCGGGAGTTCACCGACGACGGCGGTCGGTTCGCGCTCCTGCTTTGCCGCCGGATCCGCTCCTCGCCGGGTCCGGATCTGGCGAGCCGCCTGGCCGGCGCGCTCCAGACCACGCGGCTCCAGACGCTCGACATCGTCGAGGCCCTCTCCGACGGCCAGCTCCAGGGACAGGTGACGCCGATCCTCTCGCCGATCGCGTGGGATCTGGGGCACACGGCCGAGTTCGAGGAACTCTGGCTGGTGCGGGTGATCGACGGGCTGCCGGGTCGCGGGACCGCCGACGCAGCCAGGGAGCCGCGAGACGGCCCTTCCTCGGAGGGGCTCGCACCCGTCTTCGACGCGATCCTGACGCCGCGCTCGGAGCGCGGCGCGCTCGAGCTGCCCGATCGAATCGAGCTCCTCCGCCGATTGCGCCAGGTCCGCCGCGCCGCGCTCGACCGGCTGCGACGCGTGGACCTTTCCACCGGCGATCCGCTTCTCGCGGACGGCTTCGTGTACCGCATGCTCTCCCAGCACGAAGCCCAGCACCAGGAGACGATGCTCCAGGCGGTCGCGCTCATGAACGACGCGCCGTTCGAGCCGGCGCACCGGCTTGCGGCTCCGCGCGCCAAGCTCCCTCCGGACGCGGCCATGGTCATCGTCCCGGCCGGGCGTTTCCAGGCCGGCGCCACGACCGCGCCGGGCGCCTACGACAACGAGCGCCCGGCCCACTGGGTCGCCTTGCCCGCGTTCTGGATCGATACCGCGCCGGTGACCGTCGGCGATTGGCTCGCGTTCATGGAGGACGGGGGCTACGAGCGGCGCGACGCGTGGTCGAACGCGGGTTGGGAGTGGCGCACGGTCGAGCGGTGCGAGCATCCGCTCGGCTGGAAGCGCGGCGAGGAGGGATGGCTGGATGTCCAGTTCGGTCACGTCGAGCCGCTCGTCCTCACCCGTCCCGTCCAGCACGTCTCCTGGTACGAGGCGGACGCCTTCGCGCGCTGGACGGGCAAACGCCTCCCCACGGAGCTCGAGTGGGAGAAGGCCGCCGCTTGGGACCCCGAGCTCCGGATCGGGCGGGTCTGGCCCTGGGGCGACGCGCCGCCTGCCACCGACCTCGCCAATCTCGGCGCGCGCACCTACGCCCCGGCGCCCATCGGCGCCTATCCCCGCGGGCGATCCTTCTACGGCTGTCACCAGATGATCGGCGACGTCTGGGAGTGGACCTCGAGCGAATTTCTGCCGTACCCGGGATTCGAGGCGTTCCCGTACGCGGAGTACTCGGAGGTCCATTTCGGAAAGGGGTATCGGGTGCTGCGGGGTGGCTCATGGGCCACTGCGCCGATCGTCGCCCGCGCCTCGTTCCGTAACTGGGACCTTCCCGAGCGCCGGCAGATCTTCGCGGGCCTTCGCTGCGCTCGCGACACCTGACCGGTCGCGTATCGTGAGCCGCGCGCTGGGGCCGGGAGGACTGGCCGATCGGCTGGGGTCGCTGTCTCTCGCGGTGACCGGTCTCGCGGTCGAGCGAAGGACCGTCCCCGTGGCTGGCTACTACGACGGGGCCGGGCGCCCGACCGGCATCGCGGTCCTCGCCGGCGCGGGCGCGCGCGGCCGCGGTGAGTGCGTGGCCTGGACGCCGCGCGAGCAGGATGCCTTCGCGGCGGCGTGCAGCGGCCTGGAGCTCCCGGCCGAGGCCACGATCGAGGAGCTTTCGGTCCTGCTCGCCGACGAGCTCGACGACCCCTACCACCGGACGGCGGTCGAGGGCGCCGCGATCGACCTCGCCCTCCGCCAGGCAGGAACCAACCTCTTCGCGCTCGCGCACAGACCCGCGCGGCCGATCGCCTTCTGCCACTCGATCGGGCGGGAAGCGGATCCCCTGCCGGCGATCACGGATCTCCTCGAGCGGGATCCCGGAGCGCAAGTCAAGCTCGACGTGCCTCCCGATGGATGGCTACCATCGACCTGGGAGGCGCTCGCCGCGCTGCGCCGCATAGTGGTCTTCGACTTCAAGCGCGAGTCCCACCTCGATCAGGTGCGATTCGCCCACCAGGCGGTTCCCGATGCCTGGCTCGAAGATCCTCCCGCCGAGGCGATGACGCTCGACCCGCGCGGCGACTGGCGACGTCGTGTGTCGCTGGACGGCTACGTCTTCGCGGCCGTCGATCTCGACGACCCGGAGATCCCGCCGGCCGCCGTCAACGTCAAGGCGCCGCGCGTCGGCGGCTGGCTCGAGGCGCTCCGTTGTCTGGAGACCTGCCGCCGCCGCGGCTGGCACGCGTACATGGGCGGGATGTTCGAGGTGCACGTGGGCCGCGCACAGGCGCGCGTCCTGGCCTCGCTCTTCACCGCCGATGCCTGGAACGATCTCGCGCCCTTGGCCCCCCCGGGGGAATACTCGCCAGCATCGCAGCTCGACCCCACGGACGACTACGCAGGATTCGTGGAGGAACCCGCCTAGACGAGGACAGGCGCTAGCGCAACTCGGTCGGCAAGAACCTGTGATGTGCCTGCAAGGTCCGATCGGCGGTGCATAGGGGAACGCGGCGAGAAGCGCTGTGGGCCGCGATGAGGCGGTCGAACGGGTCCCGGGTCCAATCGAGCGGAAGCGCGTGCCGGATCAGCGCGTTCAGCGGTACTTCGTCGAGGACGAAGCGCGGATCGTCCGCCAGACGCGCCGTGAATTTGTCTCCATCGAGCTCGAGCTTCCCGATCTCCCCGAGAAACTGCATTTCCAGAATCGAGATCGGCGATATCCCCCAAGGCCTGTAGCTCGCCAGCCATGGGAAGTCGTCCAATCGGTTGGAGCCGACTACGATCCAGATCAGAACGTGCGTGTCGAGGAGGGCGTTCAGGTTTCCGCGTCAACGGGGCGTAACGCATCCTCGTCCCATTCCCAGCTCCACCGATCGGCCTGATCGGCTCCCGGGACGGCGATCACGTCGTCGTACGCGGGAATGCTCCCCGCCGCCTCTCGTGTCACGCTCTCTCGACGCAGAACGATCCGCGCGCCGTCCCGTTCGACGACTACGGTCTCCCCCGCGACGATCTCGTCGAGGAGCCGAAACCAGTTCCTTCGTGCCTCGGTGGCGGTAACCCGCTTCATGTGTACAGTGTACGCTTATGACGGAATTCCGTCAATCCCCTCGAAGCGCCGCAGGTATTCCCTGTCCCAGGCCGCCGGCAGGCTCTCCCGCGCCGAGTACGGCCCGGGGCCGTACTTCCTCGAGGAGATCCCCGCCTGTCCCAGCTCGACGATGTGCCAATCCTCGCGGTTGGTGGCGTCCCAGAACTCGACCGCGTCGTCGGGCCGGAAATCCGGCGCGTCCCGCGCGTCGGGATGGAACAGCCACTCGCAGACGACCCTCGTCCGGTCGGGCGCCGCCGGCCACAACCGGTGCGCCATCACGTAGTCGGGATGGAGGCTGAGGAGCAGGTTCGGGAAGATCGAGTAGTAGTAGACGCGCTCGAGGTCCTCCTCGGGGAGCTCGCCGACCGGGAGCGCACACGCCCGGCCGCTCATCGTCATGCTGCCCCCCTTCTCGGCAAGCACCATGTATCCCCCCAGGAACGGCCCTTCGACGAGGTCGTTGTGGCCCGAGCGGTACGGGGTGAGCTGCGTCAGGCGCGAATGGATCACCGGGCAGTGGAGACACTCGGAATAGTTCTGGAACAGGAGCTTCCAGTTGGCCCGGACGTCGTACTCGACCCGCCGCCAACTGCGCAGCGTTCCGAGCCGGAAGCGCGCGAACCGGTCGAGGAGCGGGGCGTACGCATCCGCGAAGGGCTCCGGATCCTCCCCGAGATGGACGAACAGGAATCCGCCCCAGGAGGCGGTCGCCGCCGAATGGAGCGGATAGTCGCCGCGGTCGAATCCCTCGACCGTGTCCATGTCGGGCGCGCCGATGAGCCGGCCGTCGAGCGCGTAGGTCCAGGCGTGGTACGGGCACTGGATCGAGCGGCCGAGCCGACCGCGCTCCACCTCGCAGAGTCGCGTTCCCCGATGGCGGCAGACGTTGTGGTGGGCGCGCGGGGCGCCGTCCTCGCCGCGGACGACGATCACGCTCTCGGCGGCGGCCGAGACGAGGAAGTACTCCCCCGGCTCGGCGATCTCCTCCTCGCGCCCGGCGCAGAGCCAGGAGCGGAGGAAGATCCGCTCCCCCTCCTCCGCGAAGACCTCGGGCGCAGTGTAGTAGAAGCCGGGGAGCGTCCGGGAGCCGGGACGATAGCTCTCCTTCGTTTCGAGGAACCCCATCGCGCCCCCGCGCGCTCCCCCGGTGTCGCCGTTCCGCGCCGTCATCTCTGCTCCTCCAGGTCCATCACGACCGCATCCGCCGCCAGGCGCCCCGAGACGCCCGTGATCGCGCCGGCCGGATGGGTTCCGCTTCCGCAAAGGTACAGGCCCGGGATCGGCGTCCGGTACCCGGACCATCCCGGCACCGGGCGCATGAACAGGAGCTGGTCGAGCGCCAGCTCGCCCTGGAAGGGATCTCCGCCATCCAGGCCGTACCGCGCTTCGATGTCCGTGGGGAGGAGGATCCTCCGCTCGAGGATCGCGCCCGGCAGGTTCGGCGCCCGCTCGGCGAGGATCGCGACGGCACGGTGGGCAAGCGTCTCCGCGGAGACGCCTCCGGGCGCGACGGGCTCCGTCGCCGCCCGCCCGTCTACCGGGACGAACCGCGCGTCGATGGACATCACGTGTCGGCCGGCCGGCGCGAGCGTGGGATCGGCGAGCGAGGGGATGCGCGCTTCCAGCACCGGCCGCTCCGACGCCGCGCCGTGCTTGGCGTCGTCGAACGCGCGCTCGACGTCGTCGAGGCGCGCCGCGACGACGACGACCCCGGCCGGCGGATCGGCGAGGCCCTCGAAGTGCGGCGCCTCCGATAGAGCGAGATGGATGCGGCAGAAGCCGCCGCGGAAGCGGATCTGGCGGAGCGCGTGGACGAAGTCGGGATCGAGCCACGTGGGACCGGCGAGGTCGAGGAGCGTCCGCGCGGGCCCCAGCCCCGAAAGAATCGCGCGCGCCGTGAGCTCGGCGCCGTCCGCGAGCCGCACCGCGGTCGCGCGCCCCCTCTCGATGTCGATCCCTTCGACGCGGGAATCCGCGCGGAGCTCCACACCCCGTGCCCGGGCGGCGGCGACCAGCGCCTCGGCCAGCGCGCCCACACCACCCCTCACGACCGTGCGGATCCCGAAGCACCCGGTCGGACTCCCCACGAGGTGATGGAGGAGGACGAGGGCCGTTCCCTGCGCGCGCGGCCCGTGGAAGAGACCCCGCACGGAGAGCGCGCCCAGCGCGCCCTTCAGCAGCTCGTCCTCGAAGGAGTCCTCGAGGAGGTCGTACGCGGGCAGCGGCAAGACCCGGAAGAGCTCCGTCATGTCGTCCCGACCGAGCTTGCGGACCCTCCGGCCGAGGCCGAGAAACGGCGCGAGCTCCCGGAGCGGCCCCGCGGGGCGAGGCGCCGGCCCGGCAGCCACCTCTTCGAGGATGCGCGCGAAGGCCTCCATCCGCTCCGCGAACGCCTCCCAACGGCCCGCGTCGCGCTCGGAGCGACCGGCGATCGAGGCGCGCGTGCGCGCCGGCTCGCGCCAGAACGTGAGCGCGCTCCCCCTCTCCGCCGGCGCGGCCAGCACCGGATCCGGCGCGAGGAGCGCGAGCCCGTGCCGATCGAGCTCGAGCCCGCGGAGGACCCGTGGGTCGAGAAAGCCCGCGTCCGCATGGACCGGATCGACACGGAACCCGGGCAGGAGCTCCTCCGCCGCCGCCGTGCCCCCGATCGACGGCCCGGCCTCGAGGACGAGCACGCTCCGCCCCTCGCCCGCCAGGCTCGCGGCCGCCACAAGCTCCTCGAGCCCCGAGCCGAGGACGATCGCGTCGTAGCGTGCGCCGCTCATGCCCCACCCCTGCGCCCGCTCATCGTCTGCCGTCCGCGAGGACGGCCCGCGCGGCCAGCCGGCCGCTCGCGCCCATGATCCCGCCGCCGGGATGGGTCCCCGAACCGCACTGGTAGTAGCCGCGGACGGGCGTCCTGTGGTCCGCCCACTCCGGCGCCGGCCGCAGGAAGAAGAGCTGGGAGAGCGCCAGTTCCCCCTGGAAGATGTTCCCCTCCGACAGCCCCGTAACCGCCTCGATGTCGGCCGGCGTGATGACCTGCCGGTGGAGGATCGCCGAACGGATGTTGGGCGCGTACTCGGCCAGCGTGTCGATCACCGCGTCGCCGAACGCCTCGCGGCTCGTGTCGTCCCAGCCGCCCTTCCTTTGATAGGGCACGTACTGGACGAAGATCGACATCACGTGCTTCCCGGGCGGCGCCATCGTGGGGTCGATCATCGAGGGGATCACGATGTCCAGGAACGGTCGGCGCGAGAACTCGCCGTACTTGGCGTCGTCGTACGCGCGCTCCAGGTAGTCGACGCTGGGCGCGATCGCGATCGCGCCCCTGTGGTGCGGCCCGGCGCCTGGAAGCGCGGTGAACTCCGGGAGCTCGGAAAGCGCGAGGTTGACCTTGCCCGAAGATCCACGGAAGCGGAACCGCTCGACCGCCTGGACGAGCTCGGGCGGTAGATCGGCCGGCTCGACGAGATCGAGGAACGTCCGCCGCGGGTCGAGTCCCGAGATCACCGTGCGCGCCTCGAGCTCGTCTCCATTCTCGAGCGCCACGCCCACGGCACGACCGTCCTTCACGATCACCGATTCGACCGAAGCATCCGTCCGGATCTCCGCCCCGAAGCTGCGCGCCGCCGAGGCGATCGACTCGCTGACCGCGCCCGTGCCTCCGCGTGCGAAGCCCCACGCCCGGAAGACCCCGTCGATCTCGCCCATGTAGTGGTGGAGGAGCACGTACGCCGTACCCGGCGAGCGGGGCCCCAGGAACGTGCCGATGATCCCGCTCGCCGACTTCGCAGCCACGAGCGCCTCGCTCTCGAACCATTCCCTCAGATAGTCCGCCGAGCTCATCGTCATGAGTTTGACGAGGGCATGGAGGTCCCGCTCCCCCAGGTCGCGGAAGTGCTTTCCGAGCCGGCCCATGGCGAGGAGCTCGCGCGGATGGAGCGAGGCCGGGTCCGGCGGTTCGGTGGCGAGGATCGGCTTGACGGCCATCGCCATTCGCTGCATGAGCCGGCCGAACTCCTGCATGGCGTCGGCGTCCCGCGGCGAGTGCCGGTACAGCTCGCGGCGGGTCTCCTCGGGGTCGGCCCACGTCGCCAGGTAGTCGCCGTCCGGAAGCGGGTTGAACGTGCTCTCGAGCGGAACGATGTGGAGGCCGTGCCCGGGCAGGTCGAGGTCGCGGATGATCTCGGGTCGGAGAAGGCTCACCACGTAGGAGAACACCGAGAATTGGAAGCCCGGGAAGACTTCCTCGGTGACGGCCGCCCCACCGAGGATCGGGCGGCGCTCGAGGACGAGCACCTTCCGCCCCGCGCGCGCGAGGTACGCGGCGCAGACGAGACCGTTGTGTCCGCCCCCGACCACGATCGCGTCCCAGACCCGGGGCAGCTGCATCGTCACGCCCGCTTGCGCTCGGGATCGAAGAACGGCGTCTTCGCGACCGTCGCCCGCGCGCGCCGCCGCCGGTGCTCGACCGTGACCTCGAGCTCGACCTCGGCGCCGAACCCGGCGTGCGGGGACTCGAGGTGCGCGAGCGCGAGGGACTTCTTGAGAAGCGGCGACCAGCAGCCGCTGGTGGCATAGCCGACCTGCCGGCCGCCGACGTACACCGGCGCGCTCGTCCGCCATGGCGCCGCGGGGAGCTGCGGGGGGAGCCCGACGTCGGCGTACAGCTCCTCGAGCGCGTCCCAGTCGACGACGAGGCCGCGGAGGCCCCAGGGCGGACCTTCCTCGCGCTCCTTCTCCAGCGCCCGCTGCCCCACGAAGGGCGCTTTGTCCTTCGCCACGGTCCATCCCAGGCCTAGCTCGAAGGGCGAGGACTTCTGCCGCTCGATCAGCGCGCGGCGCGCCGAGACGTAGTCGACGTCGATCAGGATGAGCCCCGCCTCGATCCGCGCCACGTCCATCGCCTGGAGGCCGGTCGGCAGGAGCCCGAGCGGCTCGCCGGCCGCGACGAGGAGGTCCCACAACGCTTCCGCCTGGTGGTTCGCCAACCAGATCTCGTAGCCCAGATCGCCGGTGTACCCCGTGCGGGTGATCGTGGTCGGGATGCCGTCCAGGCGCGCCTCGGCGGCGCGGAAGAACTTGAGTTTCGTCAGATCCCGGTCTGCAACCGCGTTCAGGATCTCTCGCGCGCGCGGTCCCTGGAGGGACAGGGCGGCGGTGTCGTACGTCTCGTCCTCGATGACCACGTCGATGCCCACGGCGTTCTGATGTAGCCAGCGCAGGTTCGGATGCGCCGAAGTCAGGCGAAAGCGGTCCTCCTCGAGCCGCGTTACGGTGCCGTCGTCCAGCACCTTCCCCTCCGGATCGCACCACGGCGTGTAGAGGACCTGCCCGACCTTGCAGCGCGCCACGTCGCGCGTCACCACCCGATCGAGGAGCGCCGCCGCTCCCCGTCCATGGATCCGGTACTTGAAGAGCGGCGTCACGTCGATCAGCGCGGCAGTTCCGCGGATGGCCGCATACTCGAGGTCGTGGATCAGGTCGTAGGAAGCCGGAACTACGTACCCCGCCCAGTGGCGCCAGGTGTGACCGCGCACGAGTGCGGACGTTCGCGAGTGGAAGGGGGTCGTCCGGACGGCGGCAGTCGTCATCACGTCCTCGAAGCGGGATCGGTGGGAAGAAGCTCTGGAAATTTGAACCATTAGTTCATAATATGAACCGAATGTAGGAGGCGCTGACCGGCCGCGTCAAGCCGGAATCGTCCTTTCTGCGGAGTCTGATCGGGAGATGCGAATGCATGCCAGAACCGCGACCCCAAAGCCCTACGCCGGCACCCAGTCCGTGCAGCGAGCGATCGCGCTCCTCAAGGTGTTCAGCGACGAGCGTCCCGAGTGGGGACTCTCGGAGCTCGCCCGCGCAGCCCGGCTGAACAAGACGACCGCCTACAGGTTGTTGACCGCGCTCGAGGTCGAGGGGATGGTCTCGCGAAGCAGGGTCACCGATGCGTGGCGCCTGGGAAACGGTGCGATCGCGCTGGGCGCGCTCGCCCTCCGGTCCAACGATCTCATGACCGCGTCCCGCCCCGAGCTCGAGGCGCTCGTCCGGGAGACCGGCGAGACCGCTTCGCTCGAGGTTCTGGTCGGGGACGAGGTTCTGATCCTCGACGGGATCGAGGGACCGTCGCTGGTCGGCGCCAGCTCCGAAGTGGGGACCCGCTGGCCTGCCCATGCGACCTCGACCGGAAAGGTGCTGCTGGCAGCCGAGGCGGGATATGGCTCGGCGGGTCGTCGTTCGCGCCGGCTCCGGAGACTCACTCCCCGAACGATCACCGATCCGGCAAGGCTCGACCGCGAGTTCGACCGCGTTCGCGAGCGGGGTTGGGCCACGGCGGTCGAGGAGCTGGAGACCGGGTATGTGGCCGTCGGCGCCCCGGTCCTCGACCACGCCGGCGTTGCGCTCGCCGCGATCAGCGTGGGCGGGCCCGCCTCACGCCTGACGCCGCAGCGGATCCCGCGCCTGGCGCGCCGCGTCGTCGACAGCGCCCGGCGCATCTCGCTCCGCCTGGGGGCCGTCGCGTGAGCACCGGCCCAGACGCAACCCGGCTCATTCCGATTCGCACCCCGGACGACATCCCTCCCCAGTGGCGAGACACGCCCATCGGCCGGCTGCTCGAGTACCACAACTGCGACCGACCCTTCGACCGCTACGATCGCGCGGCTCTGCTGATCGG
>DASRVB010000056.1:0-27648 GCA_035687725.1 Gemmatimonadota bacterium
TCCGAGACGTCGACCTCGGCCAGCGGGCGCGCGGCCACCGCTGGAGCGCCCCCGCCACGCGCGGCGGCCCGCTCGAACACTTCCTCGACGAGCGAGTTCCACTCGCCGCACTCCGGGCACCGGCCCGCCCAGCGCAGGCTCGTCGCCCCGCATGCGGAGCAGACGAACCGCGAGCGGGAGCGGCGAGTCAAACGGTCGCGAATCGCGGGTCGAAGTCCTCGAACCGCATGAAGTTGCCGAGCCAGGTGAGGAGGATCTTGTCGGTCGGGCCATTGCGGTTCTTTCCGACGATCACCTCCACCGTGCCGGTGGCGGCGTCCTGCTTCCTGTCTCCCTCGGGAGCCTTCTCCTTGTACAGAAACAGCACCAGGTCGGCGTCCTGCTCGATCGCGCCGCTCTCCCTGAGATCCGAGAGGCGCGGCCGCTGGTCCGTCGTCCGCTGCTCGGGGGCGCGCGAGAGCTGAGAGAGCGCGATGACCGGGACGTTGAGCTCCTTGGCCAGCGCCTTGAGCGAGCGGCTGATCTCGGTGATCTCCTGCTGGCGGCTCTCCGAGCGGCGGTTGCTCTCCATGAGTTGCAGGTAGTCGACCACCACGAGCCCGATGTCCTTCTGGAGCTTCAAGCGCCGCGCCTTGGCGCGCATCTCGAGGGCGCTCAGGATGCCGCTGTCGTCGATGTAGATCGGCGCCCGCCGCAGCCGCTCGCAGGCATCCGAGACCCGGCGCCACTCCTCGATGCTCGCGCGTCCCGTCCTCAGGGAGTGGAGCGAGACCGGCGATTCGCTGCTGATCAGCCTCTGGACCAGCTGCTCCATCGACATCTCGAGGCTGAAGATGGCGACGGGCAGGCCCTTCTGGGTGGCAAGATACGCGGCGATGTTGAGCGCAAGGCTCGTCTTCCCGAGCGAGGGCCGGGCCGCGAGGATGATCAGGTCGCTGAGCTGGAACCCGCCCGTCAAGTCGTCCAGGTCTTTGAAGCCCGACGGCGCGCCCGTGATGCGCTCCGAGGAGGAGCTCAGCGCCTCCAGCTGCTGCACGGCGCCCTGCAGCAGCTGGTTGATCGGCGTGAACGACTTCTTGTGGCGGCGCTCTCCCAGCCGGAAGATCTCCTCCTCGGCGCGGTTCAGGAGCACGTCCGAATCCTCGGTCGAATCATAGGTCTCGCCGACCACACGCGTACCGACCGAGATCAGGCGCCGTTTGACCGAGTTGTCGAGCACGATCTTCACGTGGTAGGCGATGTTGGCCGCCGTCGGCACGATGTCGACGATCCGCGCCAGGTACTCCGATCCCCCCGCGCTGTCGAGAGCGCCGTGCCGCTGGAGCTCCTCCCGGACCGCCAGCGCGTCGGGCGCATGGCCTTGATCGCGGAGCCGCTGAACGGCCTCGAAGATCAGGCGATGGGCTGGATGGTAGAAATCGTCGTCGACGAGCTTCTCCATGGCATAGTCTGCAGCCGTCTCCTCGATCAGCATTCCACCCAGGACGGAGATCTCGGCCTCGTCGCTGTGGGGTGGGGTCCGCTCCGGCGCGCGGAGCGGGGTCACTCCCCGGCTGCTGAGAACCTGGACTTCATCCATTCCGTCCTCCCCGCGCCGTCATTTCCTCGTCGTAGATCCTTCTCAAGAGCTGCACGTCCTCCCAGGTGGGGCGTTTGAGGCCGGGATTGCGCAGGAGCGCCGCGGGATGGTACGTGGCCACCAGCGGAACTCCTTCGTACCGATGGACCCGGCCGCGCAGGCTTCCCATCGAGCTGTCGTTCCGGAGCAAGGTGCGCGCCGCATGACGTCCCAGCGTCAGGATCACGGCCGGGTCGATGAGCGTGATCTGACGCATGAGGTAGGGCTCGCACTCGGCTACCTGATGCGGCTGCGGATCGGCGTTCTCCGGCGGCCGGCACTTGAGAACGTTCGTGATGAAGACTTCGTCGCGACCGAAGCCGATCGCCTGAAGGATCTTCGTCAGGAGCTGACCCGCGCGCCCGACGAACGCCTCGCCCTGCTGATCCTCATGGTATCCCGGAGCCTCGCCGATCACCATGATTTTCGTGTGCGGCGTCCCGCTTCCCCAGACGACCTTCGTGCGCGTCGCGCAGAGGTCGCACCGCGTGCACACGAGCGCTTCGGCCCGCACGGCCTCCCAGGCCGCCTCGTCGAAACCCTCCGCCTGCCGTGCGGCGACATCGTCGTACAGGGCGTCCACCGCGGCCGGCGTCTCGCCCGAGGGCGTACCGACCTCGCGGTTCTCCGGCGAGGTCCGATAGACGCTGCGCTCGCCCAGGAGTCGCGCCCGCTCGAGTCGCGCCCTGGCTTGGGCCCTCGGATCGAGGTTCACGCCGTCGGGGGCGTCATGGGCGCGCCGGGGCACCGGCGGCCGCGCGGTCGAGAACGAGATCGACCAGGCGCCGGGCGAGCTCCCGCTTCGACATGAGATCGAACTCGGTGCGGGACCCGTCGCGGCCGAGGACGAAGACGCGGTTGGTCTCGTGATCGAAGCCGGCCCCCTGTTCCCGGGGGTTGTTCACCACGAGCCAGTCGCATCCCTTGGCCTGCAGCTTCCTCTCCGCCGCCTCGGACACGTCGTCGGTTTCGATGGCGAAGCCGATCAGCGTCGTGCCGGGAGCTCGCTCGACGGCCGCGCGTGCGAGGATGTCCTCGGTCCGTTCCATCCGCAGGACCCCGTCCCAGTCGGATTTCTTGAGCTTCCGCTCGGCGACTTCGATCGGGCGCCAGTCGGACACCGCCGCCGCCATCCACAGCTGGTCCGCACCTTCGAGCTTGGAGCGAACCGCCGCCGACATCTCGTCGGGTGTCCGCACGGCCACCGCCTCGACGAACGGCGGTGGGCCGACGCTCGTCGGCCCGTGGACGACGACGACGTCGGCGCCCTCGCGCCAGCACGCCTCGGCGATCGCGAACCCCATGCGGCCCGACGAGCGGTTGGTGACGATCCTCACCGGGTCGATGTCGACCTCCGTGGGGCCTGCGGTTACGACGACCTGCCGCCCCGCCATGCGCCCGCGCCCGTTCAGGAGACGGTCGAGCGCCGCCAGGACGAACTGGTTTCCGGGCCACCGTCCGATCCCGACCTCGCCGCAGGCGAGCGGACCCTCGCCGGGCGCCAGCAGCGCGTATCCGCGCTCCCGGAGGACCGCCCTGTTGGCGCGCACGGCGGGGTTCTCGTACATGGTCGCGTTCATGGAGGGGACGAAGACGATCGGCGTGGCCGCCGGGTCGAGGGCCAGGAGCGTCGTGGAAAGCAGGTCATCCGCCAGGCCGGCGGCCGCCTTGCCCAGGATGTTCGCGGTCGCCGGTGCCACGACCACGGCGTCGATCCCGCGCGCGAAATCGAGGTGCGGGAAGCGCGCGTAGTCGCCCTCGCTCTCCTCGCCCGCCGGCCAATCGGTCCAGAGCTCCACTCCGACCCGCTCGCCGGACAACGCCTCGAACAGGGCCGGACGCACCAGCTCGGCCGCCGAACGCGTCATGACGACACGGACCCGGGCGCCCGCGCGCTGCAGGTCGCGCATCAGATCCACGGCCTTGTAGCAGGCGATTCCCGACGTGACGCCGAGCGTGATCACCCGCCCGGCGAAAGGTTCGAAGGGAGCTACTCCCCGGCGCGTTTGTCGACCACCGTGTACTCGATCTCGCCCGCGGCCAGGTCCTCCAGGGCCCGCGTGGTGTACTTCTTCTTCCACTCCTTGCCGCCCTCCTTCGGCAGCTCGTTGAGCTTTCTGGCGTATGCCGAGGCGACCATCACGGCCTCGTACTTGTTGCCCTGCGACTTCGAAGCCACCTGTCCCGGTGTGAACACTTTCATGGAGTCCTCCTCCGGCATTCCGGTCGGGCTGCCCGGAAGCGGGCGCCGACCGGCATCGATTTCACGAGCTCGCGCCGATGGTCTTCGCGCCGCCGCGACTCGGGAAGTGGACGTCGATCCACTCCTCCAGGTTCTCGCGACGGACGCGCCGGTGCTCCTCCACGTGTATGATCCGGGAGAACACCTCGACCGTCTTGTCGAGCTCTCGGTTTACGATCACGTACTCGTACTGCGAAACGCACTCCAACTCCTTCAGCGCCTGCGCGAGACGGCCCGAGATGGCGTCGGCGGAGTCGGTCCCGCGGGCCTTGAGCCGCGCCTCCATCGCGCCATGACTCGGCGGCAATAGAAAGATGGAGACCGCCCCGGGGTACGCCTGCATCAGCGAAGCACCGCCCTGGACGTCGACGTCGAGGAGAACGTGGTACCCGTCCGCCAGCGCCTTGTCGACCTCCGCCCTCGGCGTGCCGTACAGGCTCCCGTGGACCACAGCCCACTCGATCAGCTCCCCCGCGTCCCGGGCATCGGCGAACGTCCGCTCGTCCACGAATCGGTAGTCGACGCCGTCCACCTCTCCATCGCGACTGGCGCGGGTGGTGAGCGAGACCGCGAAACGGATGTACGGAAAGCGCTGGAAGATCTCGTTCGATACCGAGGTCTTCCCCGCCCCGCTCGGCGCCGACAGGATGATCGGGAAGGGGCGGGTCCGCAACCGGAAATCGGCGTCGCGCTCGCTCATTCCACGTTCTCCGCCTGCTCGCGCATCTTCTCCAGCTCCGACTTTATCTCGATCGCCGCCTTCTGGATCTCAGGGTCCGACGCCTTCGAGCCCATGGTGTTCGCTTCCCTGCCGAGCTCCTGCAGGAGAAAGGTCAGCTTCCGCCCGATCGATCCGGCGTCCGCCTCGAGCTCCGCGGCGAAATGATCGAGGTGGGCGCGCATGCGCGTCAGCTCCTCGCTCACGTCGACCCTGTCTGCGAGCAGCACGATCTCCTGCTCGATCCGGCGCTCCAGGTCCTCGGCCGGGTCCTCGAGAAGGCTCCGAACTTTCTCGCGCAGCCGCTCCCGTTCCCGCTCTTCGCGCAACGGGGTCAGCTCCTCGATCCGGCGGCGATTCGCCTCGATCGAGTCGAGACGGGCCTGGAAGTCCGCCAGCAGGGCGCGCCCTTCCGTGCGCCGGCTCTCCACGAGCGCATCGAGGGCCATGCCCACGGCGGCGGCGGAGCCTTTCACGAACGCCTCGTCGGCCATCGAGATCTCCTCCGCCTCCCACTCGATCACGCCGGGAAGTGCCAACAGGGATCCGGTGGAGATCTCGCGACCGTCGGCGCCGAGCTCCGCGAGATCGGACACGATCTCGAGATAGCGGTCCAGGACCTTCCGGTTCAGGCGTGGCCCGGTGGCTCCGTCCTCACCCTCCCGCTCGATCTCGATCGAGACATGGAGATGCCCGCGTTCGCACCGACTGGAGCACAGTGCGGCGACCCGGCTCTCCAGATGCGCGAAAGCCCGCGGCATACGGACATTGAGGTTGAGAAAGCGATGGTTGACGGACTTGATCTCGGCGGCGAACCGATAGCCCGAGAACACCGCCTCCCCGCGGCCGAATCCCGTCATGCTACGGATCACCGATCGATTCTCCTGGTCGACCTATAAGGTACCACGCGCGGGCTCCGCGCGCAGCATCGGGGCATCGTTCTCCGACCCCCGCGGCTCAGACACGACTCTCCCATTTGCCCGGGAGTAGCTGCGCCACCGCGGACAGCCCCGCGCGCACCATGCGGATCACGTTCTCGTCCCCCGGCCAGTGCTCGACGATCACCTCGTCGTCGACGCGGTTGAGGATGCTGTGGAGGGCGAGCAGGGCGACGACGGCGTCGTCCAGCTGCCCGAGGCCGGGAACGAAGTCCGGCACCACGTCGATCGGCGAGACGAGGTACAGGACCGTGCCGCAGAGAACCAGCTTGCTCTTCCGGGGCACGCGTGGATCGGAGATCAGACGCTTGAGAAGGATGACGAAGTTCGGCAGGAACAACGCGATTTCCTTGAGCGTGTCGCGCGCGGAAGATGCGGCTTGTCCGTCGGCGGCCGCTTCGCCCAGTGGCCTCAGCTCACGCGCAGACATTCCGCGTCTCCTCCGGAACTGGCGTGCGGACAGCGGATTCTGCCTGCTCCGAAGTCCGTAGCGCGTTGATCCGCGCCGCCGCGAAGCCCGCTCCGAACCCGTTGTCGATGTTCACGACGACAACCCCCGCGGCGCAGCTCGAGAGCATGGCCAGAAGCGCCGCGAGGCCCTCGAACGAGGCCCCGTACCCGACGCTGGTCGGCACCGCGATGATCGGCACGCGGACCAGGCCCCCTACGACCGAGGCCAGGGCCCCCTCCATGCCGGCGACCACGATCACCACTCCCGCGCGTGTCAGGGTCTGCTCGTGGGCAAGCAACCTGTGGACACCGGCGACGCCGACGTCTACGAGCGTCTCGACGGGCTGTCCCAGCATCCGCACCGTCTCGACCGCCTCTTCGGCCACCGGCAAGTCGCTGGTGCCGGCGGTCACGACCAGGATCGGCGGGCTTTCCGCGGCGGCCGGCTCTCCCGCCGCCACCGTGCGGGCGACCGGGTTGTGTCGGGCTTCCGGGATCGCCGCCAGGAGGGCACGCGCATGGTCGTCGCCGGCGCGAGTCGCGAGCATGCGCCCCGACCGCTCCCACACCCGGCGCGCGATCGCGGCCGCCTGCGTCGGCGTCTTCCCCGCGCAGTACACGACTTCCGGGAAACCTCCGCGAAGCGCGCGATGGTGATCGATCGTCGCGAAGGGGAGCGCCTCGTGGCCCCAGCCGGCCAGCCGGCGGCACGCCTCGTCGACCCCCATCTCTCCGGTGCGTACGGCCTGCAGAGTGGTGCGCAGCAAGATGTCCATTCGTACCTTTAGCAGGTCGGTGAAATACAACGCGAGCCTCGTATAGTATTCCAACGACCTGTTAGTCTACCGCGCACTTCGTCGCTGGACCAACCGGAGGAAACCTGGCTTTGCCCTCCAGCCTCGCTCGCCTCGTTGCGCCTCTCGAACGGGGGACCGTTCACGTGTGGGACGTGGACCTGGTGCGATCCCACGAGGAGATCTCGAGCCTGGAGCGCCTTCTCCCCGAAGGGGAGGTCCGGCGCGCGGCCAGGCAGCCGCTCGAGGCACGGCGCAGAGACTTGGTGGTCTCCGGGGCCGCGCTGCGATCGATTCTCGCTTCCTACCTCGAAGCCGACCCTCGCGCGGTGCGCTTCTCCATCGACGCGGGCGGCAAACCGCGGATCGATGCCGCCTGGAACGAAGCGCCGTTGGCGTTCAATCTCTCCCACTCCCGGGGCCGGGCGCTCGTGGCCGTGACCCTCGAGCGCGAGGTGGGGATCGATCTCGAGCGCCTGCGGCGCGACTTGTCCATCGACCGGTTGGCCTCGCGCTTCTTCTCGCCCCGCGAGATCGCCGCTCTGCGATCGATGCCAGACGAGCTCCGTTCGGCCGCTTTCTTCGCCTGCTGGACGCGCAAGGAGGCATTCGTCAAGGCAACGGGCGCGGGGATCTTCCGCCAGTCTCTTCAGTCCTTCGCCGTGTCGGTCGACCCGGGGCCCGGTCCGGTACCGCTCGTGATCCCGGGCCACGACGCCGAGGCCGGGCGCTGGCGGCTGGAGAGCATCGTCGCCCCGCCGGGCTACGCCGCTGCGGTTGCCGTGGAGGGGCCTTTTCGGGTCCGTCGCTTCCACTGGAACGGATGAGCGGCGGCCTCACGAGCCGCGCGGTCGTCGCCGTCGCAGGCGCGTGGATCGGTCTGTGGGCCGTCGCGCCGGCCGGCGCGCAGGAACCGCTGCCGTCGCCCGGCGATACGCTGGCCGCCGACCCGCTGATCCCGTCCGACCCCCTGATCCCGTCCGACACTCTGGGCGCGCCGTTCCTGCCCGGGCTCGATGCGCCGGCGGAGACGGGATTCCCGTGGCTGCTCGAGCTACCCGGCTGGCACGGCCTCGCGATCGAGCACTACAACCGCGTGGACGGCCTGACGCCCTCATGGGGTCTTGCGCTGGAGCCGCTCGATCCCGTCGAGCGGCCGGAGCTCGCGGCGCGCATCGCAGCCGCTACCACGCACTCGCGTCTCTACTGGAGCGGATCGGCTCGGCAGCGCCTCCCCCTCCCCGGAGCCATTTACGTCCGGTTCGAGCACTTCCACAGATCCACGACGTTCGACGACTGGAAGGTGTCGATCCAGGAGAATGACATCGCCACGTTCGCGTTCGCGTCGGACCTGCTGGACTGGTGGCGCGAGAAGGGGTACGCGCTGGCCCTCGAGGCGGAAACGCCGGATGGGCGATGGGGCGGCGGCCTCACGTACCTCGACGCCTCACAACGCGCTCAGCGCGACCGCTCGCCGTTCGCCCTCTTCGGCGCGAACTACCGCGACAATCCCCCGGCGGACGAAGGCGACCTGCACAGCCTCACCGCGGAGCTCGAAGTCGACACGCGGGACGTCCAGAGCCCGCTCCTCCCCTCTCCGGGCTGGTGGCTCCGTGCCGATGCCGAGCTCGCGGGCGGTGTTCTCGGCGGCGAGCTCGATTTTCGCCGGGCCGCCATAGAGCTGAACCGCTTCTCGCGGTTCCGTCAGGACGTCTGGTGGAACACGCGCACGGTCTGGATGGGACCATTGGACGGAGACTCGCTTCCCGTTCAGCGGCACGTCATGCTCGGGGGCCCGGGATCGATGCGCGGCTTTCGCGGCGGGAGCTTCGTGGATTCGCAAGGCGGCCAGATCTCCTCCGAGGTCCGCCTGCCGCTTCCCGTCGGGCGCCGGATCGCCCTCCTCTTCTTGAGCTGGCACTGGGTGGGGTTCGTGGATGCGGGCGCGCTGGGCGACTACGAGGAATGGCACGCCAACGTCGGCACGGGAATCTCCGGGGTGAACCTCCTCTCGTTCGTCGAGCTGTTCATCGCGCAGCGCATCACCGACCTCGACGAAGACGGAAGTGGGCCGCGTTTCGTTGTCAGGTTCCGACGCGATCTATAACTTGCGACGTCGCGATCACAGGCCGTCACACCGTGGAGATATCGATTCCATGAAGCTCGTCGAGTTCTTCGCCCAGGACGAGATCGATCTCGATCTGAAGGCGCAGACGAAGGAAGAGGCCCTGCGGGAGATGGTCGACCTGCTCGGCGTCGGCGAAAAGTCCGACGAGCTGTACGGCCTGCTCAAGAAACGCGAGAGCCTGGGGTCCACGGGCATCGGCAAGGGAGTGGCGATCCCGCATTGCCGCTCGCTCGTCGTCGACCGGCTGCGCGTCGTATACGGCCGCAAGGATACGGGTCTCGCGTTCGGCGCCGTGGACGGCAAGCCGGTGCACCACCTGTTCCTGATCGTCGCCCCGCCCGTCGAGATCTCCAACCAGTACCTTCCCGTCCTCGGCAAGATCGCCCAGTTCTGCAAGAACCCCCAGAATCTGACGCGTCTCGACGAGGTGAAATCCGTGGAGGATTTCCTCGAGGTGCTCGACCAGGCGAACGTCTGAGATGTCGCCGAATCTCGACCGCGCCATCGACCGGCTGATCGCGCTGCAGGACCTGCTGCAGCTCAAGCGCGATGTCACGGACCGTTCCTACGGAGAGATCGGCTTCGAGACCGTCGACCCGTCGGCGATCGACGAGGAGATCGAGAGCTTGAAGGCGGAGATCGAACCCGAGATCATGCGCCGCTTCGAGACGATCCATCGCAAGTACGACCGGCCGCTGGTCCCGATGCGTCGCGGCGTGTGCTACGGCTGCTTCGTCAAGTTCCCCACCGGTCGTATGGCGGAGCTCATCGAGCAGGATGCCCCGATCCTGTGCGAGTCCTGCGGACGCATGCTGTACCAGATCTCCTGAGCGCCTACTGGGTCGCGGGAAGGATGCGCAGCCGGCCGAGAGCCTCCACCTCGCCGGCGTCCAGCTTGTAGAAGTAGAACCCGGCGGAGACGAAGTTGCCGTTTCCGTCCGACCCGTCCCAGGCGACGCGATGCGTTCCCCGCTCCTCGACCCCATCCACGAGTCGGACGACCTCCTGCCCGATCAGATTGAAGACCGACAGGGTGATGCGGCTGTCCGCGTCCAGGTGATAGGTGAAGATCGTAGGGCTGACGCCCGGGGTGAACGGGTTGGGGAAGTTCTGCTCGAGACGAATGCCCGGCCGCTCCTCGGAGGTCTGGGCCTCCAGCGCGGTGGGAGCGGCGAGCAGGAGCGCGAGCGCTGCGGCGGCGAACAGCATCCACGCCCGCGCCGGTCGCTCAGGGAACGGTCGTGACCCAGACGTCCGAATAGCCGGCGCCGGCCAGCCGCGCTCGCTCGCGCTCGGCCTCCGCGCGATCGGCGAAGCGCCCGACGAACACGCGCACCCTGCTCCCTTCGCGCTCGTACCATCGGGGCAGAGCCGGGAACTCGGCGGCGATCTGTCGAATGCGGACGAGGGCTCCGGTCTCAGACTCGAACGCTCCCAGCTGTAGTGTCCATATATCACCCGCGGATGGCGGTCCGGTCGGGGGCGTCTCCCCCGCGGCTCCGGCTCCTGCATTATACGGGCCCGGGGCGCCCAGGGTTCCGAGGAGTTCCTCGGTGCTGGGGTCATCCCCCGGCTCCACGCCCGCGGATGTCGGCGGCGACTCCCCAGCCGACGACAGCGGCCGGGACGTCGGGGCCGCGCCAATGACCGAATCGGGGTGCTCGAACTTCTCGTACACCCCCGCCGCGAGCGCGTCCGCCTGGGTCTCGAACTCGGGGCGCGCCGCCGCGCGGGCCGCGGCCAGCTCGGGATCGCCGGTTCGGTCGCGGGGCTCCGCGCGCGGAGGGCTCGCAGATCGCGAGCTCGCGCATGCAGCCGAGACTAGGGTCAGCCACACCATGGCAATCGGCAGGGCCGCTCTCACGCCCGCCCCGTCAGGACGCGGCGATTCCCGTCCCTGCGCGTCAATCCCCGCCGGTCGAAGTACTCGAGGATCGGGATCAGATACTTTCGCGTCACGCCGAACATCTCCTTGAACGCGCCCGTGTCCGCGCCGCCGTGTTCCCGGCTGAGCCGCTCGACGAGCACCCGCTCGGCAGTGGCCATCGCCGAGGCGTCGACGAACCAGTCGGCGGCCAGCCTGACCACCAAGCCCTCGCGTTCGAGGTGCTCCAGGAGCCGTCTCAGTCGAGCCGGCTCGATCCCCAGATCGGCGGCCAGGGACTCGGTCTCCGGCGGCTCGAGCCCCGCTTCACCGTAGCGCTTGAGCGCGCGATCCACCACCCGGCGATCGGCCTCCGCGAGCTCGACGCGGTGCCCGGAGATGGCCAGCGCCGCTCCGCGGCGCTCGACCGCGCCCGACCGCTCCAGCGCTTCGATCGCGGACTCGGCGACCGGAGCGGGGGCGCGGGCAGCCTGGCGCGCCGTTTCCAGAGGCATCCCGGTCGCCAGGGGCTCGCGCGCGTGGAACGCTTTCAGCGAGGCCAGCACGCGGGCCATGGCGTCGTCCCGCGCGGCGACGCGGAACCAGCGATCTCCGCGACGGTCCACGCGCGGGTCCGCCGCATCCGCGACTTCGGCGATCGCGCGCTCGCCCATTCCCGTCGCCAGCGGCAGCGTCCCCGAATCGAGGCCTTCGGAACCCGCCAGCTCCAGAGCGCGCACGACGCGCTCGGGGCCGGTGGCGGCATCCAGGGCCGCCAGGTGCCGCGCCCGCTCGAGCCTCGCTTCTCCACGCAGCCGCCGGCCGCCGAGGGCGAGAACGCGAGCCCCTCCGATCGTCGTCATCGGGCTGTACGCGCGAAGGACGATCCGGTCACCGACGGCCGGCACGATCGGGGATTCGAGCTCGAGCAGCGCGAAGCCCTCCCCACCGGGCGCCACCTCCCTCTCGCCGAGCCAGCGGAGGCGGCCCAGCGCCTCGCTGGTTCCGTGATGGATCCGCAGCCGGTCCCGGGAGCGGACGGGACGCGGGGCGCCCGCCGCCACCCATGCGGCGACCTCCACCCGCGTCCACGGCCGCCACGCCGTCTCTGGCGAGACCAGGACGGTGCCGCGCGCGAAGCTCTGGCCGCCGCTCGCAAGGCCGAGCGCCGCCCGCCTTCCGGGGCCCACCGCCTGGACCGCTTCGCCGTGGACCTCGATCGAGCGCACGCGCGCCCGCTCCTCCTGCGGCAGCCCGACCACGTGGGATCCCTCGCCCAGCTCGCCGCTCCACACGGTTCCCGTCACAACCGTCCCTGCGCCGGAAATCCCGAACACGCGATCGACCGGCATGCGGAACGGGAAGTCGCGGGTTTCGATGGCGACCCCGGCCACCGATGCGGCCAGCGCGCCGCGGAGTTCCTCGATCCCCTTCCCGGTCCTGCTCGATACCGGCACGATCGGAGCGTCCGCGAGCAGAGAGCCGCGGATCTCGTCCCGGACCGTCTCGACGACGAGGGCGCTCCATTCCGGATCCACCAGATCGATCTTGGTGATCGCGATCGCCCCGCGATCCACTCCGAGCGCCTCCAGAACGAGCAGATGCTCGCGGCTCTGGGGCATCATCCCCTCGTCGGCCGCGACGACGAACAGCACGGCGTCGATTCCGGTGGCACCGGCGACCATGTTCTTGACGAACCCTTCGTGTCCGGGGACGTCCACGACACTCGCGGGCGGAGCGCCCGGCCCGAGGTCGAGGGGCGCGAATCCCAGGTCGATCGAGATCCCGCGACGGCGCTCTTCGGGCAGCCGGTCCGTGTCGACCCCGGTCAGGGCGGCGACGAGCGCGGTCTTGCCGTGATCGATGTGGCCGGCGGTCCCCACCACGCGATGGTCCGCGACGACGCTCGCGGTGGTGCGCTCGCTCATCCCGCGCGGAGGTCGGGGTGCGGCAGCACGTCCGCGTGGTACGCCACGAAGGAGTGCACGAGCGCCTGCACCTTCCGCTCGTCGCCGCCGGGCTCGCCCAACTCCTCGAGGAGCGTCCAGTCCGGGTGGTGGTAGAGGGCGAGGAGGGCGTACTCCGCCCCGGTCAGCGGGCGAAGCCGGGGCACGCACGCGAGGCAGACGAGCCCCCCGTCCTCGATCGAGAAGGCCAGCTCGCGGCGGTCGGGCAGCGGACGCTCGCATGCCATGCACGCCTCCAGCCGCGGTGTCAGACCCAGGAGACCCGCGGCCGCCGCCCGGTGGTATGTCTCCCAGCGGGAGAGCCTCGAAGGCGGGACCCGCTCGAGACGATCGAGCGCGATGACGGCGAGCGCGTAGAGCGGCTCCGCCGGCGCGCCGTCGGGCAGGATCGATCGCAGGAAGCGGAACCAGGTCCCGGCGACGTCGAGCCTCTCCAGCGACGACGCGATCTCGCGGTGCTCGGCCACGACCTCGGCCTGGGACAGGGTCTGGATCTCGCGTCCGGGCTTGTCGTAGTAGGTGACGTCCAGCCTGCGAAATGCGTTGACGGCCGCGCCCAGCCGGCTCCGGGGGCTTCGAGCGCCCCGCGCGATCACCGGCACGACGCCCCTGTCGCGGGTCAACAGGCGATAGATCATGCTCGTCTCGCCGTAGCGGAACGCCTTCAGCACGAACGCCTCGGTGTGCACGATCGCCATCAAGCCACCGGCCTTCTCAGGGGCTCGCACGCACAGCAATCAGCTGCCAGGCGCGCGACGAGGGGATTCCGAGGCGTACGATCTGTACGCCGCAGGAAGACACGAGGAGCGGAACGACGCAGATGAGCCATGATCAACGTCCTGTCACAGCCAGCGCACGAGGAAGTAGGTGGCCGATCCGAGGATCAGGAGGAAGGACAGCATGTCGGTCATCGTGGTCAGGAATACCGACGACGAGACAGCGGGATCCAGTCCGAGCCTGTCGAGGAGCAGGGGAAACGCCGCGCCCCAGCTGGCTCCCAGGGTGATCGCGAGCCACATCGAAGCGCCGACGACGAGGCCGACGCGAACGCTGTCCTGCCAGAGCCCGCCCCATACTCCGAGGAGCATCCCCGCGACGCATCCGATCACGATCCCGGCGGCGATCTCACGCGAGAGCGAGCGGGCGGGCCGGGTCGGCCTGCCGGCCAGCGCGAGCCGGCGCACCGCCACGGTGGTCGCCTGGATCGCCGAGTTGCCCGCCATGGCGGCGACGACCGGCATGAACACGGCGATGAACGCAAGCTGCTGGATCGTGCTCTCGAACTGCGCGACCACCAGGGCGCCCAGTCCCGAAGTGCCGAGCGTGATCATGAGCCAGGGCGCGCGAGAGCGGACGATGTCCGCCGCCGAAGCATGCGCTTCCTCCTCCTCGTGGACACCGGAGAGACGAAAGAGGTCCTCGGTCGTCTCGGCCTCGATGATGTCGATGACGTCGTCGTGGGTGATGCGCCCGAGGAGCCGCCCGAACTCGTCCACCACGGGGATCGAGATCAGGTTGTACTTCGCGATCAGCCGCGCCACCTGCTCCTGGTCCTCGGTCGGATGGACGCTGACGATGTCCCGGTCCATGATGTCGCTGACCCGGCTTCTGCCCTCGGCCAGGATCAGCTCGCGGAGAGCGACGATCCCCACCAGCCGCTGGTCCCCGTCGACGACGTAGACCGTGTTGAAATCGCGCACCTCGCGGCCGCGGTTGCGGACCGCGACGATGGCTTCGTCGGCGGCGAGATCCTCCGGGACGCTCACCAGCTCGGTCGTCATGACGCCGCCCGCCGACTCTTCGTCGTAGCGCATCAGGGCGGCGATCTCCCGGGATTCGGCGGGCTCGATCCCCTCCAGGATCTGGCGCGCGTCCTCGCTCGGCAGCTCGGCGAGGATATCGGCGGCATCGTCGAGGTCCAGCTCGCCGATGAGCTCGCGGACGTCGGTCGCGTGGACGCCCTCGAGCAGCGAAGGCCACGCGCCTTCGCCCACCTCGGACAGCGTTTCGGCGCGCAGGTCGGCGGGGATGCGGCGGAAGAAAGCGGCTCGCTCGTCGGGATCGAGCGCATCGATGATCTCGGCGAGGTCGGCCGGGTGCAGCTCGGCGATGAGCTCGTCGACGTTCGAAGGCGCCGACCCGGCCTCCGCAGCGGCGCGGAACCGAGCCATCACTTCCTGCGGATCGACGTGTTCGGTCATGCCGTCACCGCCGCTTCTGGTGGGTCAGCGATCTCTCCTGAGGCGGATGCGGCGGACCCGTTGGGGCGTGGAGTCGATCACCTCGATCGTCGTGCGATCCCAGCGCATCGACTCCCCGGGGCGTGGGACGCGGCCGAAACGCGAGGAGACGAGCTCCGCGATCGTCAGGCCTTCGTCGGACGGCAGGTCCAGCCCGTGTTCGGAGTTAATCTCGGCGATGGTCCGATGACCGTCAACGACGATCGAATCCCTGTCCATGACGATCGATCGGCTGTCGTGCTCGTCGCGGATCTCCCCCACCAGCTCCTCGACCAGATCCTCCATCGTCACCATTCCGATCGCCCGCCCGCCGCGCACGACGACGGCGAGATGGCAGCGGCGCCGCTTCATCTCGAGCAGCAGGTCGTCGCAGGGCGTCGAGGGCGGCGTGAACACGACCGGCCGGGGGCGCGGCCGATCGTCGGCGGTCAGCCGGAAGAGGTCGAATACGTGAACCATGCCCATGATCCTGTCGGGGGTGCCGCGGTAGAGGGGCACCCGGCTGTATCCGGTGCGGCGAATGATCTCCGTGATCTCCCCCGCGCGCGCCGGCGCGGGCGCCACCACCATCCGATCGCGCGGCGTCATCACGGCCTCCACCGGCGTCCGTCCGAACTCGAACACGCCGGCGATGATCTCCCGCTCGGCCGGCTCGACGATCCCCACTCGTTCGCTCTCCAGCAGGAGCGTCTCCAGGCTCCTGCGCGTGAAGGCTCCACCGCGCTCCAGGCGGATGCCGAGAAGACCCAGCAGAGCGCGGCTGGTCGCATCCGCGGCGGCGGTAAAGGGGCGGAAGAGCCACCCACACGCCAGCAGGATCAGCGACACGGCCCGGAACAGCCGCGCCCCCCGCGCACGGGCGATCGACCGCGGGAGGATCTCGCCGATCAGATACAGGGGCGGCAGCGCGACCAGGCACACCCAGCCCGCGAGTCGGAAGGGATCGCCCTGCCCCACGCCGTTGCGGGACAGCGCCTCGGTGATCAGCGCGGCGGCGACGATCACGGCGAGCGAGTGGCCGACCAGGATCGGGCTCAGGAGCCGGTACGGGTGATCGAGCGCGTCCTTGCTCATCCACCCGCCCCGGATCGTCTCCTGGACCCAGTGGCGCAGACGCAGGCGCCCCACCGAGACCAGCGACAGCTCGGCGAGCGAGAAGAATCCCGACGTCAGGATAGCGGCCACAGCCGCCGACCACAGCACGATCACGCGCCACCACCGTCTTCCGCCGACTCTTCGCGCGGCCACGCGAGGAGTCGCGTGATCCGCTTCCCCTCGACAGCTTCGACCTCGAAGATCCAGTCCCCGATCTCGACCGTATCGCCGTGCCTCGCCACGCGCGCCAACTCGCGCGCCACCAGACCGCCGATCGTCTCGATGTCCTCGGCGCCTATCCCGCTGCCGGTGAAATCGTTGAAGTCGTCGGCGTCCAGCCGGCCGTCGAGCCGCAGGACCCCGTCCTCCAACGGAACGACCAGCGGCTCCTCCACGTCGTACTCGTCCTGGATCTCGCCCACGAGCTCCTCGAGGATATCCTCGAGCGTCACGATCCCCGCGGTGCCGCCGTATTCGTCGATCACGACCGCCATATGGATCTGCTCGTGCTGAAACTGCCGCAGCAGGTCATCGATCTTCTTCGCCTCCGGCACGAACGTGGCATCCCACAGGATCTCCGGCAGGCGAATGGGCGGCTCAGCCAGACCATGGGTGATGGCCAGCAGGTCCTTGGCGTACACGACACCGATGATCTCGTCGAGGGTCTCCCTGTAGACCGGCACCCGGGAACGCTCGCTCTCGCGGACGATCGCCACGATCTCGCTCAGTGGCTTCGAGGCCTCGACTGCGACCAGGTCGGTGCGCGGAGTCATGACCTCGCGCACGGTCGTTTCGCCGAATGCGAAGATCGAGCTGATCATCTCGCGTTCCCCGCTCTCGAGCTCGGACCTCTCGGTGGTTTCTGCCACCATCGTGCGGATGTCCTCGCTGTCCAGCGAAGGCTGTGGCACCGGCGGGAGGATGCGCTCGGCCACGCGTCCGATGGCGGCGGCCACGGCGACCACCGGCGTTAGAAGGGTGCGCCATGCCAGGACGACGGGGCCGGCCCGTGATGCCCACGCCACGCCGCCCTGCATGCCGAGCGCCTTCGGCGCCAGCTCGGCGACCACGACGACGACGAATGCGATCGCCAGCACGACGACCGTCCAGGTCAGGGGGGCGGGATAGCCCACGAGGAAGCGGCGGGCGAGAAACCATGCCAGCGCGGTCACCCAGATCACGCCCAGCATGTGCCCGAGCTCTATCGCTCCCTGCAGCCGCTCGGGGTGCTCGAGCAGCTTCGCCGTCCGCGCCGCGGCCGAGCCGCGCTCGGGCGGTTCGCCGTCGTCCGGACTCGAAAGCTGGAAGAATGCCCCCTCGCAGGCCGCGAAGAACGCCGAGACGGCGAGACCACCCACGATTCCGAGTACGATCGCCACGGTCGGGCTCAACGTCCGGACGCGGTGGACTCGCCCGGGAACACGCGGTCCACACACTCCTCCTGTGCGGCCAGCATGGCGCGCTCGGACTCCTCGCTGTCGTGATCACGGCCGGCGAGGTGCAGAGCGCCGTGCACGAACAGACGCCAGATCTCGCGCTCGACAGGCTCGCTCCGGCCGGCGGCCTGCTCTCGAGCTCGGTCGACAGACACGTACACGTCTCCGTGTACACCACCGGAATCGGCCGGGTCATAGGGGAACGCGAGCACGTCCGTGGGGCCGGACAGGCCGCGGTATCGGCGGTTCAGGTCTTCCAGCTCGGCATCGTCGGTCAGCACGCAGTTCACCTCTCCCTCATCGGCGAGCCCCTCGGCGAGCAGCATGTCGCGCAACGCCGAAGCGGGAAAGGGGATCAGCTCAGGCGGGGAATCTACCGACGGATGGAAGCGTATCCGCAGCGTCATCGCTCCGCTCCGGGACGTGAAGCGAGAGGGTGGGGTAGTCGATACGGTGATGATGAATCCCCACCAGGACGCCTACCAATCGTTCCTCGACGACCGCCAGGTCGTGGAAGGTGAGGTCGGCCTCGTCGAACTGGTTCTCCTCCAGCTTCATCTCGACGATGCGCTTGACGAGCTCGCGCAACGCCTCTGGAGAGGGCTCACGCATCACGCGGCTGGCGGCCTCGACCGAATCGGCCAGCATGACGACCGCCGTCTCCTTCGATCGCGGCCGCGGACCCGGGTAGACGAAATCCGAGATCATCGGGCGCTCCGCGGGCAGCTCTTCGGACGCCTTGTGCCAGAAGAACGAGAGCCGCGTCGTCCCGTGGTGCTCCCGGAGCACGTCGAGGACGACCTCGGGCAGCCCGGCACGGCGGCCCATCTCGACGCCGTCCTCGACGTGCCGGCTGATGATCCGTGCGCTCGCCTGCGGGGTGAGCGAATCGTGGGGGTTCTCCCCCTGCCGCTGGTTCTCCGCGAAGAATTCGGGCCGCCTGAGCTTCCCGATGTCGTGGTAATAAGCGCCAACGCGCGCCAGCAGCGAGTTGGCTCCGATCCCCTCGGCCGCCGATTCCGCCAGGTTCCCGACGATGATCGAATGATGGTATGTGCCGGGCGCCTCCACGAGGAGCTGCTTGAGCAGCGGACGGTTGAGGTCGGCCAGCTCGAGGAGGGTCAGATCGGTGGTCCGCCCCGACGCCCATTCGAGGAGCGGCAGCAGGCCCATGGCGAGGAAGACCGCCGTCGCCGCGCTTCCGAACCCCCACGCGAGAGCGACACCTATCTCGCTCCAAGTCCAGAGCTGCACGAGCGCGAGGCCGCCCAGCGCGAGCATGTTCGCTGCGGCGATGAATACCAGACTCTCGTAGAAGTGTGTCCGGCGTCGGATCAGGCGCACGCTCCACGCGCCGACCAGCCCGCTCGCCAATCCCGCCCAGAGGAACGGGAATCCCAGCTCGCCCTGGGCGATCAGGTACACGCAGAGGAACAGGGTCATGACCGCGCTCATCGCCGTGCCCCACAGGACGGCCGCGAGCACGGACGCGAACGCGACCGGCACCGCATACGACGGCACGTCGGCAGCGCGCTCGGCGAACGCCGCCAGCCCGATGACGAGCGTCCACACGATCGCCAGCACGGCCAGTGAGCGATAGTCCGCGAAGACCGTGGGGTGGTAGAGGAAGAGGAAGAAGCCGAACAGGCAAAGGATCACCGCGTTGATGAAGAGCGTGCCCATCCCCACACGCGCGTCCGCGGGCGAGAGCCCTCCCTGCCCGCGGTCGAGCGCGGTCGCGAGGCTGCGCAACTTCTCCTCCTGCGCGGCAGTCACACGGGTGTGCGCGGGCACGATCAGCTCCCCCCTCAGCACCTCGCCCTTGACGGGCTCGACAGAGGCGCGCGCCTCGGCGCGACGAAGCTCGGTGACGGCTGGACGGGCTTCCAGATCCGGCGTCAACAGCGCGGGCAACAGGTGCAGGGCCAGCCGCTCGTCCTCCGGATCCAGCTCGCGCGCCGCCGCGGCGAGCCCGGGCACCTCGGTGTCTGCCCGTACCGGCATGACCTCGTCCTTGGGAATGATCTCCTCGTCCTCGCCTGCTCTCTGGACGGTGATCCGAGTCGCGGACAGCGGGGTCAGCTCGCCGGGATCGAGAAAGTGGCCGCGCTCGTAGAGACCGGGAACGGCGCGCTCGGCCAGCTCGGACAGGGCGGCGCGCGTTTCGGCCCTGGCCAGCCGATCGATTTCGGCCGCGCTCAGGCCCAACCTCCCTCCCTCGATGCGGTCGAGGCTCGCCAGCGCGGAGGGCTCCTCCTCCGCGATGCGGCCGGCGCGGGCCAGGTAGCGCTGAATGCGGGCGGTCGCGGAGTCCGCCGCACCCGGGTTCACGCGGTACACGGGCGGCACGGACAACGCCGCGACCTCGCGCTGCCGCGCCAGCTCGTCCTCGCTGCGGAGCACCGGGAAGTCCATCGGGGCGATGACGTCCTCGGGCGCGACCACACCCTGGCGGATCAGCGGGACGTCGCCGCCGCCGCGCGGAGGAAACAGAGTGATCGTGACGAGAGCCACCGCGGCGACGAGCGCGAATCGGAGCAGCAGATCGCGCGGAGACGTGGGGTCGTCCGACGGCCGCCATGCGGCCAGCCTGTCCAGCAGAGCCCTCCCTGCGTCCATCGCGCTTCGCGAATCGTCCACGGCTACTCTGCGCCCGGCGTGCGCGTTTCCCGTGTATCTCCGCCGGCGTACGCCTCGATGATGCGCTGGACGAGCGCGTGCCTGACAACGTCCCGGCCGCTCAGGTACACGAACTCGATTCCTTCGATCCCGTGCAGGATTCGTTCGATTTGCAAGAGGCCCGATTCCTCACGGGGCGGCAGGTCGATCTGAGTCTTGTCGCCGGTAACGACCGCGCGCGAGTTCAGGCCCAGTCGCGTGAGGAACATCTTCATCTGGTTCGTGGTGGTATTCTGCGCTTCGTCGAGAATGACGAACGCATCGGCCAGGGTCCGGCCCCGCATGTATGCCAGCGGGGCGATCTCGATGACGTGGGATTCCAGGAGCTTCCGGACCTTGTCCGGGGGCAGCATGTCTTCCAGCGCGTCGTACAGCGGACGCAGGTAGGGATCTACCTTCTCCTGGAGGTCCCCCGGAAGGAACCCCAGCGTCTCGCCGGCTTCGACCGCGGGACGCGCGAGGACGATCCGCCTGACGGTCTTCTTGTGGAGTGCGTCGATCGCCATCGCTACGGCGAGGTAGGTCTTGCCGGTTCCAGCGGGCCCGATCCCGACCACGATGTCGTTGCGTGTCATGGCTCGGAGATACTGCTCCTGCCCGCGCGTCTTGGGCTTGATGATCTTCTGTGTGCCTCGGATCAGGACCTTGCCGGCCTCCATACGCGTGAGCGAATCGGCCGCCCCTCCTTCCAGCTCGGCCCAGTAGCGCCGGATGTCGGCGACGTCGAACCCGGAGCCGGTCTGGATCAGCTCGATGAGGTGCTCGAGCAGCGCCGCCGACCGATCGACGGCCTCCGATTCGCCGGACAGGCGCAACTCACCGCCGCGCGCGACGAGCTGCGTGCCGCTCAACTTCTCGACGAGCTTCAGGTTCTGGTCCTGGGTCCCGAAGAGCGTCAGCTGGTCGATGCCGGCGAGAGAAATGGAGCGGCGAATGGCAGACGTGTCGGTGGGAGGCATGGAGGTCATCGAGTGTAGCCCGGCGCGCTTCGGGGAGTCAAGCCGGTCCGCCGGAGTCGACCAGCCGCAGATGGAGTTCCGCGAGCTCGTGCTCCCCGACGGGCGAGGGCGCGCCTTCGAGTAGCGCACTCGCGCTGGTCGTCTTCGGGAACGCGATGACCTCGCGCAGGCTCTGGGCGCCCGCGAACAACATCGCGATGCGGTCGAGCCCCACCGCGATGCCGCCGTGCGGTGGAGCGCCGTACTCCAGGGCTTCGAGCAGGAAGCCGAACTTCGCCTTCGCTTCTTCGCGCCCGATGCCGAGCATCTCGAACACGCGCTCCTGCACGGCGCGCTCGTGGATGCGGATCGATCCGCTGCCCAGCTCGTAGCCGTTGAGGACGAGGTCATAGGCGAGCGAAGGGATCTCGAGGGGATCGGCGCCGCTCAGAGCCTCGATCCCACCGCGCGGCGCGGTGAAGGGATGATGGCTTGGAGCGATGTCCCCGCCTTCGCCCTCCTCGAACAACGGAAAGTCGACGATCCAGACGAGCGACCAGGGCCGGGAGGTGCCGATCCAGCCACGTTCGGCGGCCAGATGCGCCCGCAGGCTGCCGAGCGCCGGGAAAGCGCGCCGCGTCCGGTCTGCGACCACCAGGAGCAGGTCGCCGCTCTTCGCGCCGGCCTGCTCGCCCGCGGCAATCCACCGCTCGAGCCCTACGAACTTGTCGACCGAGGACGACCACCCTTCGGCTCCCGCGCGCGCCCACACCAGGCCGCCGGCGCCGGCCGACCGCGCGAGCTCCGTCCACCGGTCGATCACGCTTCGGCTGACGTCCGCCCCGCCAGGGACCTTGAGCGCGGCGACGACGCCGCCGGACTCGACCACCGAGTCGAACACGCGAAAGCCGGTCTGCCGAAAGTGCGCCGTCACGTCGACCAGCTCATGAGGGATCCGCAGGTCCGGCTTGTCGGTTCCGAATCTTCGCAGCGCCTCTGCGTGAGTCAGTCGCGGGATCTCCCCGATCGTTACGCCCAGGCAGGTGCGGAATAGATGCCGGAACAGCCCATCGACCGTCTCGATGACGTCTTCCTGCTCGACGAAGGACATTTCGAGGTCGATCTGCGTGAACTCGGGCTGGCGATCCGCGCGTAGATCCTCGTCGCGAAAGCATCTGGCGATCTGGAAGTAGCGGTCGTAGCCAGCCACCATCAGCATCTGCTTGTAGAGCTGCGGCGATTGGGGCAGGGCGTAGAACGACCCCGGGTGGACGCGACTCGGCACCAGGTAGTCTCGCGCCCCCTCGGGAGTCCGGCGGGTGAGCATCGGAGTTTCCACCTCCCAGAACCTCCGGTTGTCCAGGTAGCAGCGGGTCTGGAACGCGATCCGGTGTCGCATGCCGATAGCCGACGTGAGACGCATCCGGCGGAGCTCCAGGAAGCGCCAGCGCAAGCGCGTCTCTTCCGATACCTCTCCGCTCTCTTTCTCCACGTCGATGGGAAACGGAGGCGTCGCCGTCTCCGACATCATCCGACAGTCGAAAACGCGGACCTCGATGTCGCCGTTGGGCAGATCGGGATTCAAGCTGCCGTCCGGCCGTCGCGCGACCACTCCTTCCAACCCGATCACGTCCTCGGCGCGAATGCGCTCCGCCTCGCGAAAGGCCTCCGCCGACACCGTCTCGGGATTGACGACGCACTGGACGAGTCCATAGCGGTCGCGGAGGTCGAAGAACACGAGCCCGCCGTGGTCTCGTCTGCGGTGGACCCAGCCGCAGAGGGTGACCTCGCGGCCTGCATCACCGATCCGCAGCGCACCCGCACCGTCGGTTCTCAGACCCGTCGCCAGGTGATCTCTCAACCGACCTGCTCCGCTCTGGACCCCACGACGATCCTCCAGGCTTTCCAGAATCCGATTCCCAGCAACGCGCCGACTCCGTCCGCGATCCAGTCGGCCATGCTCGGATCGCGGTCGACGAGCGATTGCGCGAGCTCCATCAGTGCCCCGAACAGGAGCGCCAGCGCCATTGATCGCTCCACGACGGCGGGGTGCGAACTCCCGTGTCGATGCCAGGCTACCGCACACAGAAACCCGAGCACGGCATAGACGGCGGCGTGCCCGATCTTGTCGGCGTCCGGGACGTTCGGTTGAAGACCCTCGACCGGGAAGGTAGACAGGATCGCCGTCACGGTCATCCAGACCCCGACCGCGAGCCACGCTCGCAATGCCGACGGGCCGCTCGAAGGCACTAGAAGAGCCTTTCCGAGCGAGCGTTCAGAACCTGCCGGCTGGGGATTCCCACCGTTCGCTGCTCCGGGCTCATGAGGGTGAGCGTGGATTCGAGAACCTGTTCCTGCTCGTGGAGATCGAACACCCGATCGGCTGGATCGTACAGGTAGTGACCGCGCACCCTGCCGCTACCTTCGACCTGCACGCGCGAGCCTTCGATGAGCCCGGAACCCGTGACCGAGATCGTGCCCGTATACTCGACCGGAACCACGGCGCGCCCGGCGATCGCGCTCGTATCGGCCACGGTGTAGCGCAGCACGGTCGTGACCTCGGCGGTCACGCCCTGCAGCACCTCGGTCACCAGCAGCGTGTCGGTCCAGACCGCCCCCGGAGTCGCGGCGCGATCGGGAAGCCGCGGCAGGAATCCCGCAGCCGCTCGCTCGACGTACTGCGTGCCGATCCCCGGCGAGACGACGCCCGAGGCGAGCGCGTCCAGCACGACTCCTTGCGGAGTGGTCGACAGCGTCACGACCGTGCCCCGCAATCCTTCGACGCGCGGACTCGGGAACGCGCCATCGATCTCGAGGTTCAGCTCCTCGTAGCCGAGTCTCCACAGCAGCCGCGGGCCGGAGTTCATGAGCGTCAAGCGCACGATGCCCTCCGCCCGGAGCGTGTAATGGTTCTCGCTTTCGAGTATCTGCTGGCTGACGTTCAGCTGGTTGCTGGTCCGGTAACGGAACGAGGCGCCCTGCGGGGGGCCGTACCCCAGGGACTGGGCAGGGGCCGTCGCGAACACGGCAAGCGTGGCCAGTGCGGCCACGCTCGCGCTCAGGCGCAGTCCCCTCCGCAGCTCGAGAGCACGCGCTCGACGTACCGATCCCTGGGCGCCAGTCCATCGGCCAGCTCGCGCTCGAGGCGCGCGCGTCCCATGTGGTAGGACATGAGACCCAGGATCGGATCGCCGAAGTATTCGACCTCCCGCTTCAGATGGCGCAGCCCCAGCCTGAGGTTCGTCTCCGGCCGCAGCAGCGCATCCGGAGTGATCCGCGCATCGTAGGCCCGTGCCGTCGATGGCTTGATCTGCATCAGGCCGCGCTCACCGCTGCTCCCGACCGCGGAGGGATCGAACCCGCTCTCCTGCGCGATCACGCCGAACGCCATGGCCGGCTCGATTCCGGCCCTCAGCGCTTCCGCGTAGATGATTCCGGCGAGCTTGCGCCCGACGCCGAACCGGCGCGCCAGCCTTTCGGCGCTCTCCGTGAGCCTGGAGTCCGCCTCGGCGACAGCAGCCAAGGCCACGACATCAACCGCGCCGACCCACCCCAGGCTCGCGAGCGTGCCAGCAGGAGCTGTACGGCGCGGGCTCGCGTCCGGCACCTCGGCATCCGCGGCCAGGGCCGCGAAACCCATGATCAAGGCCATGACCAGGACGACACAAGCTAATCGATTCCCATGTAGGCATTGAGTGTCGAACATCCACCCCTCCCCGCATCCCGCGAAGGCGATCTATGAGTATTCGGAATCGGACATGCCCGATTCCGCGTTCGGTCCGGCGGTAGTACACCCGCGGGAGTTCCGGGTTCGGTTCGCTTGACCGACCCCTGCGCCGGGGATAGATTTTTTTGCTCGTAACGTTGCGTGTCGGGCGGGAATAGCTCAGTTGGTAGAGCGCAACCTTGCCAAGGTTGAGGTCGCGGGTTCGAGCCCCGTTTCCCGCTCCATCTAATCCGGTCCCGAAGCCTCCACGGGCCCATGCCGGAAGGGCCTGCACGTCGATCGTGACGGGGCGGCGTAGCCAAGTGGTAAGGCAGGGGTCTGCAAAACCCCCATCCGGCGGTTCGAATCCGCCCGCCGCCTCCACCCACGAATATCTTCAGCTGTTTCTCGTCTGTTCGCGACAACTCATTGGCTGGCAACGGTTTAAACAAACAAATGATTACTCTGTGGCCGATTCGACGAACAGGTCCGGAGTGAGGGGACTACCAGGCACCACGGCGTAGGAGGAGAAATCCGTCACGCCCTCCTCACGCAGGACTTCCTCGTCCAGCAGGAGCCTTCCCGTGCAGGCGCGGCTGTCACGCGTGACGATCGCGTGCGCGGCGGCCGCTACGATCTCGGGCGAACGGCACGATTCCGGGCGCACGCGCCCTCCGAGCATGGCCAGGGCGGCAGTCGCAATCACCGTTCGCGGCCACAGCCCGTTGAACGCCACCCCCTGGTCCGCGAACTCCGCCGCCATCCCCAGGACGAGCAGGCTCATCCCGTACTTCGACAGCGTGTAGGGCGGATGCGGAGCGAGCCACCTTGGTTCCACCGACAACGGCGGGCACAGCGCGAGGACATGGGGATTCCGTGCGCGAAGGAGATGCGGGAGGCACGCACGCGAGCAGGCGAACGTCGCGCGCGCATTGACCGACCACATCAGATCGAAGCGCGCGACCGGCGTGTCGAGGGTGCCGGTCAGGCGGATCGCGCCGGCGTTGTTGACCAGCACGTCGATTCCCCCGAATACTTCCGCCACGCGAGCCACGGCGGATTCGATCGCCGCCGCGTCCCGTACGTCCACCGCCAGAGCGAGCGCGCGGCCGCCGACGGCCTCCACCTCGTCCGCCACCGTATGGATCGTCCCGGGAAGCCTCGGGTGCGGGTGGGCGGTCTTGGCGAGGATCGCGACGTGGGCTCCGTCCCGCGCCGCTCGCAACGCGATCGCGCGTCCGATTCCCCGGCTCGCCCCCGTCACCACGACCGTCCGCCCGGCCAGCGTGCGCGTCACGGGATCAAGCGAGAAGGAAAGGTGGGCGGAAAAAGGAAATGCCAGTTTGCCGAGCGAAGTCTACGAGGAAATCGAGCTGCAAGGGCTGCTCAAGATGGTCGAGATGCGAGGCGCGCGACGAGGACGGACGAGGCGTACTGAAAGGTATGCCGCAGTCCGGCCGAGGAAGCGGAACGCAGCAGATCGGCCATCTTCAGCAGCCCGAAAACTAGGCGGGGACGAGGAGGGCGGTGGCGTACATCAACACCACCCCCACCGCCGCGCCGGCCAGGACCTCTCCCCGCCACGGATCGGCCACCGCTCCCTCACGCCGGGTCACGAGCAGGCGGCCGACTTCGATGACTACCTGAGCGATCGCCCCCGCGCCGATCGCCAGGAAGACGGCGGCCCAGAAGGGATCGAACACCATGCCCCCGATCCAGCAGCCGAGGATCGCCGGCCCGCCGGCGAGCAGCGCATACCCCGCGAAATGGCGCAGTCGCGGCTCGGCGCGAAGGAGCGGCGCCGCGATCCCGATCCCCTCGGTGATGTTGTGGAGCGTGAAGCCGACGACCAGAAACGTGCCCAGCCCGATCGCACCCGTCGCCAGGGCGGAGCCGATGGCCAGCCCTTCCCCCAAATTGTGCAGGCCGATCCCGAGCGCGATGAAGAACGAAACGGCGAGCGCGCTGAGCTCTCCTCGATGACGGCGGCGTGCGGTGAAAGCCAGCAGCCCGACGAGCGTCCCCAGCGCAACCATCCAGACGAGGATAGGAGCGTGGAACCCTCCCGGCGCCTCCGCGGCCAGCTCGAGCGCCTCGCCGAGCGTGTCGACGGCGAGGAACACGAGCAGCCCGACGGTAAGCGCGAGCAGGAAGTCGATGCCCCGGCGTCCCAGCTGACGAAGGAGCGGGTAGGTGGCCAGTCCGAGCGCCACCGGGACGACGCCCACGTAAAATCCGAGCAGGCCCAGTTTCAGGAGCCACGGCGCGCTCGCACGCGGGGTCTCGGTGGCGACCGCGATCTCCGCGAAGAATGCGACGCCGTTTCGCGAGACCAGCTTGATTTCGTGGGCCTCGCCCTCGACCCAGGGATACGGAATCTCGATCGTTGCTCCACGCAGGCGACCGATGGTCGGACCCGGCTCGATCGTGAACGACCACACCGCGTCGTCGACGATCGTTTGGTGGATGGTGACCGGATCGACTCCCCCGTTGACGACATGCACGCGGATGAGGTTGGGCTCCGGCAGCTCGACCCGCTCGACCGTGAGCTCCTCGATCGGCGGCGCACTGCGCTCGAGTCCGACACCGCGCGCCAGCAGGAACGCGAGCAGGCCGACCAGCACGACGACTACGACCACTCCGGCGGCGATTCCGGCCCTGCTACCCTTCGGCGACATCGAAGAACCCCATCCACCCGAGCTCGGCGAACTCGCTCTGGTGCGCGTGGAACATGAACCGGCCGGGATGGCGGAACTCGAGCTCGAGGACGTGCCGCTCCCCCTGACAGAACATGATCGTGTCGGTGAAGTCGTCCGGCTCGAGGCGAGTGCCGGT
>DASRVB010000057.1:0-11761 GCA_035687725.1 Gemmatimonadota bacterium
CGCGCTGTACACGACCGAGAGCGGGGGCTTCCTCTGGTGGCGGGACGAGGAATTTCTCTCCAAGACCGAATTCCTGAAGGACCTCGAGCGGATCCACGTCCTCTACCAGCGACACGGCTATTTCGACGCCGAGCTCGTGTCGTGGGAAGTAGCTCCCTCGGGAGACGCCGTGGAGGTGAGCCTCACCGTGTCCGAGGGCGAGCCCACGCGCGTCGACACGCTGGCCATCGAGGGTCTGGATCTGCTGAACGGGGGAGAGCTGACCGCCGAGATGCGCGGCAGGATCCCCCTCCAGCAGGAGGAGGTGTTCAACGAGCCGGACCTGCTGGCGTCGCGCACGGTGCTCGAGAACGAGTTCCAGAACCGGGGCTACGTCTATGCGACCGCGCTGCTGGAGTATCGGATCGACAAGGACGCCCGGATCGCGTCGGTCACCTACTCGGTCGATGCGGGCGACCAGTACTACATCGGAGAGAGGCGGATCGAGGGGTACGACCCGGACGACCTGGACCTGATCGAGGGGCAGCTGGAGTTCGCGTCAGGCGAGCTGTACGACCGCCAGGACATCCTCGACAGCCAGCGAAACCTCTATGAGCTGGGTCTCTTCCGCCGTGTCCTGATCGAGCCGCAGCTGGCCTCGGTCCGCGGGGACACGGTCGACGTGCTCGTTTCGGTCGCACCGGCGCCGACCCACGTCGTGCGGGTGGGAGTCGGGTACGGGACCGAGGACCGGATCCGGCTGCGGGCATCCTGGCTCGACCGCAACCTGCTGGGCGGCGCGCGGCAGCTCGAGGTGCGCGGGCAGTATTCCCAGCTCGAGCGCGAAGCAGCGGTGACGTACCGCCAACCGACGTTCCTGCTGCCCGACCTGAACTTCCTTGCCACTGTCTTCCTGCGATTCGAGATCGAGCCCAATTACACGGTCGAGCGTGTGGGCGCGAGTGTGCGCTCGAGCTACCGTCTCAGTCGCCGCTGGCAGGCGCGTGCCGCGCTGACGTCCGAGCGGGACGAGTTCAGCGAGTTCGACGAGGGTGTGTTGATCCCCGAGCTGGGACGCGAATTCATCAACCCCAGCGGGCTGCTGTATGCGGACATGGGGGTCTCGTTCGACGGTACGGACTCGCTGTTCGAGCCGTCCCGGGGCTCCATGATCAATCTCTCCCACCAGATCGGCATGCCGGTGCTGGGCGGGGAGTACGCCTACAACAGGACCACGCTGCTCGTGACCCGCTACCTGGAGGTCCGCGAGGGATGGGTGCTGGCCGGCAAGATCCTGCCCGGGGTCATCTTCGGGTACGGCGGCGAGAACGATCGCGTGCCGCTGTTCCAGCGCCTGTTCGCGGGCGGGGCGAACAGCGTGCGTGGATACGAGCGGCGCCAGCTGGGTCCCAAGGACGATCCGAGGGCCTTCGGCCAGGAGCGCGACCCCGAGCCCGTGGGGGGGAGGGCGCTCCTCGAGACGAGCGTCGAGCTCCGTTTCCCGATCCGGGGCAACCTGAGCGGCGCGGCGTTCGTCGACGCAGGGAACGTGTGGACCGATCCCGACGAGATGGCGTTCGGCGACCTGAAGTACACCCCAGGCGCCGGCATCCGCTATCGCACGCCAGTGGGGCCGATACGGCTGGACGTTGCGAGGAAGACATCGAGGGACGAGGACTTTTTGCCGAACTGGGTGTTCCACATATCCATAGGCCCCGCGTTTTAGGTCGGTCGGTGAATCGGTCGGTGAAAACGGCCCATCTGCGACGTTGGGCTCCTCGGCGCTCGCCTTGCATCTGGACCGTTTTGACCGACCTTGCGTCCATGACAGCAGTATCGCGGGGAGCATGGGCGGCGGTGGCGGGGTAAGGGGTGGGGATGCGGATCCTGAGCAAGGTCTTGTTCGTGGTGGCGCTCCTGGTGGCGCTCGGGGCGCTGGCGATCGTCGGTGGCATGCTGTGGCTGCAGACCCGGTGGGGCGGGGAGTTCGTGCGCGGGCAGATCGAGACCCGGCTCGGAGACGCCGTCCACGGGACCGTCCGCGTGGGCCGCGTCCGCGGCAGCATTCTCACCGGCATCACGCTCGACGACCTCGTCATCGAGGACGAGGACGGCGTCCCGTTCCTGCGGGCCGGCACGGTCCGCGCCAGCTACCGGATCGCGCCGCTCCTCGACAAGCGCATCGCGGTCGATCGCGTGGAACTCGTCCGGCCCGAGATCCGGCTGATTCGCGGCCCCGACGAGCGCTGGAACTTCCAGAGGATCTTCGCGCGCGAGCCCAGCCCGCCGGGACCCCCCGGATGGGGCTCCTGGCTCCGGATCGGCACGATCGAGATCGAGGACGGCCTGGTCGACGTCAAGTTCGCCGAGGGCGGCTGGCCGGTCCTCGACTGGCAGACAAATGAGTTCCGCGACCTCGACGGGACGGTCGAGGTCGCGATCTTCTCGCGCGACGAAAGCCTCAAGCGCTTCGCGGCGCGCGATCTCTCCTTCCGCATGACCGGCCCCGAGCTGGACGTCCTCGACCTCGACGGCGAGGGGATCCTGACGCCGGACAGCCTGGCGCTCAAGGAGATCCGGCTCGAGACGACCGGCACGGAGCTGACCGCGGACGGACACCTCACCCTGGGTGGCGCCGACTCGCTGGCCCTCGATCTCGACGCTCCCCGGATCTCCCTCGACGAGGCGCGGCGTCTATTCCCGCAGGTCGAGGTCGGTGGGAGCGCGGCGGTCCGGGCCCGCGTGACCGGCCCGGCGGGCAACCCGTCGCTCGCCATGGAGGAGCTGCGCGTGGACACGGGTACCTCGCGGGTCTCCGGCAGCGGCAGCGTCGCCAGCCTCGCGAATCCCGTGCTCGAGCTCGATCTGGTGGCGGATCCCCTGGCCCCGGTGGACGTCCGCCAGTACGTGCCGGCGTGGCCGATCGAGGTGCCCGTCTCGGGACAGATCCGGGTCGCCGGGCCGCCGCGCCAGCTGGCGATCGACGCCGACCTGTCGTCGCCCGCGGGGGGCATCGTCGCGCGCGGGGATGTCGATCTCCGGCAGGGACTGGCCTACGACGTCGCGGGAACCACGCGCGGCCTCGACGTCGGACGCCTGATCGGCCGCCCCTCCGTCGATCTGGTACTGACCGGCGACTACGCGATAGACGGCCGCGGGACGAGCGAGCGGGAGCTGGACGCCGAGGTCGCTTTCGAGCTCGGCCGGTCCCGGATCTATCGCTGGGACGTGCTCTCCGGCGAGACGCGCGGGCGAATCGTGGGCCGCGAGTATCGGGCGGATACCGTGCAGGTGCGCCTCCCCGCGAGCGTCCTGCGGGGGGAGGGGACGTTCGGGCTCGCCCGCGACGGCCTCATCGACGCGAGCATGGACCTCGAGAGCGAGAACCTGGGCGAGGTCTGGCCCGGGATCGGCGAGATCTCGACCCGCGCACGCGCGGACGTGGAGCTGACGGGCACGTACCGGAGCTTCGACGCGACCGGGGATCTCGTGGCGGCCGATCTCGTCTACGGCGGCTTCCGCGCGGACTCCTTCGTCGGCGACGTGCAGATGACGGGCGTCGGCGCGGCCTTTGACATGCACGCCGACGGCACGTTCCACATGCTGTCGGCCGCCGGCGTCCAGGCCGATACCGCGGCCGTGACCCTCGAGTACGCCGAGTCGCGGATCGAGATGGTGGCGGACGTCGATCTCGCGGCGGAGGGATCGGCGGCGAGCGTCGTCGGCGCGATCGACTTCTCGGGCCCGGTCACCGAGACGCGGCTGACGAGCCTGATCTACACCACGCCGGACGGGACGTGGCGGATGGAGGAGGGGAGCGAACTCGTGCTGGCGGGTGGGCGCGTGACCGCGAGCAACCTGCGGGTGACCCAGGACGGCCAGACGCTACGCGCGGAGGGCGTCTTCGCCTTCGAGGGGGAGTCCGACCTCCAATTCGCCGCCGAGAACATCCAGCTCGAGGACGTCGCCCGGCTGGGCGGGCAGCCGGCGGGAGACTGGCAGGGGATCGCCAACGTCTCCGGCACGCTCCGGGGTACGCGGCAGTCGCCGGTCATCGACGCCAGCGGGCAGGTGTCGAGCGGCATGATCCGCGGCTTCCGCTTCCACAGCATCGGCGGCGAGATGAGCTACGCCGACGAGATCGCCGCGATCGACCTGACGATCGCCACGCCGACCGAAGAGCATCGCCTGGTCGCGACCGGGACGGTGCCCATCGACCTGTCGCTCGCGTCGGTGGCCGACCGGCTTCCCGAGCGGCCCGTCGACCTCCAGATCCGCGGCGAGAACACGGATCTCTCGATCCTGGCCGCCATCATTCCCGGGCTGACCGATCTGGAGGGCCCGGTGGACATCCGCGTCGACATCACCGGGACGAGCGGGGCTCCGCGCTTCGCGGGGGCGGCGGTCCTCGACGGCGGGTCGTTGACGATCCCCCAGACCGGAGTGACGTACGAGGATCTGCGCGGGACGATCACGTTCGACAACGACCAGATCTCGATCGACGCATTGACCGGCACCGACGGCGCTCGTGGGACATTCGAGATAGGCGGTCGGGTCGAGATGCAGGACCTGCGCTTGGGAAACCTCGACATGCAGATGAACGCGACCGACCTGCAGGTGATGGACCTGAGCCGCCAGGACGTCCAGGTGCACGCCGCGATCGCGGTCAGCGGCACCACCTCGGAGCCCGTCCTGACGGGGCGCGTGGTCGTCGACGAGGCCATCTATCGCATGCCGGAGCGCAGGAACAAGGAGGTCATCGATCTCGACGAAGCGGTCATCTACGTCGACATTCCGGGAGTGACCCGTTCCGACGAGACCGTCGAGAGGTCGCCTTCGCTGTGGGACCGCAGCCGGCTCGACATAGAGATCGAGGTGACGGACGACGCGATCCTCTCCTCCAGCAACATGCGCGTGGAGATCTCCGGCGACCTGTCGCTGTTCAAGCCGCCGCAGAGCCCGATGCCGACGCTGTCCGGCACGCTCCAGGTCAGGCGCGGGTTCTACGAGGAGTTCGGCAAGCGGTTCACGATCGACGGCGGGGAGGTCTTCTTCTATGGGACGCCGGAGCTGAACCCGGGCCTCCACATCGTGGCCTCGAACTCCATCGAGGGGGTTCAGGGGGTCGGGGACGTGCTGGTCCAGATCACCGTCGGGGGAACGCTGCAGAACCCGACCATCGACCTGACGTCGACGCCCCCCTACGAGAAGTCCGAGATCATCGCCCTCGCGCTCTTCGGCACGCCGACGCCGAGCGCCGGGCAGCAGGGACAGTTCACCGAGACCGTGCGCGATCTCGTGACCGGCACCGCGGCGTCGTCGATTCTCCGCAACACGCTGACCAGCGAGCTGAATCTGGACGTGATCGAGATCTCGCAGCGGCAGCTCGAGGAGGGCGACAGCGCGACTCTGTTCCGCGTCGGCAAGTTCATCAGCCCCGATGTCTTCGTGTCGTTCGAGCAGCAGGTCGGCGGTCAGGAGGATCATCAGGCGGTCGGCGTGCGCTATCAGATGACGGACCTGTTCAGCGTGGAGGCGACGGTGGGCTCGCGCGAATCCGGCGTCGATCTGTTCTGGGAGTATACATATTAGGTGGGTGGATCGATGAAAACGGCCCATCTGCGGCGTTGGGCTCCTCGTGTCTTCCTGCGGCGTACAGTCGTACGCCTCGGAATCCACTCGTCGCCCGCCTTGCATCTGGACCGTTTTGATCGATCCACGACGATTCCATCGCTCTCCTTGGGCACGCTCCACCCCACACCAATCCTCCGTCGCCGACCGGCGCTTCGCGAGGGACCTGGAGAGGGGATTGGGGTATAATCCCGGTATGAACATGCTGAAGACGGTGTTGCTGATGACGGTGCTGACCGCCGCGCTCGTTCTGGTGGGCGGTTGGGTCGGCGGGGAGGGCGGCGCGCTGGTGGCGCTCGTGGTGGCCGGCGCGATGAACTTCGGATCGTACTTCTTCTCGGACAAGATCGTGCTCCGCATGTACCGCGCGCGCGAGGTGACGCGCGCGGAGGCGCCGGTCCTCTACGAGGTGGTGGAGTCGCTGTCGCGGCGCGCCGGGCTCCCGGTTCCCCGCGTGGCGATCATCCCGGGCCAGCAGCCCAATGCCTTCGCTACGGGACGGAATCCGGAGCACGCGGTGGTGGCGGCGACGGAGGGGATCCTGCAGATCCTCGACCGCGACGAGATCGAAGGCGTGATGGCCCACGAGCTGGCGCACGTCCGGCACCGCGACATGCTGATCTCGAGCGTGGCCGCGACGCTGGCGGGCGCGATCATGGTGCTGGCGCGTTTCGGGCTCTTCTTCGGCGGCGGGGACCGCGACCGCGGCGGTGGCGCGCTGGCGCTCGTCGTCGTGATCCTGGCGCCAATCGCGGCCATGATCATCCAGGCGGCGATCAGCCGGTCGCGCGAGTTCGCGGCCGATTCGGGTGGGGCGGAGATCAGCGGCAAGCCGAGAGCGCTCGCGTCCGCGCTCCGGAAGCTGGAGGCGACGGCGAAGCGCGTGCCGCTCCAGGGAAACCCGGCCACCGCGCACATGTTCATCGTCCACCCGTTCCGGGGTGGCGGGATCGGCAAGCTGTTCAGCACCCACCCGCCCACGGAAGAGCGCGTGGAGCGGCTCCTGCAGATGCGCGGCCTCGGATAGCACCCGGAAGCTCGCGCCCGGCAACGGAAGCATCCCCCTGCGCATCGCCGTCGTTTACAATCCGGTCGCCGGACGTGGCGCGGGAAGGCAGGCGGCCGCCCGGTTGGCGGCCGTGGCGGCCTCGCGCGGGGACCGGATCGACCTGCTGGGAACGGGCCGGACGATGGACGCCCGGACCGCGGCAAGGAAGGCCGCGGAGTCGGGCGCGGAGCGGGTGATCGCGATCGGCGGGGACGGAACCGTGGTCGAGGCGGCCGCCGGCCTGCTCGCGGTGCCTGAGCCGCCCCCGCTCGCCATCGTCCCCCAGGGGACCGCGAACCTCCTCGCTCTCAACCTCGGTGTTCCCCACGACCGGGAGTCGGCGATCCGGACGGCGTTCTCGGGCGGGGTCGGATGGATCGACTGCGGGCGCGCGAACGGGGAGCCGTTCCTGATCGCCGTCGGCGCCGGCGTGCACGCGGACGTGATCGCGCGCGCCGACCGGAGCTCCAAGCGGCGCTGGGGCGTTGCGGCCTATGGAATCGCCGGCTGGCAAGCAACGCGCGGGATTACTCCGGCCCGCTTCGCCGTCCAGATCGACGGCGAGGAGTTCGAGATCGAGGCCACGACCGTGCAGGTGATGAACGTCGCCTCGGTGATCCGCCGCGGCTGGGACTTCGCGCGCGGCGTCTCTCCCATCGACGGGATCCTCGACGTGGTCGCCCACCGGGCCTCGACGCTCGCCGAGCAGATCGTGACCGCCGCCGCGGTGGTTCGCGGGGCGCCGACCGCTACCGACCTCGTCGTCCACCGCCGCGGGAGTCGGGTGCGGATCGACGTCGATCCCCCCGTGACCGTGCAGCGCGACGGGGAGGTCGCAGGTCGGACGCCGGTCGAGATCGACGTCCTTCCTCGGGCGCTGCCGGTCGTCCTTCCGGAGGGCAGTCCCTGGACATCGTGAGCGAACGGCTGGCGCTGGCCGGCCTGCTCGCCGCGTGGGCGGTCGGAGCCGCTTTCTTCCCCCTCGGGGGAATGATCCACTTCCTCCTGATCGCCGCGATCATCGTGTTCCTCGCGGGGAGGTTCGGCCGGCAGTAGCAGGCCCCTGCGATCGGCGCCGCCCGCGGCGTCGGTATCCCGACGTTTTCTGGCCCCTCGATCTCCCCCTCGCGCTCCGCTCCCCCGGGAATCCCGCGGCACGCTTCTCGCTTTTGCGCCGTCGGTCGCCGCTCCCCGCAACACGGACCAGGGAGGAAACCGATGGAATCGAAGTCCCCGAACACGCCGGTCGCGAAGAGCTGTAGCGCGGCGCGCCGCAGTTCCGTGCTCGCGCTGGCCGCTGCGCTCCTGTTCACCAGCCTGTTCGTCGACGTGGGCGTGGCCCGCGCCGAGTACCCGATCGGCTGGGAGGATCCCGATCTCGGAGAGATCGGCAGCTGCATCATCACCTGCGCGTCGTTCTTCGCTTCCAAGGGTTCGGCGGCCATCCGCTACGGGCTCGCCGGCAGCTGTCTCAGCTGCGCGTGGGACCGGTTCGTCGAGATCAACGACTGGATCCAGATGAACGACGACGGTTCGTACTGCTACACCGGGATGCTGGGGAATCCCTGCCCCAACTCGCCGTACTACAATCAGTGATGCTTCGTTCCGGTCTATACTCCTTGCTGGCGGCGGCGCTCATCGCCGCCAGCCTGGGAGTCGGCACCTGGAAGGTGGTGGGAGTGCGACGCGAGAACGACCGCCTCGCCCTTCAGGCGAAGACGTGCATGGCGAGGAACGAGGCGTTCCTCACCGCCTTGCGGACCGCGAACGAGAGACGCGGGGCCTGGACGTCGCCGGAGGCCGGCCCCTGATTCGCGCCCTGGCCACTGGAGTGGTCGTCGCGTGGGGGATCGGGGCCATCGCGATGGTCCTCGTCGCCGGGATCTGGCTTCGGAGGGGTGGGCGGCGCCGCGTCCTCGCGCTGGTGGCCCTCGCCGGCGGCCTCGCGGCGCAGGCGGCGTGGCTGTCCGAGATCGCCGCGGGCGGCCTGCGTGTCGTGCTGGAACCGGACGCCGGGCTGAGCGGCTGGGGAGCCTGGTCGCTCGGGATCGCAGGCATGGTCGCCCTCGTGTCCGGTCTCCGGGCGGGGGTCGAGCGGGGGCGCGGCGGTCTGCTCGATCCGGATCGCGCCTTCGAGGTCGCGATCGGCCTTCTCGGCTCAGGGGTGCTCCTCCAGCAGATCGCCCGGGCGCTGGCCTGAAGTCCGTGCGCGCGACAGGACCGAAGGGCTGCGTTTGAACGGGGCCTTGCGGCCGGCTAGCTTCACCCGGCTATGGCCGAAGTCCTCCGCATCCAGGGCGCCCGCGAGCACAACCTCAAGGACCTCGATCTCGAGCTGCCGCGCGACCGGCTCGTCGTCCTCACGGGGTTGTCCGGCTCGGGCAAGTCCAGCCTCGCCTTCGACACGATCTATGCCGAGGGCCAGCGACGCTACGTCGAGTCGCTGTCCGCCTACGCCCGCCAGTTCCTGGGCGTCATGGAGAAGCCGGACGTCGACTACATAGAGGGCCTCTCTCCGGCGATCGCGATCGAGCAGAAAGCGGGCGCGCGAAATCCGCGCTCGACCGTCGGCACCGTCACCGAGATCTACGACTACATGCGGCTCCTCTGGGCGCGGGTGGGGGTCGCCCACTGTCACAACTGCGGGCGGCGGGTGGAGCGGCAGTCCGTCGACCAGATCGTCGACGCCATCCTCGAATGGCCTGAGGGCCGGCGGATCCAGATCCTCGCGCCGCTCGTGCGCGGACGGAAGGGCCAGTACAAGGAGGTCTTCGCCGAGGCGAGGCGCGAGGGATTCGTCCGCGTGCGCGTGGACGGCGAGGTCTACGACCTCGAGAGCGTGCCGCCGCTGGCCAAGAACCGGAAGCACGAGATCGAAGTCGTCGTCGACCGATTGACCGTCGACCCCCGCTATCGGCAGCGGCTCGCGGATTCGGTCGCCACCGCGCTCGACCTGGGCGGCGGGATCGTCAACGTGCACGTCCAGTCCGACCACGGGGAAGAGGAGCGGCTCTTCAGCCGCGACCTGGCCTGCGTCCACTGCGGGATCAGCTACGAGGAGCTCGAGCCCCGCATGTTCTCGTTCAACAGCCCGTACGGCGCATGCCCGGCCTGCGGCGGGCTCGGGACCCGCATGGAAGTCGACCCCGAGCTCGTGCTGCTCGACCCGCGGATCTCGATCCTGGAGGGAGTCGTCAAGCCGTGGGGAGAGCCGCGCGGCCAGCTCGCCAACACGGTCCTGCCCTCGCTGGCGGCGGAGTTCGGGTTCGACCTCAACACGCCATGGGGCGAGCTCCCCGAGTCGGTCCGGCAGATCCTGCTCCACGGTTCCGGCGACCGGAAGATCACCTTCCGCTACACGGCCCAGAAGAAGAAGGGCACCTACGTCGGCACCTGGGAGGGGATCCTCGGGCAACTCCAGCGCCGGCACGAGGAGACCGAGTCCGATTCGGTGCGCCGCCAGGTCGAGGAGTTCATGGCCGAGTTGCCATGCCACTTCTGCGGCGGGAAGCGCCTCAAGCCCCAGGCGTTGGCCGTGCAGGTCGGAGGTCGCGGCATCGGCGACGTCGTCGGCATGCCGATCTACGCGACGCGCGACTACTTCGAGCGGCTCGAGCTCCCGCCGCGCGACCTCGAGATCGCCGGTCAGATCCTCAAGGAGATCCGCGAGCGGCTGCAGTTCCTGGTCGCAGTCGGGCTCGACTACCTGACGCTCGAGCGCTCGGCCGGCACACTGGCCGGCGGGGAGTCCCAGCGCATCCGGCTGGCGACCCAGATCGGCAGCCACCTGGTCGGCGTTCTCTATGTGCTCGACGAGCCCTCGATCGGCCTCCATCAGCGGGACAACGGCCGGCTGCTCGAGACGCTCAAGCGCCTGCGCGATCTCGGCAACACGGTCCTCGTCGTCGAGCACGACGAGGAGACGATCCGCTCGGCCGACTGGGTCGTCGACCTGGGACCTGGCGCCGGACGCGAGGGGGGGCACGTCGTGGCGCAGGGCACGCCGGCCGACGTCGAATCCGCCCCGGATTCGATCACGGGTGCGTACTTGCGCAGAGAGCGCTCGATCGCCGTGCCGGTCTCGCGCCGCGAGGGAAGCGGTGAATCGCTGTTCGTCATCGGCGCGCGCGAGCACAACCTGCGCGACGTCACCGTCGAGTTTCCGCTGGGGCGCTTCGTGTGCGTGACCGGCGTGTCGGGCTCCGGCAAGTCCACGCTCGTCAACGACGTGCTCTACCGCGCGCTCGCCCAGGAGCTCCACCGGACGCGGGAACGGCCGGGCGAGCACGACCGGATCGAAGGGATCGAACGGATCGACAAGGTCATCGCCATCGATCAGTCGCCAATCGGCCGCACGCCGCGATCCAATCCCGCCACGTACACGGGCCTCTTCACTCCGATTCGCGAGCTGTACGCCGAGCTGCCGGAGTCGAAGATGCGGGGCTACGACCAGGGCCGCTTCAGCTTCAACGTGCCCGGCGGGCGCTGCGAGTCATGTAGCGGCGACGGCCTCATCAAGATCGAGATGCACTTTCTGCCCGACGTCTACGTGCCGTGCGAAGAGTGCAAGGGAAAGCGGTACAACCGCGAGACGCTCGAGATCTACTACAAGGGGAAGACGATCGCCGACGTGCTCGACATGACCGTCGAGGAAGCGCTCGCCCTGTTCCGCAACGTGCCAAAGGTGCGGCGAAAGCTGAAAACACTCGCCGACGTGGGCCTGGGATACATCACTCTGGGCCAGTCCGCGACGACCCTGTCGGGCGGCGAGGCGCAGCGGGTCAAGCTGGCGAGCGAGCTCGCGAAGCTCGCCACCGGCTCGACGTTCTACATCCTCGACGAGCCGACGACCGGGCTCCACTTCGAGGACGTGCGCATGCTGCTGGGCGTGCTCCACCGGCTGGTCGACCGCGGCAACACGGTCGTCGTCATCGAGCACAACCTCGACGTCGTCAAGACCGCCGACTGGATCATCGACCTGGGGCCCGACGGCGGCGACCGAGGCGGCCGCGTGGTGGCGGTCGGCACTCCGGAGGACGTGGCCCGTGTCGAGGAATCCCATACCGCGTGGTACGTCCGCGAGGCCCTGCATCGCGCGGCCCC
>DASRVB010000058.1:0-2731 GCA_035687725.1 Gemmatimonadota bacterium
TCGCGGTCCTCGAGCTCACGTCCCGCCCTCCTGCCGTCCGTCCGTCAGTCGCTCAGTGGTCGATCACGCCGGCGCTTCGACCACGTCGAAGCGCGGGCTCTCACCCGATTCGGCCAAGCCGGCCTCCTCGAGCATCGAGAAGATCGTCGACTCGGTTTCGACCCACTCCTCGTCGAGGTACACGGTCTCGACGAACCAGTCGTGTTCCGCCATGTAGTCCTTGATGAACTGGATCTCCTCCGGCGTCTCGACCGCGAAGTGCTGTGGGTAGCTCTCGATGATCGTGTCCTGGTTCGCCTGCCACTCCTGGATGCCGCGCTCCCACATCGACAGGAAGAACTCCACCTCCTCCGGGTGATCGTCGTACCAGTCCGTCGGGGCCATGAAGATGTTGATCATCGGGCCGTCATGGTCGGGTGCCTCGGCCACCTCGGCGTAGAGGTCGGCCGCGGTCTTTCCGTCGTAGAGGACCCGGACGTCGCCGTTCAGGAGCGGTGGCACGTTGAAGTCGGGAAGCACGAGCGCTCCTGCCACCTCCCCGTCCGCCGCCAGCGCTCCCGTGTTGGTGAGGTCTGCCACCACAAGCTCGAAGTCACCGCCGCCGGTCCGGAAGTCGAGTCCATACAGCTCGTTGGCCAGGACGCCCCATACGACCGTGGAGGACACCGAGTCCCAGACGGCGATCTTCTCCCCCTGCAGGTCCTCGAGGGTTTGCGCATCGGAATCCGCCGGGACGACGAGGATGCTCCGATCGATGTTGTACTTGCCGAAGACGGTGGCGGGGTTGCCCGTTTCCTCTTCGAGGAGCGGCACCTCGAACGAGGCGATCGACACGATATCGGCGTGGCCTCCGGCGTAGAGCCCGAACTCGTCCCAGCTCGCCTGCTCGATGATGCGGATCCCGGACTCGGCCTCCATCTCTTCGCGGATCCCCGAGTCCTTCAGGTAGTCCCAGACGGGATCCGGAGCGAACGTGAACCTGATGATCCCGTCTTCGCCGGTGTCGCCGCCGCCGCCGCCACCTCCGCCGCCGCTGTCGTTCCCGCACGCCATCGCCACGAGCGCGAGCCCGCTCAGGAGCGCGAGCGTCCGGAAGATCCCAGCCCTGCGCTGCGCCTTCATCGGATCCGCGTCCTCCTTCCGTCCGGGGTTCCGGACCGTCGATCCCGACCATGGATCCTCGGCGTTCCCCTGGGGAGGGAGCGCACCTCATGACTATATATAATGTGCAGCTTGAGCGCCTTCGACCTTCCCGCGTCCGGCTCGCGCCGTCAAGGCAACGACCCCTCCGAGACGAAACGCCGTCAGAACTTTCCGATCACGCGGAGCCCGCTGAACACGAGGGTGTCCACCGAGGCCTGGGCCGCGGTGGCGGGGTCCATCGCCCTGGTGAAAACCAGGAAGCGCTTCATCTCCCGCAGTGCGAACGCATCGACGGCTTCGAGCCGAGCGATGCGCTCGTCGACGCGGGCCTCGAGCTCGCCGGCCGGGACGGCTTCCGTCAGCAGCCCCGCGCCGACGGCGGTGACGGCATCGATCGGGTCACCGGTCGAGACCATGTCGTAGAGCAGCCGACGGGGGAGCTGGTACTGCGCCCAGCTGATCACCACCGCCGGTGCGAAGCCGGCCTTGATCTCCGGGAAGGCGAACGTCGCGGTGTCCGCGCCGACGGCGATGTCGCTCCCGCCGATCATCCCCACGCCGAAGCCCGCCGCCGGCCCGTTCACCTCGGCGAGGATGGTGAGTGGGCTTGTGCGGATCGTCTCGTTCACGGCTCCGATCCGCCGGGCCATCCCGCGCAGCTCGTCGGGCGTGGACCCGCCCTTCGCGCGCCCCATGCAGAATGACTCGCCTACCGCCCGGAGCCTGACGAAGCGCATCTCCTCACTGCGCCCCGCGTCGACGATCCCGTCCACGAGCGCATCCATCATCTCGCGGGTGAACAGGTTGCCCTCGCCCGCATCGATCGTGGCCACCAGCGTGGTGCCCGCGGTCTCGAGCCGGAGTCCGTCAGCCATCGTCCGTACCTCCTCCTGCGCCGCCCGGCGCTTTTCGTCGATCGCGTACATCGCTCGCACTCGTCGCCTGACGCTCCTCGACGGAGCCCACCCGCACCACCGCGACGCCGCAGAGCACGGCGACGACGAGGAAGGCCGACCCGGGCACCCCCGCGTCGACCGACGCGCCGCCCAGGAGCCCGCCGATCCCGAACGCACCGAGCCGAGCGAGGTTGAACAGCGACAACGCCACGGTGCTCGCTCCGGCCTCGGTCTGGCTGAACGCCGTGAGGGACGGCGAGAGCAAGGAGCCCGCTCCGAGGCCGAGCACTACGAGCGACGGTGCGGCGAGCCACCAGGGCCCAGGGATGGCCGCCACGGCGAGTCCCAAGAGGCCGGCCGCGCATCCCGCCAGTCCCCGTCGCAGTCGGGATGGATAAGACACCGTCCCTCGCCGCCCGGTGATGGGACCCATGGCCGCCATCGTCAGGGTCATCCCCATCAGGATCGCGGCCGCCTGCCCGGCGCCGAGGAGTCCGTTCACGATCAGCCAAGCCGGCACCCCCACCTGGACGAGGCCGTTCGAGACCATCTGCAGAGTTGCGCCCAGCGACGACCGTCGAACGCCGCGGTCGAGGGCCCATCGACGGAGGTCGGCGAGCTCTTCGCCCGGGCGCGTCGCCCGCCCGGCGACCACCGCGGCCACGGCGCAGACGAGAGCGAGCGCGCCCGCG
>DASRVB010000059.1:0-4666 GCA_035687725.1 Gemmatimonadota bacterium
GGCCGAGCCCGTCGGCCGCGAGAGTGGGACCGCGGTCGAGCCCGTCTCCGCGCGGTGCCAGCCCTCGGGCTGCGCGGCCTCGCGCGTGTCGTGGCGACGCTCGGCGCCGCCGCCGCAGCCAAGGTAGAGGGCGGCGACGAGCACGGGGAAACAGCGGAGTCGCTTCGATGCAGTCACGCATCGGATACACCCGAGTGGATTCGATGTTCGGTTTCCGGTAGCCCGCGGACGGCCCGCCCTGTAGGCTCCGCCGCGTGGATCGCCCGGCTCAGGCCAGCACCGTCGCGCTCGCCGTCGCCTATGTCCTCGTCTGTGTGGTGTGGGGCTCGACGTACCTGTTCATCAAGCTCGGGGTCGAGGTCATGCCCCCGTACCTGCTGGGCGGTGTGCGGTTCTCGATCGCGGGCCCGGTGCTCGTCGCGGCGTGCCTGGCGACCGGCCGCCGCATGCCACGTGACCGCCAGACGTTCCTGCGCTGCGCCTTCGTGGGGGTGCTCCTCCTCGTGGTCGGCAACGGCCTTCTCAACTTCAGCGAAATCCATCTATCTTCCGGCCTGGCCGCGCTCCTCGTGACGACGTTCCCGATCTGGAACACGCTGATCGGAATGACGGGCGCGCGCGGCGAGCGCCTGGCTCCGGCGGGGTGGGTCGGGACGATCGTCGCGCTCGCCGGGGTCGCGATCCTCGTCAAGCCGTTCGAGTCCGGCGTCGAGTCGTCGTGGGTCGGGGTCGGCGCGGTGCTCCTGGCATCGCTCTCGTGGTCGTTCGGAACCGTGTACGCGCGGCGGAAGTTGCGGGGCGTCGATCCGGTCGCCGCTAGCGCGATCGAGACCGCGGTCGCCGGCCCGCTCATGATCGGCATCCACTTCCTGATCGAGCGTGGCCAGCCGGTGGAGTGGAGCGGTCAGGCGTGGCTGGCGGTGGGCTACCTGGCGCTCATGGGATCGCTCGTGGGGTTCACCGCCTTCGCGTTCATCACCGCGCACATGTCGAGCTCGAAGGTGGGAACGTACGCGTACGTGAACCCCGTGGTGGCGGTCCTCCTCGGGTGGGTGTTCCTGGACGAGGCGGTCACGCCGCGGCTCGCGATCGGAGGGATCACGATCCTGGTCGGGTTGTTGCTCGTGTACCGCGCCCGCGTGCGAGACGCAACTACAGCAATCGCGACCGGGCAGATCGTGCCCGCGACCCGAGGGCCGGAGCCCATCGGACGGGGATGACGGAGCCGAATTCCATCGCTCGGCTTTACAAAATACTGTGTTGGTCGTAATCTCGAAGGGCCAGTCTCACCTGGAAACGGTCCCATGAGCGTATCGCATCGAACAATCCTCTCCACGTTTGCTCTCGCCCTGGCGTTTGCGTTCGTCACATGCACGTCCGATACAGGCCCCTCGTCACCCGTGCCGTCCGGAGACCCTCCCTCGGTCACGGTCGACCTCGATTTCGGCGAGGCCCCTTTGACGGGAGTGTTGCGTCTCGTTCCAGCAGAGCCTAGCGCGGACTGGCGGTATCGCGTCGAGACGATTCCTTCCGGTACCCTCGAGCGGGAGGGCTCGGTGGAGGGGTTGGTGGCTATTCCGTACCGCTTCGAGGTTCCCGGCGTCCATTTCCTCAGGGTCGAGCTGGCCGGACCCGAAGGGGACGTGGTCGTTCAGAAGGCGATCGTCGTGATCGACCCGGAATCCGACTTCGAGATCCTCGCACAGCGGCCGATCGAGGAGATCTGGCCGGAGGGTGAGAACGAGTCTCCCGAAGGGATCGTGATGGATCCGGCTGGACGCTGGCTCTACGCCGCGCAGTACCGCTCCGGCGAGCAGGTCCGAATCGATCCCGAGACGCTCGAAGTCGTGGGTCGCGTGGTCCTCGGCCCGCAGCTCGAGGGTCTCGCCGTGGATCCCAACGGCGATCGACTGTTCGGTATCCACAAGAATGCGGGGTTGAGCGTGGTGGATCTCGCTTCCATGACCTCGATCCATCATGAAGGACTCAGTGGGTACTACATACAAGCAGTGGGTGCGTCCCAGGCCCTGTTTGGTGGAAACGGGCTACTGGGAAGCGTGAACGTCGCCACGCATCAGGTCGACTGGACGTCTCTCGGGGCAGGCCACTTCTCCGTCTTCCCCGGCGGTGATCGTGTCGTGTCTTTTGTCTACTCCACGTCGTCCGGGTTTCCCGAGCACGGCTCGCTCGAGATTCTTTCTCTGCCGGGGCTGGATCCCGTTCGCTCCATCCCGCTGGACGATCTTCTCGATGCCGTGCACGTCGCCGTCGATCCCGCGGGTGACTTGATCTATGCGTTGGGTCAAGGGGATTCGGGGGTGCGGTTTGTAGCGTTCGATGCCGCGACCGGCGAAATGGTCACCTCTATGTTCCTGGCCGGGAGCCGCTGCGGAATCTATTGCGTGGCAAATCCCGTCGTGACGTTCGCCGCGGGCCGGTACATCGCGTTCGAGCGGGGTGGTGCGGTCATCGTCGTGGACACGGGACTCGATCTGCCCCGCTACCGGTTCGATCCCGGAGGGTATGACGAACTCGACGTCCTTACGCCTCCCGCGGGCGTCGCCGCCCACCCGGACTCCGACGTGCTGTACGTTCTGGGTCCTGCCGGGCGCCTGTTCAAGATCCGAGTGCGGAATCCCTAGCGCGAGGAACAGCGCGCAGCAAGCTGCCTAACGCTCGATCCGGTAGGAAACCAGCTTCCCTACAGTTGCTTGGCCCGCGTGATAATCTCCGACGATCAGCAAGCGTCGCCTCACCGGATCCCACGCGATCTCGCAACAGTACTCTGTATTCTCGGTCGATGGAGTGCCTTCGATGAACTCGAGCACCTCGCCGTTTCGTGCATCAGCCACCAGAATGCCCTGGCGCCCGGGCGCGAAGATCAGATCGTCCACGCGCACCCACGGGTTTCCGTAGCCGTATTCGGTGAACGGTAGCGCGGATGGGCTGGGTCGCGGGACCGTCAGCTGACGGCTGTCGCCGGTACGCCAGTCGACGACAGACGCAGTGGGGTACTGGCTTTCGGAATCCTGGACACCACTAAGAACGAGAGCCTTCCCGTCCTCGTCGAGCGGCACCACCGCCCAGCACTCGACAGGGATCTCTCGAATAAGTCGAAGGTCGACGGGGTCGAGAACCAGCAGTGGCCCGTCTCCGTTGCCGGCCAGGAGCACCTGACCGTCGGCGAGGGCCAGGCACGCAGAGTCGCTGTACACGCTGGAGTGAGCCAGCCTGGCGATGGTCTTCCTCGTGACGGCATCGAGGCTGACGATCTCTCCGACAACCGGGTCGATGGCATACAGCGTGTTCGACTGCGATCCCCGGACGAGAGACCGGGCATAGAGCGGGATTTGCGCGATCTCCTCGAGCCCGGGAAGCGCCAGAGCGGAGGTCCCGCGCTTGCCGGCGACCCAGGCTATGCCTCCGCTGAGATCGATCGTGACCCCCCACGGATTGCGCATTTCCGTGGAGGTGATGGTTTGCAGAGTCCCGGCGTCGAGGACCTCGATCTTCCAGCCGGCGTAGCTCGATACGACGATGAAACGACCGTCGGGGGTCACGGCGATCCCCTGGGGTCGCTCGGGCAGATTCCGTGTTGCCTCCCGGATCAAGCGGACTCCGGCCCTGTCCGATGCGGGGATGGTGACGGGTGAGTCGGAGCATCCAAGGAAGAACGCGAGAAGGAGGAGCGGGACGGGGATGCGTCTGGACATGGCGTTTTCATCATACCACAGAACGACGCCGTCGTGACAAGAATCGCTGTGGCAGCCTCGCTACAGGAGGAGCAGCGCCACCAGGAGCAGGGCGGCCGTCAGCCAGTCGATCCACATACAGGCGGGCGGGAGGTACTGGGGCACCGGGCTCCCGGCGGGGTCGGCGCGGTGATGGTTGGCATGCGGTTGATCGACGAGCACGGGGTGGACGAACGCAGCCAGGAAGGCGATCGCCCCCGAGGCGCGAAGGCCGAGCACGATCGATCCCTGGATCCCATCGAGCAGCGTGAACGCGACGACGAGGAAGAGAAGAACGTTGATCGCGAGGTCGCGCTTGAGCCAGCCGGTGACGCGCGCGGCCGGCAGCTCCTGGATCCCGTAGTAGGCGGTCGCCATCAGCATGACGAGGAGCCCCCACCAGATCGAGAGCCGCGCCACCGTGTAGCCGTAGGCCATGCCGGGCGTCAGCACGACTCCCGCCGCCAGCCAGGCCGCGGTCAGCACGACGTATCCGAGGACCGCGCGGCGGATCACCGACCGTGGAACTCCGCCTTCCGCTTCTCGAGGAACGCCTTCGTCCCTTCCCTCATGTCCTCGGTCCCGCACGCCATCCCGAAGAGCGTGGCTTCCATGTAGAGCCCATCGTCGAGGGCCATGTCGGCGCCGCGGAGCGTGGCCTCGAGCGCATACTGGACGGCCAGCGGCCCCTTGGAGAGGATCTGGCCGAGGAGCTCGCGCGCGCTGTCGAGCAGTTTGTCGGCGGGGGCGACCGCATTGACGAGGCCCCAGCGATGCGCTTCCCCGGCGTCCACCATGCGCCCCGTCAGGACCATCTCGAGCGCGCGGCCCATGCCGACGATCCGGGCGAGCCGCTGCGTGCCGCCGTGGCCGGGGATCAACCCCAGCTGGACCTCGGGCAGCCCGAAGCGCGCGCCCTCGCTCGCCACCCGCAG
>DASRVB010000060.1:0-3598 GCA_035687725.1 Gemmatimonadota bacterium
CGCACCTCGGGGTCTCTCTGCAGATCCGAAAGCGAGATCACGCCGTTTCCTTTCCGTCCTCCCGATGTTCGTCGCCGAGGAGCCGCGCGACTTCCCTGTGCCCCGGACCCCGCACTCCCGCGGGAACGAGGTCGAGGAGGAACGTGCCCAGCGCGCGGTACAGGGCCAGCAGTCGAGGACGATCCGCGAGGGCGTCGAGCTGGGAGCGAACCGTGCGCGCGTCCCCGCGCGCCACCGGTCCGGTGTGCGCGTGGGCGGGGGTCGCGGACCGCAGGTTCTCCTCCGTGCGGGCCGTCAGCGGGCGGAGTAGCGCCAGGGCGTCCGCCTCGTCCAGCCCCGCTTCTTGCAAGAGCCGGACCGCCGCGGCATCCAGCGCCATCCGGCCATTGGAGGCCAGGACCAGCGCGGTATGGTAGCGGGCCTTGTTCGCCGCCGCCACGGCGACGCGCGTCACGCCCAGGCGATCGGCCAGGCCCTCGAGCAGCTCGACCGCGCGGGGCTCTCCCTCGATGGCGACAACTGCTCCGGCCAACGCCTCGGCGTCCCCCACGGCGCCGCGGAAGGTCATCGCCGGGTGGAAGGATCCGCAGGCCACACCCTGGTCGGCGAGCGGCGCGAGAAGCGCCCCGGGGATCGCACCGGCGCAGTGCGCGGCGACAGACGGCCGGGGGCCGGGCGCGCTCGCGAGCCGCTCGGCCGCACCGGCGATCGCATCGTCGGGGACGGCGATCAGCCACAGGTCGGCGCCGACCGCGGGGGGCTCTGGAGAAGTCGTCAGCGGAATCTCGGGGAGAAGCGCGCGCCGTTCCGGGCGCAGCTCGCGAGGATTCCACGCGCCGGTCAGCCGGATGCCGCGTGCGCGCGCGAGGTTCAGGATCGCCAGGCCGACCCTACCCGTGCCGTACACGTGAATCGCCGGGTACGCGTCGCTCACGACGCTACCCGCACGACTACCCCCTCCTGTCGAAGGCGTTCGACGACGTCCGGCCGCGCCCGCATGTCGACGAGCACCGCGTCGTCCGTGTACTCGCGCCCCAGGACCTCGCCGACCTCGTAGAGGCGCGCGAGCGACCGGCTGGCGGAGAGGGGGAGCGTCACGCGCACGCTGAGCTCCTCGGCCCGGAGGAATCGCGACAGCGCCTCCTCGAGCGCCAGGAGCCCGCGCGGGTCGACGGCGGACGCCATCACCGCCTCGGGGTGCTGAGCCAGCAATCGCGCTCGGACTCCGGCGCGCTCGGCGGCGGCAATGCGATCGAACTTGTTGAACACGAGGAGCGTCGGCGTGCCGACGATCCCCAGTCCCTCCAGCACGTCGCGGACGACCTTCGTCTGCGCCTCGTGGTCGGGATCCGATACGTCGATCACGTGGAGCAGGAGGTCCGCGTGGACCACTTCCTCGAGCGTGGCACGGAACGAGGCGACGAGATGGTGCGGGAGGCTGCGGATGAACCCGACCGTGTCGGTGAGCAGGATCTCCTCGCCCTCGGGGAGATGGATCCTGCGCGTGGTGGCATCCAGCGTGGCGAACAACCGATCCTCGGCATGCAGCCGCTCTCCCGAGAGCCGGTTCATGATCGTCGACTTGCCGACGTTGGTGTAGCCGACGAGCGCGACGTTCCAGGCGTCCGCCCGTCCCTTCCGCTGGAGCCTCCGCCGCTCCTCGATGTGCCCGAGCTTCTCCTTGAGCGTTCCGATCCGGTCGCGGATCACGCGCCGATCGACCTCGAGCTGGGTCTCGCCGGGTCCGCGCAGGCCGATGCCGCCCCGGATCCGCGAGAGGTGCGTCCACATGCGCTTGAGGCGCGGCAGCAGGTACTGGAGCTGCGCGAGCTCGACCTGGAGCTTGGCCTCCCGCGTTCGCGCCCGATCGGCGAAGATGTCGAGGATCAGCTCCGAGCGATCGAGCACGCGCTTGCCGATCAGGTCCTCGAGGTTCTTGCCCTGCGCGGGTGAGAGGTCGTTGTCGAACACGACCAGGTCCGCGCCGGTCATCCGGACCTCGTCGCGGAGCTCCTCCGCCTTCCCCTTGCCGATGAAATACGTCTTGTCGGCGGCGTCGCGGCGCTGATACACCTCACCGACGATCTCCGCGCCGGCGGAGATCGCCAGCGCGCGCAGCTCCTCCAGGAGGCTTCTGTCGGACCATCCGATCCCGTCGTCGCCGATCGCGACGGGACCGCCGACCGCCGCCAGCACGACCTTCTCGGGCTCGGTGGGCTGAGGAACGTGGACGGTCACGCGTCCGCGCGGGCGCGTGACCGCGCCTCGCGCCAGCGGGTATCGAGATCGGCCATGCGAGCGCCCAAGCGCTCCTCGAACCCCCGGTCGGTGGGCTCGTAATAGATCCGCCCTTCGAGCGCTTCGGGCAGATGGGTCTGCCCGACGATCGCGTCCGCATGGTCGTGGGCGTACTCGTAGCCCCGGCCGTACCCCAGGTCCTTCATCAGCCGGGTGGGCGCGTTCCGGATGTGGAGCGGCACCGGCTCGCCGTCGGTGGCGCGCGCGTCCTCGGCAGCCATGCCGTAGGCCCGATAGAGCGCGTTCGACTTGGGCGCGGCCGCGAGGTAGACAACCGCCTGGGCGAGCGCGAGGGACCCCTCCGGCATGCCGATGAAGTGAACCGCCTGCTGGGCCGCGATCGCCTGCTGGAGCGCGCGCGGATCGGCGAGCCCCACGTCCTCTGATGCGAAGCGCACGAGCCGCCGCGCGACGTAGAGCGGGTCCTCACCGGCCTCCAGCATCCGCGCGAGCCAGTAGAGGCCGGCCTGGACATCAGAGTCGCGGAGCGACTTGTGGAGCGCCGAGATGATGTTGAAGTGCTCCTCGCCCGCCTTGTCGTAGCGCATCGCCTTCTTCTGGAGCGCTGCCTCGACCCGCGCACGCGTAAGCGTGTCCCCGTCCTCCGCCAGCGCGGCGGCCAGCTCGAGCGTCGACAGCGCCATGCGCGCGTCGCCCTGCGCGGACTCGCAAAGGAACGCGCGGGCGTCCGGCGCCAGTTCCATCTGCCGGGCTCCGAGGCCCCGCACTTCGTCGGCCAGCGCGCGATCGACGAGGACGCCGATCTGGTCGGCGGTAAGGGAATTCAGGGTGTAGACCCGCATCCTGGACAGGAGCGCGGAATTGACCTCGAAGGACGGGTTCTCGGTCGTAGCACCGATCAGCGTGACGACGCCCTGCTCGACGTGCGGGAGGAAGGCGTCCTGCTGCGACTTGTTGAAGCGGTGGATCTCGTCGCAGAACAGAATCGTCCGGCGGCCGCGGAGCCCGAGCTCCTCGCGCGCCTCGCTGACGACCCGCTTGACGTCCTTGACGCCCATCGTCACGGCGCTGAACCAGACGAACTTCGCGCCGGTCGACTCGGCGACGATCCGGGCGAGGGTGGTCTTGCCCGTCCCCGGCGGTCCCCAGAGGATCAGCGAGTGGAGCTCGTCGGCCTCGATCATCCGGCGCAGCACGCCGTCGTGGCCTACCAGATGCTCCTGTCCCACGAACTCGTCCAGTGTCCGCGGACGCATGCGATCGGCCAGCGGAGCCGCTGTCGCCAGCCGCTCCTCGGCCTGCTGCTCGAAGAGATCCATCCTCTGTTCTACCCTCCCCC